>JAGTJU010000002.1:314602-629205 GCA_022184915.1 Myxococcales bacterium | reverse complement strand
GAAGAGCCGCTCGGCTTCGGAGTGGTCATCGAAGTGGGCCAGGATGAACTTTACAGCGACTCGCTTCACGAACTCCCCAGGCCCGCGCACGGTCGCCGCCCAGACCTCGGCCATACCACCCCGGGCAATCCGGTGTTCCAGGTGATACTTCCCGATTTCCGCACCCGCGAGCACGCGCGCTTTATAGCACAGAGCGGCGTTTCCATTGCCCGCCAACTTGAGAAGAATTCCAAAAGAAACCGGTGACTTCGCCGCCCTGGCCCATTTGCGAAAGCGGCAACGAGGGCGCATAGAATAGCCTCCGTGAGCTCAAGACCCGAACCCGTCGGCTTTGCTGGGCCCAGTTGGCCGAGAGCGCTCGGGGAGCGATATCTGCTTCTGGCGCCGATCGGGCGCGGGGGCATGGCAAACGTCAGCCTCGGCGTCACGCGGGGGCTGGGTGCCGGCCGGATCTGCGCCATCAAGACTGTTTCGTACGGTGCGGATGACGCGGAAGCTGAGTTTCTTTCGCGGCGGTTTCTGGAAGAGGCAGCAACCGCCAGCAAGTTGTCTCACGACAACCTGGTTTTCGTTTTCGATACAGGAGTCATAAATCGAGAGCTGTTCCTGGCGATGGAGTTCATCGAGGGCCGGACTCTGGCAGCGGTACTCGCCCGCGGACTCGAGCAGGGTCGGCCGTTACCCCTTGGCCTCACGATGTTCGTCGGAATCGAGATCCTGACGGGGCTGCTCTACATTCACGAGCGTGGCCTGGTTCACAGGGACGTCACGCCATCGAATGTGATGCTGTCTTCCACAGGCGCCGTGAAACTTCTCGACTTCGGGCTCATTCGCCCGTCCACGCAAGGGCAACAGACCGGGTACGCCCTGAAGCTCGGAAAACCAGGTTATGTGGCGCCGGAACAATTCTTGGGAAAAGCGGTGGACGCTCGTTCCGACCTGTTCTCGGTGGGAGTGCTCTTGTGGGAATGCCTCACCGGACGCCGCTACATTGCCAATGGAGCCGCACGCACGACGACGACAACTTTTCGACCGCCACACGAGGTGGAACCTTCAGTCCCCGAAGAGCTCGGAGAGATTCTGCGACTGGCGCTTGCCGACGACCCCATCGATCGTTACGCCAGTGCGGAGGAATTTCTTCAAGACCTCAATTCGCATCTGGCCCCTGGGGACTACCGTCGCAAATTGCGCACTTTCATGGTGGAACGCTTCGGCCATGAGCTGGACCGGGAACGCAAACAGCGCGAGTCGCTCATCGAAGCAGTGAAGGAACCCCAGCTAGCCCCAGACCTTGGTGGAGTTGGTCCTCTGGTCAGGCCTGAAGGCTACATCGGTACCACTTTAGGCGAGAGGTACGAGATCAAGAAGGTTCTGGCCAAGGGAGCAATGGGTTTGGTCTTCGAGGGTCTCCACAAGGAGATCGGCCGGCGCGTAGCCATCAAGATCCCTTTCTTCCGAGGGAACGCAGACCTTCAGGCGCGATTCGTTCGTGAAGCGCACGCCACGAACCGAATTAATGACGAACGCGTCGTGAACATCACGGATGCCGGCATGACGCCCCAGGGGGACGCCTACGTCGTGATGGAGCTGATTGAAGGACGCTCTCTGGAAGAGGTGATCGCGAGCAAAAAATCCCTTCCGCCACCGGAAGCCCTCGATGTCGCCATCCAGATCGCCCGCGCCTTGGAGGCGGCGCACGAGGCCGGCGTAGTCCATCGTGATTTGAAGCCTGCCAATATTATGCTGGCCGAGACCCGAGACGGGACCCGCGTGAAGATCTTGGATTTCGGTGTGGCACGGATTCTGGACGACGAGGCGGGGGAGAGCCCCTTTGACGGTCTGACCCGCCCCGAGGTCGCCCTGGGGACGCCGCAGTACATGGCGCCCGAGCAGATCATTGCCGGATCTACTGTTGACGGACGCGCTGATGTCTATGCGGCAGCAACGGTCCTTTACGAGATGTTGACGGGCGTCTTGCCGTTCGAGCAGCGGGATGCGCAGGAGCTTTGCGAAGCGAAGGTCCATGGCCTCCCCGTTGATGTGTCCCAAAGACGGCCCTTGCCTTTAGGTCTGTGCCAAGCGGTTATGGGCGCCCTGGAGCGCGAGCCTGACGCCCGGCCCCGTTTGGCGTCGTTGTGGCGCTCACAGCTCGAAGCACTTCGCCCGGAACGGCGTCGCGAAACGGGTACCGCACCCATCGTGGCCGGTCAGCGTAGGCGCATCCGTGTCGGATTGCCGGCTGTGGGTATTGCAGCATTACTGGTCGCGGGGGGCGTTTGGGGAACGCGCTCGGGATCGCGCCCCGTGGATACGCGGGGTGGCCCCGTTCTGGCCCCGCCGACACCAGCCGCCCGATCCACGGAGGAGGTCGCCGCACCACCCCCAACGCTTGAGGAAGTCACCGTCCAGGCCTACAAGCCTCCGACGGAACCGGAAACAGGCATAGCGCGTCGAGCCCCGAAAGCACGCCAGGGAAGCGCTGCGCACGAGCCTTCTGCACACCCACCAGGAAGCGATCAACAGCGCGAGGCGGTGCAGCTGCTTGCAAGCGCGCAGCACAACTTCGAGATAGGCAACCTTCTCGATTGCGTATTTCAGGCCAAACGTGCCGCTCGCCTCGGTGCGGGCGCTCCGGCATTTGTGGTCGCAGGTCGCGCCTACCTCGCCATGGAGGAGTTTGGCGAGGCCGTCAAATCCTTCGACGCGGCACTGGTTCTAGATCCCGGGAGTTCTGAAGCGAAGAGGGGACTGGAGCTTGCCAGGCTTGGCGGGCGGAAAGACGGTGAGGCAGGTACGAGGCCCGTGTCGGACTGAGGGCAACTCCGTGTCGCAGACGGCCGTCAAGCCACACTGACTGAAGCTGTCACTCGGGCTTGCCCCCCGCACTGCGGAAGGCGCTGGGGTCGACGTCGTACTTGCGCAGCAGCCGGTAGAAGCTTTCGCGTTCGACCCCCGCGTGAGCCGCGGCCTCCGCGATCTGCCCGTCGAAGCGCTGAAGGACACCTTCCAAATACGTCCGCGCCACCTCCGCACGCCCCCGCTCGAGCGCGGCCGCCCACGACATGGCCGCCAGCCCCTGTCCGTCGATCGCGCCCCCGTGGGCCAACACTTCGGGGGGTAAGTCTTTTGCGTCGAGGCGCTGCCCCTGACAGACCAGGCACGCCCGTTCGATCGCCGAACGGAGCTGCCGCACGTTACCGGGCCAATCGTAGGCCTGCAGCGCCTCGAGGGCATGGGGCGTGAGCCCTTCGATCGTGCGCCCCTGCGTCTGTTCGGCACGCTCGCGCAGGAAATGCTGAGCAAGCAGCTCGATGTCATCCTTGCGTTCCCGCAGTGGCGGGATGCGCACCAGCGCCACATTCAAGCGGTACCAGAGATCCTCGCGGAAGGC
Organism: Myxococcales bacterium; assembly: GCA_022184915.1. Taxonomy (NCBI): domain Bacteria; kingdom Pseudomonadati; phylum Myxococcota; class Myxococcia; order Myxococcales; species Myxococcales bacterium. The sequence goes on along the minus strand of JAGTJU010000002.1, from coordinate 625,814 downwards.
CTCGGTCTTCACCATCGCCTCGAGATTTCGGTGCGTGGCGGCCACCAGGCGTACATTGACCTTCCGCTCGTGCGACTCGCCCACCCGCCGCACGGCCTTGTCCTCGAGCACACGCGTGAGCTTCGCCTGCAGGGAGAGGCGCATGTCACCCACTTCATCGAGGAACAGCGTGCCCCCGTGCGCTTCCTCGAAGAGACCCGCACGGTCCCGCACCGCGCCGGTGAACGCGCCCTTGGCGTGACCAAAAAGCTCGGTCTCCAAAAGCTCCGCGGGGATCGCCGCGCAGTTGACGGCCACGAAGCGACGGGCCGCGCGCGGACCCAGTTGATGAAGCGCGCGGGCCACCCTCTCCTTTCCGGTGCCCGTCTCCCCCAACACCAACGCGGTGGCGTCGCTGTCGGCCACACGTTTGACCAGCGCGGCCAGCTCCTGCATGCTCCGGGTGCGTGCGATCATGCCCGGCAAGACCTCCACGCCGTCCGTCGCCTCGGTAGGTGCCAGGCGCACGCGCCCAAGCGCGCGCAGCACCACGGCCCGCGCCGCATCGGGCTCGAAGGGCTTCGTGAGATAGTCGTAGGCGCCCAGGCGCAACGCCTCCACCGCGGTGCCCACACTGGCGAACGCCGTCATCAACACGAACTCGGCCGCCGGCTGCAGGCGCTTGCAGGCACGCAACACGTCGAGCCCGTCCATGTCGGGCATCTTGAGGTCACAAAGCACCACGTCGACGCTCTCGCTGGCAAGCACCCGAAGCGCATCGGCCCCGCTCTCCGCGGTGCGCACCGTGGCGTCTTGGCGCAGCACTTTCGCCATCAGGCGCACCATGTTGCGTTTGTCATCCACCACCAAAACCACGGGACCGCGCGCGCTCATGACAGACCTCCCGCAGCGGCGTGCTTGGGCAAAACGACCTCGAAGCGTGAGCCCTCGCCCTCACGCGACACCACCTGCACGCGCCCCCCGTGAGCCTGCACGATGCCCAGACAGACCGAGAGCCCAAGTCCGCTGCCCCCCCGACGTTTCGTGAAAAAGGGCTCGAAGATGCGTCCTTGATCCTCGAGGGCAATGCCGGGCCCGCGATCAATCACCTCGAGCCGGTAGGTCTCACCCTGGTCCTCGCCCCTCACGGTGACGGGCACACCGGGTGGGCTCACCTGCGCCGCGTTCGCAACGAGGTTCAAAAGCACCTGGCGCAAGCGGGTAGGATCGGCCAAGAGGGTCCCGTCCTGCAGCTCCGCCACCACGGGGCGTCCGCGACCATCAGGGCTTTCGGCGAAGCGCCGGAGCGTTTCTTCCACGAACGCCTTCATGCGCAGGGGCTCGCAGCGCAGCTCGGCGGGGCGGGCATAGGCCAGCAGATCCTCGGCGATGCGCTGGCAGTGCCCTGCCTCTTCGTCGAGAATGCGGAGCTCTTCCTCGAGGGTCTCCGGATCCTCCTTGGCTTCCATCGTCTTGAGGTAGCCCCGAATGATGCCAATGGGGTTGTTCAGCTCGTGCGCCACGCCCGCGGCCAGGTGTCCGATGGCCGCCATGCGTTCGTTGTGCACCACGCGACGTTGGCGTTCGGCAAGCTCCTCGGCCATGCGATCGAAGGCCTGCGAAAGCGCACGCAGTTCCCCCCGCCCCACGGCCCCCACGCGCGCCTCGAACGCGCCGGACCCAAAGCGTTGTGCCGCCGCCGTGAGCGCCCCGAGCGGCTTCAGCACCGAGTGCCGGAGCCGCAACGTGAACCCCACCGAGAGGCCCACGATCACGAACGCACCCAGCCCGCCGTAAAGCAGGCCCAGCTGCGTGGCCTGCGTGGCCAGCACGTGGGAGTGCGCCATGCGAGACGCCACGGCCTCCGCCAAAGCGTCCGCCTGCGCCGAAGCCTCGTCGGCGAGCCGTGCGATGGCGGGGTGCGAGGCCGCAAGCGTCCCTGGCACCTGCCGCGTGCCCTCGGGCGGCACTTCGTTCCCCAGCGCCTCGAGCGTCTGCCCGAGCGCAGGCACCCGCCACCCTTCGGCTGCCGGCACGAAGGGCAGGAGCTTCGTCAGCGCCTCACGCACCTCGGCTTGCCAGTGCCGAAAGTGTTCCAGATGGCGGGCGTCACCTTCGACAGACGCCCGCGCCAGATGGATGTACTGCTCGCGCACGGCCCTCGCCAACGCAGAGCCCTGCCGAATGGCGGTTTCCTCCGCCGTCATGCCCGTCACCAACGCAGAGACCTGGCGAATCAGTAGGAGCAGCAATCCGCACGTGGCCAGCGCCACCAAGGATACGGTGCCGAAGCCGAGCGCCATCTCCCGCGAGATGTGACGGGGGGGCGCCTCAGGGCGGGTCGAGCGGGCGTCGGAAGAGTGACCCATGGGGATAAGGTGTAACCCATGGGGTCACAGGGGGCCAGGGTCTGGTGCCGGGGGGCCATAGGGGCGGCCGGCGGCGGGCGACCGGGCCGTTGCGCCCCACGGGAGCCGCGTCATCTGCGGCAGACGGGCGCGCTCGGGAATCGAAGGATCATGACCTCGCCAACGCCCGCACGGGCCCATCAATTGCGACGCACTCAGTTCATCCCGAAACCGGTGGACGAGGTGTTCCCGTTCTTTGCGGCGCCCGAGAACCTCGAGGCCCTGACCCCCCCTTTTCTCGGGTTCCGGATCCTGACCCCCAGCCCCATCCCGATGCAGGTGGGCACGCTCATCGACTACCGCATCTCGCTCTTCGGCGTGCCCCTGCGCTGGCGCACGCGCATCGAAGCGTACGAGCCCGGCGTGTCCTTCGTGGACGTCGCCCTTCGGAGCCCTTATCGGCGCTGGCACCACCTGCACACCTTCACCCCCGTGGCGGGTGGCACACGCATGGACGACGTGGTGGATTACGAGCTGCCTTTCGGCCCGCTCGGTGCCATGACGCACGTGCTTTTGGTGAAGCGCACACTTGCGCGCATTTTCGATTTTCGCGCGCAGGCCGTGCGAGGCGTGTTTGGAACCTGACCTTCGGGCCGGGGTCTGGACAAAGACGTACGCTTTTTTGCCCTGCGCTGCCCGCGCCCTTAGGCTCTTGACCTCGGCGCGCCCTGCCGAGGTTTCGTGATGTATCAAATTCGCATCGGCTGTCAGCTCGGGTATCGGGCCGCAACGCCCACCCCCAGCGTGTTCATCTTGGCGCCCCAGGCGCACGCACGGCACATGATCGTGCGCGAAGCCCTGGAGACCACCGGCGCGAGCGTGGGCAACGAGTACCGCGACCTCTTTGGGAACCGCTGCCGGCGCATCACGATCGCCCCCGGCGAGTGCAACCTGCGCTACGAGGCCCTGGCCTGCGTCCCCCATCACGCCGACGAGGTGCGCCCCGAAGCGCGCCAGGTCCCCCCGGCCGAGCTGCCACCCGAAGTGCTGCGCTTCACCTTGCCAAGCCGCTATGCTGAAAACGACAAGCTGCTCGGCTTCGCCTGGGAGACGTTCTCGAAAGTTCCCACGGGGTTTTTGCGCGCGCAGGCCATCAATGAATGGGTGCACAAGAACATCGAGTACCGCCGCGGCTCCTCGCGCCCCGACTGGTCCGCCACGGATGTCCTGGCCCACCGGTACGGCGTATGCCGCGACCGGGCCCATCTGGTGATCGCGCTCTGCCGGGCCTTCAACATGCCGGCCCGTTACGCGGTGTCGTATCTGCCCGACATCGATGTGCCTGAAGATGGGTTGGCGATGGACTTTCACGCGTATGCCGAAGTCTGGCTGGAAGGGGGCTGGCAGATCTTCGATCCCCAACAGCTCGCCCCCCGCAAGGGCCGCATCTTTCTCGCCAGCGGACTCGACGCCGCCGACGCCGCGTTCGCCACGCTCTACGGGCCCGCGTTTCTCACGAAGTTCTCCGTGTTTGCCGACCCGGTGAACGAAAAGGGCGAGAAGCTGGATCTGCGTCTTCGGCCTACCCCGGCCCCCAGCGTGGGCGCTCTGCCGCCCCCTATCACCCCCTCGGTGGTGGTGGCAAGCGCCAGCCCCGCGTTCGTGTGAACACGCCCCTTCGGCAAGCGGGTGTACAATCTTGTTCTCATGGTCACGGTTGCCCGCCCGGCCTTCCCTTTGTATCGCTCGTTCTGCTGCGTCTTGGGGCTCACTGCCGCCTGCGCATCGTCAGCTCCCTCGGCGAAGGCCCCCTCGCCTCACTGGGACGAAGCCCAGCCGCGGTGCTATCTCGGCGACGCGATCGCGGCAGGGGTACCGTTCGGTGGGGACACACAGCCGGCCGCGGGCGAAGCGAGGGCCTCACGCAGCACGCTCGCGCGTGACCGCGTCACCGAAGTGGTGCACGCGCACCTCGAAGAGGTTCGCTACTGCGGAAGCCAAGGCATGGCCGCGGATCCCGCGTTCGCGGGCGATGTGGTGGTTCGCTTCACGGTGGGGCCCGGCGGGCACGTCTTGAGCTCGGGCGTGGCCTCGTCTTCGGTCAAGGACCTCGACGTGCAGGCCTGCGTGGGGCGCGCGGTCTGCCGCTGGCTCTTCGAGGCGCCCGTGGGCGGCGGCACGGTGGTGGTGAGCTATCCCTTTCGCTTCGAGCGGGTCAACCCTGCCCCGCCCGACTCCGAGAGCTGACGCCCCCCTTTCATGGCCAGAATCTCCTCCTGCGGGCGCGACAGCAGCGTGCGAAGCAAGGGGTGTTCGTAGTGGCGATCGACGGTGATCGCGTAGAAGTTCTCGAAGAGGCCTTCGACCACGTAGTGCGTGACCAGCACACCCCGTTGCAGCTCGTCACGCACCACCACGGTGGGGATCAGCGCGACAGCCTGGGTGTCACGGGCCAAGAGGCGCATCATGGCCATATCGTCCACCTCGGCCAACACCCGCGGCTTCACTTTCAGCTCGCGGCACAGAGCATCGAAGGAGGTACGGATCTCATTGCCCGGGGCAGGCAAGAGCAGCGGTGCCTCTGCCAGATCGCGAGGGAAGGCAAAGGGCTGCGCCCGCGGTTTGCCCACCAAGCTGACCTGCTGCCGAGCGATGCGCTGGCACCGCCAGGACATCTCCTCATCGGGACGCACCTCGTGGTTCGACAAAACGAGGTCGAGCTTGTGACCTGCCAGCAGCGACAACAGCTCGTCGAGGCTGCCCGACCGCAGGCGAAGCCGCACGTCGGCCTCGTCGAGCAGAGGCTTGACGAACGATTCTTGAAAGTTGCGTGACAGGGTGGCCACGGCGCCCACGCGCAGCACCTGGTCCCGGCGCCGCCCCTCCGCCAGCGTGGCCACCAGCTCGGCTCCGTGCGCAAAGATCTCCTCGGCGTGAGCGAAAGCGATGCGCCCCGCTTCCGTCAAAACGAGCCGTCGCCCCTCGCGCGCAAAGACCGATTGGCCAAGCTGCTCCTCGAGCTGCCGAATCTGCGTGGACAGAGCCGACTGCGACACCCGGAGCGTCTGCGCCGTGCGCGTCAAGTTGCCTTCCTTGGCCACGGCCCAGAAGTACTGCAGGTGGTGGTAGTTCAGCGGCCCCGCCATGTTTGTTCACCTTATCAGAACGATACCCACTGAATTATGAATTTTTAAAGAAGCATGCGTCACGTGTAGGTATGTCCGCATGAATCCCATCTTCACGGAAGCGGCGGGAGCGGTCGTGGCGCTCGCGATACCTGTCACGTACGCGCTGGCGGCGCTCCTGACGTCCCGCCAAACCGGGGCCGGGCTGTTTTCGCGAGGGCTATGGGCTACGGGGCTTGCGTTGGGCCTCGCGACGGTCCTGCTGGGCAAGCGTGTCCTGGGGGGGTTCGACCCCTTGCCCCACGACGCGGCACCCCTGTTCGTGGCGCTGTCCCAGGGGCTGAGGGTGGATGGGCTCACCACGGGGATGTTGATGCTCGTCACCTTTTTGGCCCACGTCATCGTGCGCTACTCGCGCACCTACCTTGCAGGAGAGCCCGGGCAGGCACGTTATCTCCGCTGGTTCTTGGCGACGCTGGCGGCGGTGAGCCTCTTGGTTGCGGCCAACCACCTCTTGGTCGTGGCGCTCTGCTGGACGGCCACCAGCTTGGCGATTCATCAATTGCTCACGTTTTACCCCGAGCGCCCTCAAGCTCTGATAGCAGCTCACAAGAAGTTTCTGGTGAGCCGCCTGGGCGACGTGCTCGTATTCGGCGCCATTGGCCTTCTGGGCTGGCAGGTGGGCAGCCTGCACCTCGACGACGTGTTCCTGTGGGCCCGGCAAACGGAGAGCCTGCCGTGGCCGGTGGCGTTGGCCGCGGTGCTGCTGGCGCTCGGCGCCTGCCTCAAGTGTGCTCAGCTGCCTTTTCACGGGTGGCTGATTCAGGTAATGGAAGCCCCCACGCCCGTCTCGGCGCTGCTGCATGCGGGCGTGGTGAACATCGGCGGCTTTTTGATGATTCGCCTGGCCCCGCTGATGGTGAAGGCGGAGCTTGCACAGTTCGTGTTGGTGGGGGTCGGCGCCACCACGGCGGCTTTGGCCGCCCTCGTGATGACCACGCGGGTGAGCATCAAGGTCAGGCTTGCCTGGTCCACCTGCGCCCAGATGGGATTCATGCTGGTCGAGTGTGGCCTGGGTGCGTACCACCTGGCCCTTCTGCACCTGGTGGCGCATTCGCTTTACAAAGCACACGCTTTTCTGGCCTCCGGCAGCACGGTGGACCTGTGGCGTGCGGGCGCGCTCGAGACCGCAGCACCGGAGCCGCGCCTTGCGCCGTGGTTCGTGAACCTGTTTTTGGCCACGGCGGGCGTGGCCGCGGTGGGCGGCGCGTTCGGGGTGAACCCCACCCACGAGCCGAGCGCGTGGGCGATGGCCTGGGTGCTCAGCCTGGCCGGCGCGGCCTTGATGACCCGTGCCGGTGCGGGCGGCTTGACCCAGGGGCTCAAGGGCGCCTTCTACGGTCTGGCTGTCACGACGCTCTACTTCACCTGGCATGTGCTGGTGGCCAAGCTGCCGCTCGGCACGGAAAACATCTACGACGTGAGCCCTGGTATGTTCGTGCGGCTCGTCGTCACGGGCGCCGTTTTCCTCGGCCTTTACGTCGTTTCGGCTCTGATGGCGGCGCGGCCCCAGAGCCCGTGGGCGCGTGCTCTTTACCCTCAGCTCTTTGCCGGGTTTTACCTCGACGAGTTCTTCACCCGCCTCACCTTCCGGCTCTGGCCGGCCAAGCTGCCCCCGCGCCGCAGCGCTGAACGTGGGGACTTCACCACCCAAACCATCGGAGCCTGATCATGGTCCCCGCCAACGCTTCATCGACCAGGGCCGCCGTGTGGCCTTCGGATCTCACCCAAGATGTTGCCACCGCGTGCGGGCGGATCGCGCCCACGTGGCCCCTGGATCGGTTCATCGCGGTGAATCCCTTCTGGGGCTCTCTGCACGAGCCGGTGCCTGCGGTGTCGCAGCGGCTCACTTCGCTGGTGGGCAGCCGTCTCTTGATGCCCAGGGCGTATTACCGGGCGCAATGGCAAGCAGGCGCCTTTTCCCGTGCACACCTGGCCACGGCGCTTGCCGAAATCCGGTCGCCGCTCAGCCTTGCCCAGGTTTTGGCACGGCTCGAGCAGGACACCCCCTCGCTGCCCCGCCACCTGCGCGTCATGGACGTCATCGACGCCCGGCGCGACCTCGTGCACGGCATGTCGTTCCGCGATTTCGTCACGGTGAGCACCAGTCAGTTCTGCGCCGCTTTCTTCGACGACAGCCAACGGCCCGTAGGTCCCGACCGCACGGGAGGCCTCTACGCCACCTGGCGGCGGCACGCCCTGCAAGACCGCTCACCGGGTTTGCTCATGGGCCTGGGAGCGTTTCGCGCGCTAGCGGAGGCGCTGCCGAGCGACGCCCAGGCCCTCATCCTCACCGCCCTCGCCGAGCTCGACGTTCCTCTAGAGCGAAGGGCCGATTACCTGACGGCGCTGCTCCTCGACCTGAACGGCTGGGCTGCGTGGTGCGCGTACCTGCGCTGGCAGGCCCAGCTTGCGGGCACAACCGATGATCACCTCACGGAGCTCGTCGCCCTGCGTCTCGCCTGGGAGCTGGTTCTCTTGCGCAACGGCGGGAAGCCACTCGCCGCAGAGTGGCGGGTGGCCGTCTCGGGCTGGCCCGCGATCGACGCCGCGGTGGCGGCCGCCGAAACCGACGAGTGGGTGTACCAGCGGGCCCTGGAGCTTGCGTACCAGGAGAGACTGAAGGCCGAGCTCGAAACGGCCCGCCCCGCATCCGAGCCCGCAGACCTGCCCGCGGTACAGGCGGCGTTCTGCATCGACGTGCGTTCGGAGGTGCTGCGCCGGGCACTCGAGGCCGAAGCGCCCCGCGTGCAGACGCTGGGGTTCGCGGGCTTTTTTGGTCTGCCCGTCGAGTACGAGCCGCTCGGCGCTGCGCGTGCGCGGCCCCAACTGCCCGGGCTCCTCGCGCCGCGCCTGCGGGTCACGGACACGGGGCTTCCCGCCGCGGCGGCGGACACCCGCAGGGCGCAGCTGGGCTTCAAGGGAGCATGGAAGCGCTGGAAGGGCGGTGCGGCTTCGAGCTTTTCCTTCGTCGAAACGCTGGGCGCCGTCTACGCAGCGAAGCTCCTCGGCGACGGCCTCGGGTGGAGCCGCCCCGTGCCCGCCCCCGACACCGTGGGGCTGACCCTCGAAGACCGGGCGCTCTGCAAGCCGCGGTTGACCCACACGGTGGCGGGCGCCCCTGTGACGCCCGAGGAGAAGGCGGAGCTGGCGGCGGGCGTGCTGCGCGCCATGAGCCTCACGAAGGGCCATGCCCGCCTGATTGCCCTCGTGGGCCACGGCAGCAAAACGGTGAACAACCCACATGCCGCGGGGCTCGATTGCGGTGCCTGCTGTGGGCAAACGGGTGAGGTCAACGCGCGCGCCCTGGCTGCTCTGCTCAACGAGCCCGAGGTGCGCCAGGGGCTGGCCGCACGAGGCCTTCCGCTGCCGGCCACCACGCATTTCGTTGCGGGGCTCCACAACACCACCACCGACGAGATCACGCTCTTCGAACTCGAGGCGTGTCCACCGAGCCACGCGGAGGAGCTGCGCACGCTGAGGGCAGAGCTTGGGCGCGCGGCCGTGCGGGCGCGGGCCGAGCGGGCGGGCAGCTTGGGCTTGGATGAGCTCTCCGGACATGATCTCGACCAGGCGGTCGCGGCACGCACGCGTGACTGGGCCGAGGTGCGCCCCGAGTGGGGGCTTTCGAACAACGCCGCCTTCATCGTGGCCCCCCGCGCGCATCTGCGACACGTCAACCTGGCAGGCCGGGCGTTCCTACACGACTACCGTTGGCAGGGCGATGAGGGCTTCGCGATCCTCGAGCTCATTATGACGGCGCCCATGGTCGTGACCCACTGGATCAACTTCCAGTACTACGCATCGACGGTGGACAACCAGCGCTTCGGCAGCGGCAACAAGGTGCTTCACAACGTGGTGGGCGGTCACATCGGGGTGTTCGAGGGCAACGCGGGTGACCTGCGCATCGGCCTGCCGATGCAGTCTTTACACGACGGCACACGCTGGGTGCACACGCCTGTGCGGCTCTCCGTCTACATCGACGCCCCCGAGCCCGCCCTGCAGGCCGTGCTGCGCAAGCATGCCCACATCCGGAACATGGTGGCGAACGGGTGGATCTATCTGTTCCAGTTCGACAGCGCCGAGCGGCAGGTCAAGCGGGTGATGCCTTCGACCGACCCGTAGGGGCCCCGCCCGAGACTTGGCACCTCGCAGGCCCGGCGCGCATCCAACACGGGGTGACGTCCCTCCCGCCGTCTCTGCCGTCCCGCTTTCGCCCGCCTGGCCCCGAGGGCCCCGCGTCCCCCGAGGTGCGCCGGCTGGGGGAGGCGTTGCTGCGTCGAGACCCGCTCGCCGATGCGGTGGTGGAAGCATTTGCCACGCAGCCTCCGGGACGCGGCTTCGCGTTGCTTGAGCAGGGGCTGGCGGAGGGACGCGACGCCCTGCCCGAGGCGCCCAAAGCGCTTCTCACCTTGCTCGACACCCTCGACCAAGCCCCGCCCTGGCTCGACAGCGCGCGACGCGAGGCGGGTGCCGCCGCGCTTCTGCGGTCCGGGGCCGCCGCCGGCATCGTTCTTGGCATGAAGTCGCTGGTCCTCGGCTACGCGTCGCCGGCAGGCAACAAGGCGCTCATGTTCTCCGGGCAGCTACAGGAAAAAACCCCGCGACGGCTGGCCGAGACCAGCCGCTTTGTGCAGGCGGTGAGCCAGCCCGGCGGCATGGAGCGCTACGGCCAGGGGCTCGCCATCACGGTGAAGGTGCGCATCATGCATGCCCAGGTGCGGCGCCTCATCGACCGCAGTGGGCGCTGGCAGCCCGAGGCCTTCGGAGAGCCCATCAATCAACACGACATGCTCGCCACGGTCATTCTGTTTTCGGCAGCGCTCGTCGAGGGTCTGCGCAAGCTGGGGTACGCCGTAAGCGCGCGCGAAGCTGACGACATCAGCCATCTGTGGCGTGAGGTGGGGCTGCGCATGGGCGTGGAGGACGCGCTTTTGCCCGAGACTCATGCCAAGGCGCTGAGCCTGGCTGAGAGGATCCAGGCTGCGCAGGCTCCCCCCGACGACGATTCCCGCGCGCTCGTGGCAGCGCTCTTCAGCTCGCGGCCGCACATGGCCCGTACGCCCAAGGAAAAGAAGGTGGCCGAGCGACGAGCTGGCGTGATGCAAGCGCTGTGTCGGCACCTCATCGGGGACCGGCTGGCGGATGAGCTGGGGGTCGTGCGCAACCGCTGGGCCGGAGTGACCCTTGCCGTCAAACCCGCGCTGGCGCTCGCAGCCCGGGTCAACCGATTGCCGGGAGTGCGGCAAGCGGCCGCACGCGCGGGCAACGCGTACTGGACAGCGGCCGTGGCCGAGGTGCTGGGCGATGCGGAGGCCGCGTTCGCGCCGCCCGAGAGCCTTCGCCAGGGCGCCGCCTAGCGGCAATGCTGTTCACTTAAGCACCACCCCTTTGGATGGTGCGACCGAAGGGACGTTTGCACTCCCTCGGATAGTGCCTGTCTTGTTGTGGGGCGTACGCGAACATTCGAAGGGCGGCGATGTCATCGTCCATCTGTTCATGGATGGATTTTCCTGAAAGCATCGCAAAGAGCAGATCACCGGCCGCTCGTAGGCAGTCTGCGCGAACGACGCGTCGGCCATCAAGGGTACGCTCCGCTTCTGCTTGAAGGAACGATGCCAGGGCTATCCAGATCATCGCGGAAATGAGTTCCTGTTCACATCCTTGGACGCTCTTGCTGTGGAAGTCCTCGGTCTGCATGAAGCTCTTCATTTCCTTGAAGAGAGATTCGATTCCCCATCGAGAGGCGTAGAGCTTGATGATGTCTTTGCGATCGAATCCGTCCTTTCCGCTCAAGGTGGACACGATGACCATCCTTTCGTTCTTCGTGCCTTTCCTCGGGCGGCCTGGCTTTGCGTCGCGCTCGACGACGCGCACCTGAAGCTCAATGTTCCCTTTCGCCCCCGGAAGCGTCAGTGTCACTTTCGCGGTCTTCTTGTTTGAAGACAAGAATGGCTTGAGCTCTTTCCACGCCGTCGCCTTCGATGCGCTCATTCTCGCAATGATGTCAACGCCATGTTCAATCAAGGCTGAGAACAGGTGGCGACTCGGAAACCCTCTGTCCATGACGGCCACGTCGCCTGCCTTGAACGGCAATCGGTGAACCAGCTTCTGCATGGACGTCCTCTCGCCGATGCCTTTTCCGGTCAGGGACCAATCCAACGGAAGACGGCGAAACACATCCGCAGCCATCACCACCAACCCTTGTGGATTGTGCACCGACGTCCCATTCGGCCGCTTCGGCCGCGCCATCTTCCTCGCTGTATCCGCGCTGCGCGGCAACACAACTCGCGTTCCATCGAACGCGATGAATCGACGTTTCCCCCACGGGGTTTTCGGAGTCGGCATGATGGACTCGCACCGCTCGACCAGCTGGTGCAGCAACCCACGGCATGTCTCGATCGAGACCTTCTTTCTTGCTTCACTGATGGACGACAACGTCGGTACCTTCGCCCAATCGAACACCTTGCGCCCGTAGTACGCCACGATCCGCAAGCTCCGTCGATAGCTCATCTTTCGGTCCGGCATCGTCAGGACCATCAGCCACATCAAGACGCTGCGGGCGCTCCATGTCCGTGTCCGGTCGAACTTGTCCGCACAGCCACTGGTCAGTTTGAAGAACGCTCGAAAGTGATCGCCAGGTCCACGAAGCAGGCTCATGAAGGCCGGCGCTCGCAGCCTCGGGCCTTGTCAAGATGAATTGCACAATATTTTCAGATGGTTACGAGGTTTCTTAAGTGAACAGCATTGCGCCTAGCGGCCCGCGCGACCGCCGCGCTCAGACGACCAGGTGCTTTTCGACCAACTCTTCGGAAAGCTCGGATATTTTGCCCGATGAGACCACACGTCCCCGCTCCATGATGGCGAAGTTCTGCGCGAACTTGCGGGCGAAGGGCAGCTTCTGCTCGACGAACAATATGGTCAGCCCCTCCTTTTCGTTGAGGCGCATGAGCACCTGCCCGATCTCGCTCACGACGTTCGGCTGGATGCCTTCGGTGGGCTCGTCCAGGATCAGAAGCTGGGGGTCCAACATCAGGGCGCGCCCAATGGCCAGCTGCTGCTGTTGACCGCCGGATAGATCCCCTCCCCGCCTCGTGCGCATCTGCTTGAGCACCGGGAAGGTCTCGAAGACTTTTTCCAGGCGATCGGCCTTTTTGCGCCGAAGGGCCGAAAAGCCCACCATCAGGTTCTCTTCGACGGAGAGCTGACCGAAGATCTCCCGACCCTGGGGCACGTAGCCCACGCCCACCGAGGCGCGGAAGTCCGCGGGCCGACGGGAGAGCTCCTGGTCGGCCAGGCGTATCGCGCCAGAGCGGATCGGCAAAAGGCCCATGATGCACTTGAGCAGCGTGGTCTTGCCCACGCCGTTGCGTCCCATGAGGCAGGTGCAGGCGCCCTTTTCGAGCGCCAAGGCGGCGTCCCACAGGATGTGGCTTTCGCCGTAGAACTGGTTCACTGCTGAAACGGAAAGCATGGTTGGCCTCAAGTCCCCAAATAGACCTCGATCACCCTGGGATCCTTCTGCACGTCCTCCATCTTCCCTTCGGCCAGTACCGATCCCTCGTGGAGCACCGTCACCTTGCGTGCGATGCTGCGCACGAACTCCATGTCGTGCTCGACCACCACCACCGTGCGGCTCCCCGCCAGGGATACCAAGAGCTCGGCCGTTCGCTCCATTTCCTGGTGAGTCATGCCCGCCACGGGTTCATCGACCAGCAGCACCTTGGGCTTCTGTACGAGCAGCATGCCGATCTCCAGCCACTGCTTGTGGCCGTGGGCGAGCAGCCCTGCCCGCACCGTGCGATGGTCCTCGAGGCCAATCAGCTCGAGGCTCTCGTCGATGCTCTCTTTTTGGCTCGAGGTCAAGCCTCCGAACAGGTTGCGAAACACCCCCTTGGGACCCTGGCAGGCCAGCTCGAGGTTTTCGAGCACCGAGTGGCCCTGGAACACGGTGGGCCTTTGAAACTTGCGGCCCACGCCCATGCGCGCGATCTCCCACTCCGACAGCTCCGTGAGATCGTAGAGCGAGCTTTCCAGAAAAACGCCTCCCGTGTCAGGGCGTGTCTTTCCGGTGATGACATCCATGAGGGTGGTTTTTCCGGCTCCGTTCGGCCCGATGATGCACCGAAGCTCGCCTCTTTCCAGCTCGAGCGTGAGGTTGTTGAGGGCTCTGAAGCCATCGAAGCTCACGCTGACGCCGTTCACCCACAGAACGAGCCCCGGGCGAATGGAAGACGTGGGGGGCGCGCCTGACTTTCGCCGACGCTTTTCGGGCGCCGCCGGCGCATTCGCCGCTTCGCTCATGAAACACCTCCCGGCATGGCTTCCGAAACCGGCGTGGGCGGCTCGGGTTGTTTGCGAGGCCGAGGCTTGTGGCGCAGCCGTTCCGCGGCCTTGCGAATCAAACTGTGAACGCCTCCCGGAAAGAACAAGGTGACCGCCACGAAGAGCCCTCCCAGTACGAAGAGCCAAAGCTCGGGGAAGGCCCCCGTGAGCCAGCTCTTCCCGCCGTTGACCAGGAACGCCCCCAAAACCGCGCCGCTCAGGGTTCCACGCCCCCCCACCGCCACCCAGATGGCCATCTCGATCGAGTTCGAGGGCTGCATCTCGCTGGGATTGATGATGCCCACTTGCGGCACGTAGAGCGCCCCCGCCAGGCCCGCGAGGCAGGCCGAGAGCGTCCAGACGAAGAGCTTGTAGTGTGTCGACTCGTAGCCGCAAAACCGCGTCTTCAACTCGGCGTCACGAACCGCCGTCAAAACCCGGCCAAGCCGGCTGGTCACGAGGAAACGGCTGAGCAGGTAGGTGCCCAGCAACGCCACCGCCGAGACGATGTAGAGCCCCACCTTGGTGGCGGGGTCCTGGAGGGAAAAACCGGCGATGCGCTTGAAGTCCGTGAGGCCGTTGTTGCCACCGAACCCGGTGGCGTTCTGGAAAAACAGGAGCATCGCCGCGTAGGTCAGCGCCTGGGTGACGATCGAAAAGTAAACACCCTTGATCTTCGAGCGGAAGGTGAGAAAGCCGAAGAGGAAGGCCAAGAGCCCCGGAACGGCCAGGGCCATGAACACGGCGAAGGGGAAACTCTCGAAGCCGTACCAGGTAAACGGCAGTTCCTTCCAGTCGAGGAACACCATGAAGTCGGGAAGATCGCTCCTGTAGACCCCCTCACCCTTCATCGAGCGCATGAGGTTCATGCCCATGGCATAGCCACCGAGCGCAAAAAAGACGCCGTGCCCCAGGCTCAGGATGCCTGCAAAGCCCCAGACCAGATCCATGGCCAGGGCCGCGATCGCGTAGCAGAAGAACTTGCCCACGAGGGGCACCATGTGCGGTGGCAAGGCGCCTGCCGCAGGCAACGCGATCGCCACCGCCAAGGCCGCAAAGAGCGCGAGCCAAACGCGCGGCCCGTGAATACGAAGCCCCACGCTGCGCAGGGAGCCCAACATGCCGCCCATCTTCATGCCTCCACCCGGCCCTTGAGGGCGAACATGCCTTGAGGCCGCCTCTGGATGAACAGGATGATGATGCCGAGCACGACGATCTTGCCCATCACCGCCCCCGAAAGCGGCTCGAGCAGCTTGTTGATCATGCCGAGGCCGAGCGAAGACGCGATGGTGCCCATCAAGCGGCCCACGCCCCCGAGCACGACGATCATGAACGAGTCGATCACGTAGGTTTGCCCCAACTCAGGGCCCACGTTGCCAAGCTGCGACAGCGCCACGCCCCCGAGCCCTGCGATGCCCGAGCCGAGCGCGAAGATCTGCGAGTCCACCCGCCCGGTTCGCACGCCCAGGCAAGCGGCCATCGGGCGGTTTTGCGAGATGGCCCGCACTTGAAGACCCAGAGGCGTCTTTTGCAAGATGAGCCACACGGCCAGCGTCACCACGGCCGCGAACACGGCCACCGCGATGCGGCTCCAGGGCAGAACCAGTCCCTCCATGAGGTTCACGCCGCCCGCCAGGTAGTCGGGAGAGGCCACCGCCACGTTCTGAGCGCCGAAAATGAGTCGCACCGTTTGGATGAGGATGAGACTGATCCCCCAGGTCGCAAGCAGCGTTTCCAGGGGGCGGCCATAAAGAAAGCGAATCACGGAGCGCTCCAGGATGAAGCCCACCGTGGCGGCTACGACGAACGCCAGAGGCACCGCCGCCACCAAGTACAAGCCGGCCACGGAGGGGAAGAGCTTGCCGAACCCCACCTGAACGGCGTACGTCGTGTACGCACCCAACATGAGCATCTCGCCATGGGCCATGTTGATGACACCCATGAGCCCGAAGGTGATCGCCAGGCCGAGAGCCGCCAGCAGGAGCACGCTCGCCAAACTGACCCCGTGGATGAGGTGACCACCAAAGCGGGTCATCTCCTGGCGCCTCTCGATGGCCTTCAAGGTCGAGACGGCGCGGGCCCGCACCTCGGGATCGGGGTCACCCCCGGTCTCTGCCGTTCGCGCCAAGGCCGCCACGTCGGCGCGGCTCGCAGGGTCTCCCTTGCGTTCGAGGAACGCGAGCGCCTCCAGACGCAGCTTGGGATCTGCGGCACCCAGGTCGGCCTTTGCAACGGCCATTTCGAGCGCCCGGCGGATCGACTCTTCTGATTCCTTCGTCAACCTCACGCGCAGCAGGGCCGCGTCCTCGGCGGCGCCGCGCTTGATGAGCTCGTCCACGGCCGCCCGCCTCGTTGCGGGATCGGGGGCGTCGAGCCTGAGCCTGGCCAGGAGGGGCAATAAGCCGCGCCTCAGCTGGTTTGTCATGCGGACCGGGGTGAGCCCCGTGGCCTCGACGGGAGCCGCCGTCAGCGCATCGCGCGCGACGCGGTCCTTGCGCCGGATGAACACCTGCCCCTGGCCATCGGCGTAGAGCTGGTCGAGCTCGAGCGCTTCGAGCCCAGGCAGCAAGCGGGGATCCGCCTGCTGGACCAGCCGCTCCGCCGCAGCCTCCACGGCATCAGCGTCGGGACTTGCCAACCCCGCCAGAGCTTTGCGGAGCTCGGCAGGGTCGGTCTGCGCCGCCAGGCTCGAGCCAGGGACGCAGAGGCACACGCTCACTGACAGAACGCCCCACACCACCAGCCTCACCAGAGATCCCAATCCTGTAGGTCGTTCCCTCACGAGCGCTCCTCTCTTCGTCATCACCTGGCTCGAACCCCATCGGCCTTTACGGTCTGCGAGACCCGAAGGTCCTCACTCGGCCATCGCAGAGAACTTGGGCTTTTCGCAGTTGCCGCAGACCCAGGGGTAGGTCCAGTCGGCCACCTTCTTGGCGCTTTCAGGAATGAAGGGGCTCCAGGCCTGCGCACGGATGGGGCCGTCGGTCTTCCACACCACGTTGAACTGACCGTCAGCGCGGATCTCGCCGATGAAGACGGGCTTGTGCAGGTGGTGGTTCTTGGCGTCCATCTGGATCTCGAAGCCAGAAGGAGCCTTCACCTTCTGGTAGCCGATCGCCTGACGAACGGCGTCCACGTCGGTGGTCTGGGCTTGCTCGACAGCGGCGGCCCACATCTTGATGCCGATATAAGTTGCTTCCATCGGGTCGTTGGTGACGCGCGCGTCGCCGCCCGTCAGGTTGTTCTTCTTCACGTAGGCCATCCACTTGTCGATGAATGCCTTGTTCTCGGGCGTGTCGATGGACATGAAGTAGTTCCAGGCGGCCAGGTGACCCACCAGAGGCTTCGTGTCCACACCGCGCAGCTCTTCTTCACCCACGGAGAAGGCAACCACAGGGACGTCCTCGGCCTTCAAGCCCTGGTTCCCGAGCTCTTTGTAGAAGGGCACGTTCGAGTCGCCATTGATGGTGGAGACCACGGCGGTCCGCTTCGCCGAAGCGAACTTCTTGATGTCGGCCACGATGGTCTGGTAGTCGCTGTGACCGAAGGGCGTGTAGGTCTCCATGATGTCGTCGTCGGAGATGCCCTTTTCGTGCAGGAAGTAGCGCAAGATCTTGTTGGTGGTGCGCGGGTAGACGTAGTCCGTCCCGAGCAACACGAAGCGCTTGGCGCCGCCGCCCTGCTTGCTCATGAGGTACTCCACGGCCGGGATCGCCTGCTGATTGGGCGCGGCGCCCGTGTAGAACACGTTGAACGACGACTCTTCGCCTTCGTACTGAACCGGGTAGAACAAAAGACCGTTGAGCTCCTCGAAGACCGGCAGCACCGACTTGCGCGACACCGAGGTCCAGCAGCCGAAGGTTACGGCGACTTTTTCTTTCTGAATGAGCTCACGGGCCTTCTCCGCAAAGAGCGGCCAGTTCGATGCCGGGTCGACCACCACGGGCTCAACCTTGCGCCCGAGCAGACCGCCAGCCTCGTTGATCTCGTCGATCGCCATGAGCGCCACGTCCTTGAGCGACGTTTCGCTGATGGCCATGGTGCCCGACAACGAGTGCAGAATGCCCACCTTGATGGGCCCCGTCTTGTCCTCCACGGGCTCGGCAGCGGGCGGCGGGGGGGCAGCGGGTGTAGGCGTCTCCGCCTGCTTCTGGCACCCTACCAGCGCAAAGACACAGGCCGCCATGAATGCCGACGCCTTGCTCCCCGACTTCCCGGCCCCAAAGGTCAGCTTTGTGGTTTCAGTGATCATCTCTTTCGTTTCCTTCCCTCTTCTGAACGACACACTCTGGGTGCGGCGAACTCTCGCCACGCCAGGTGGGCCCAGCCGTCAACGCAGCCGGCCGTCATGACGGTTCTCAGCGCGTTGCCTGCTCCAAACCCTCGATTCGGAAACACAGCGGAACCGTCGAGGGCACATTACCCACGCCACGTAACCAGCGGATGACGCGTCCATGAAACATTCGTAAACAGACCTCACGGTTCGTGTCGTGCCGCCACGTAGCGCTGCCAGCTGCCAAAACGCGAGACGTCTTCGGCTCCCTGCGCCGCTACGCCTTCGCAAACAAAGCCCGTCAACGAACGCCCATCACTCATCTGGACACGCCCAAGTCCGAGCGGCGCCGGGACGCCCGACAGGAAGCTACCCAGGTGGCGCTGCGGCATGGCCCACACCTCGGCTTCGATGGCCACCCCGTCCGCAGCCACCCGAATCAACCCGGGCCGGGGCACGCCAGGACCGGCGAGCGCGTACAAGCGGTAGACCGGCGCCGTGGCTGTTCGCTCGATGAGCAGCGCCTCCCGAGACACGAGTTCGTGGTTCAAGGCCCCGCCTTGTCTATGGGCCCCCACCACCACGAGCGGGCTCCATCCCGCGTCCGCCTTCGTGAAGTTTGCGGGCGGCATGACGGGCACAGGCGTTTGCGTGGTCCCGAGCGGCAGGCCCGTGGCTTCGTGCAGGCGCGCCGCCAACGCGGCCAGGACGTGATCATGTCCGGCTTTCGCCATGAAGGTCACGCCAAACGGCAGACCCTCGCTCGTAAAGCCCGCAGGCACGGCCATGGCCGCGAGGTCCAGAAGGTTGACGAAGTTGGTGTACGTGCCGAGGCGGCTGTTCGTCCCGACCGGATCGGCGGCCACCTCCTCCCGCCGGTAGAGCGTGGGTGCCGTGGGCAGGAGCAAAGCATCCACGTGGCCGATCACCCGATCGGCTTCGAGGCGAAGCGCCTGAAGACGCCGGTCACTGGCAAAAACGTCGGCGGCATTCACGCTGCGTGCGCCTTCGAGGATGGTTCGTACGGTGGGGTCGAGCGCGCCGGGCGCCACATCCAGCACGGAACGCGATGCTTCCAGCCGCTGGGCAACGAAAGCCCCTTTGTAGAGCAACGCGGCAGCCGAGAAGAAGGGCGTCATGTCAATGGGCACCAGGAGATGGCCGAGCGCGCTTGCCGTTTGGCACGCGGCCTCGAACGCCTTTTCCGCCGCCTGGTCGCCGAAGAACGCGAGCTGCCCCGCGCGGGGCACACCCAGCCTGACGGCCCTGGGCTCGAACACGGGCCGCACCCGCCATGTCGAAGCCTCGGGATGACAGAGGGACCACTCGGGATCCCCCCCCGCCGCAAGTTCGGTCACCAGGGCGGCGTCTTCGACGGTGAGCGCAAACACCGAAACGCAATCGAGCGACGCACAAGCGGGCACCACCCCGCGGGTACTCAACATGCCGCGCGTGGGTTTGCAGCCTACGATGTTGTTGAACGCCGCCGGCACCCGGCCGGAGCCTGCCGTGTCCGTGCCCAGGGAAAAAGATGCGTAACCGCGCGCCACGGCCACCGCGGACCCCGAGCTCGAGCCCCCCGCGATGTAGTCGGGGTGAAAGGGGTTGCGGGGCACCCCGTAGGGCGAGCGCGTGCCCACGAGCCCGGTGGCGAACTGGTCCAGATTCGCCTTGCCCAGGCAAATCGCTCCGGCGGCGAGGAGCCGTTCCACCACGGGCGCGCTGCGGGTGGGGCGGTACGCATAGGCCTCACAGGCCGCGGTGGTGGCAAAGCCCGCCACGTCGATGTTGTCCTTGACGACGAAGGGGATGCCCCAGAGCGGCTTTCCCGGATCGAAGGCGCCCAACGCGGCGACGGCCGCCTGGAGCTCGGCGGGGGTGCTGCGTTCGATGAACACACCGGCTTCCTGCTCGGTCTCGATGAGGCCGCAGACGTGGTCCATCACCTCTGCCACCGTAAAGCGCCCTCGTTGGTACCCGTCCCGCAGCGTCTTGATGGTCAGCGCGTCTTCGATGCTCACGACATGAACAATGCCGAAGCTGGAAACGATCGCGCACAGGGATTGTCCCGCCCCCGCGACTTTTAACGATCAAGCACCTGATGAGCAACACGAGCGAAACATCACAAGGCCTATAAGGGTTTTCGTGATAGCGTCCAAAAGAGGGTCCCGATGAGCCGATACGTGTTGTCCACCCCCTACAAGTGGCCCTGGAACGGCGATCTGCGGCCGGAGAACACCGCCCTCATCGTCATCGATATGCAAACCGATTTTTGCGGAGAGGGCGGCTACATCGCCCAGCTCGGCTACGACGTTTCGGTCACGCGGGCGCCGATTGCGCCGCTCGAGCGGCTCTTGAAGGTGATGCGCGCCCAGGGCTTCCACATCCTTCACACCCGCGAGGGGCACCGCCCCGACCTCTCCGACCTTCCCGCCAACAAGCGCTGGCGCTCCCGCCAAACGGACCACGGCGGCTCTGGCATCGGCATCGGCGACCCGGGCCCCTGCGGCCGGGTGCTCGTACGGGGTGAGCCCGGCTGGGACATCATCCCGGAACTGGCGCCACTTCCCGGTGAGACCGTGATCGACAAACCCGGCAAGGGTTCGTTCTACGCCACCGACCTGGATCTCATCTTGCGCCAGCGGGGCGTGGACAATCTCATCCTCACGGGGATCACCACGGATGTCTGCGTGCACACGACCATGCGCGACGCCAACGACCGGGGCTACGAATGCCTGATCTTGAGCGACTGCTGCGCCGCCACCGATGCGGGCAATCACGCCGCGGCCCTCAAGATGGTGACGATGCAAAACGGGGTCTTCGGGGCCGTAGGCACTTCGAGCGCGCTCATCGAGGCGCTGGGGTGAGGCGCTCGTGAACGCAGCAGCTGCCCTCCCCTTCGCCACGTCCGACGTGATGGCGCTCGGCAAGCACCCGGAGCGGCTCGCGTGGGAGCCGTTTCGGGAGGGTGTGACCATCCACCGGCTCCATGGCGGCCAAGACGGGGGGCCCGCCGCGGCGCTGCTGCGCTACGCCCCGGGCGCCAGCGTGCCTCGCCACGAGCACACGGGATGGGAGTACTTGCTCGTGCTGTCGGGGGCACAAGAAGACGAGCGGGGCACCTACGAGCGCGGCGCCTTCACCATCAATGCACCGGGCACCCGCCATGACGTGCGCAGCCCCCACGGCTGCATCGTGCTTGCGATCTGGGAAAAGCCCGTGCGTTTCGTCGTGGAAGGCGAAGCGCGGAACGACTGACGTGCCCGCCCTCGACGCGCCGTCTCCGTCCGTCCCCGAGGGGCGAGAAGCTGCCCCCGTGCGCAGCTGGAAAGCCACCTTGGCGCTAGGGTTTCGCCGCGACGGCGAACGCACGCGCCTGGACCATCGTGCGCACACAGGCCCCCTGCGGGTGCAAAAGCCTTTTTTCCCCGAGGGTCCGGGCGTGTGCCACGTCTATGTCCTGCATCCTCCGGGTGGCCTCGTGGGAGGTGACAGCCTCGAGCTGACACTCGAGGTGGGCCCGGAGGCCCATGCCCTCGTGACCACGCCCGCGGCAGGTAAAATCTATCGCAGCCCTGCCGAGCCCTCGCGCCAGGTGGTCGAAGCCCAGGTCGGTGAGGCGGGCACGCTCGAGTGGCTGCCGCAAGAGACCATTGCTTTCGACCAAGCCCACGCGCACTTGCAAACGCGTCTTCACCTTGCACGCGGAGCCCGGGCCGCCGCGTGGGATATCTTGTGTTTGGGACGCCCCGCCGCCCTCGAGGCCTTCGCCCGGGGCAGTGTTCACAACCACGTGGAGCTCTATGTCGACGGTCAACCTCGCCTGATAGAGCGCAGCCACTTCGCGGGCGGCACGCCACAGCTTCAGGAGCCCTGGGGGCTCTCAGGACGCGCCGCCCTGGGCACGTTCTTCGTACATCCCGCCAGCACCGAAGGGCTGGAAGCCGCCCGCTCCGTGTGCCACGGCCGCTTCGGGCGCGCCTTGACCAGCGCCACTTTGGTGGATGGAACCCTCGTGTGTCGCGCACTCGACGATGACGCCACACAGGTGCGCGAGCGTTTCATCCGCACCTGGCATACGCTTCGCCCCACGACGCTTGGTCGAACGGCCACGGCCCCCCGCATCTGGGCCACTTGAACCCGCCACACAGGAGCGCCCCTTGGATCTGACACCCCGGGAGAAAGACAAACTCCTCATCTTCACCGCCGCCCTGCTCGCCGAGCGGCGCAAGGCCCGCGGCTGCAAGCTCAACTACCCCGAGGCCGTCGCCTACATCACGGCCGCCATCCTCGAGGGCGCCCGCGATGGAAAGACCGTGGCCGAGTTGATGGTCCTGGGAACACAGCTGCTCGCTGCCGAGGATGTCATGGAGGGCGTGGCCCACCTCATCCCGGAGGTCCAGGTGGAGGCCACCTTCCCCGATGGCACAAAGCTGGTCACCGTGCACAACCCCATCCCCGATCGCGGTGATTTGGTGCCCGGTGATGTCAGCCCGTCGGCACTCGAGCCGGTGCTCGAACTGAACCAGGGACGCCCGACCCTCGAGCTGCGCGTCTCGAATGTGGGGGATCGGCCCGTGCAGGTGGGCTCGCACTACCACTTCGCCGAGACCAACCCCGCCCTGGTCTTCGACCGCGCCGCCGCACGCGGCATGCGGCTCGACATCGCCGCCGGCACCGCGGTGCGTTTCGAGCCGGGGCAAAGCCGCGAGGTGGTGTTGGTTCCCTACGGCGGTACACGCGAGGTCTGGGGGTTCCGGGGCGAGGTCATGGGGCCCCTCGACAGCACCCAGGGAGGCGCACCATGAGCCGCATCGATCGGCGCGCGTACGTCGACATGTACGGTCCCACCACGGGCGACCGCGTGCGCCTGGGGGACACGGAGCTTCACATCCAAGTCGAGCGCGACCACACCGTGCGCGGTGAGGAGGTCAAGTTCGGTGGCGGCAAAGTGATCCGGGACGGCATGGGGCAAAGCCAGCGGACCGGCCCTGACGTGGTCGACCTCGTGATCACCAACGCGCTCATCCTGGACCACTGGGGCATCGTAAAGGCCGACATTGGTATCAAGGAAGGTCGTATCGCCAAGGTCGGAAAGGCAGGGAACCCCGACGTTCAGCCGGGCATCGATATCGTGATTGGCCCCGGCACGGAGGTGGTGGCGGGCGAAGGCTGCATCGCCACACCGGGCGGCATCGATGCGCACATTCACTTCATCTGTCCCCAACAGATCGAGGAAGCCCTCATGTCGGGCGTCACGACGATGCTGGGCGGCGGTACCGGACCGGCCGCCGGCACCAACGCCACCACCTGCACGCCCGGCCCCTGGAACGTGGCCCGCATGCTTCAGGCCGCCGACGCTTTCCCCATGAACCTCGGCTTTTTGGCCAAGGGGAACGCCAGCCGCCCCGAAAGCCTCGTGGAACAGGTGCGTGCCGGCTGCATGGGCATGAAGCTGCACGAAGACTGGGGCACCACCCCGGCAGCCATCGACTGCTGCCTCTCGGTGGCCGAGCAAGAGGACGTCCAGGTGGCGATCCACACGGACACCCTGAACGAATCGGGCTTCGTGGAAGATACCCTGGCGGCGCTCAAGGGCCGCACGATTCACACGTACCATACCGAGGGGGCCGGGGGCGGCCATGCGCCCGACATCATCAAGGCCTGCGGGGTGCCGCACGTGCTGCCTTCCTCCACCAACCCCACGAGGCCTTACACCATCAACACCGTCGATGAACACCTCGACATGCTGATGGTGTGTCACCACCTCGACCCCTCGATTCCGGAGGACGTCGCCTTCGCCGAATCGCGCATTCGGAAGGAGACCATCGCGGCCGAAGACATCCTGCATGATCTTGGGGCCTTCAGCATGATGTCCTCTGATTCGCAGGCCATGGGCCGCGTGGGCGAGGTGATCACCCGCAGCTGGCAAACGGCTCACAAGATGCGCATCCAGCGGGGCAGCCTGCCCGAAGACGTGGGCGGCCACGACAACTTCCGTGCCAAGCGCTACATCGCCAAGTACACGATCAACCCGGCGCTGGCCCACGGCATCTCGCACGAGGTGGGCTCGATCGAGGCGGGCAAACTGGCCGACATCGTGCTGTGGAAGCCTGCGTTTTTCGGGGTCAAGCCTGCCCTCATCATCAAAGGGGGCCTCATCGCGGCGGCGCCCATGGGCGATGCCAACGCCTCCATTCCCACCCCTCAACCCGTGCACTACCGCATGATGTTCGGAGCCTACGGGGGAGCCCGCACCGCCACCAGCGTGACCTTCGTCTCGGGCAGCGCCCTCGCGAGCCCGTTGCGGCAGGAGCTCATGGTGCGCAAGCCCTGGGTGGCCGTAAAGAACACGCGGGGCGTGAAGAAGCAGGACCTCGTGCATAACGGGCTTCTGCCGCACATCGAAGTGGACGCACAAACCTACGAGGTGCGGGCCGATGGCGTGCTGCTGACCTGCGAGCCCGCGCGTGAGCTTCCGCTCGCGCAACGGTACTTTCTCTTCTGACGAAGGCGCGCGCGATGTTCGATGACGATCCCACGCTTCCCATGATCGAAGGCCTCGCGAGCGTTCCGCCCCCGGACGCCGCGCCCCGGACCTCGTTGACCCTGCCCTACGACGCCCGCAAACGAAGCCGCCAGCGGGTGCGGCTCGACGACGGCAAGGAGGCCGCCTTGCTTCTGCCGCGAGGCACCTTGCTGAGGGGCGGCGATCGGTTGCAGCTGTCGAACCACGACGTGGTGGTGGTGAAGGCAGCGCCCGAATCCGTGTCCACGGTGGTGGCCGCCGATCCCGTGCAGCTCGCCCGCGTGGCCTACCACCTCGGCAATCGCCACGTTCCCCTGCAGGTGGGTGCGGGGTGGCTGCGCTACCAGCACGATCATGTGCTCGACGACATGGTACGGGGGCTCGGCGCCGACGTGCGTGCGGAGACGGCGCCCTTCGAACCCGAAGGCGGCGCCCACGCCCATGGCGGCGACACCGCCCACACACATGCCCACGAAGGACCTCACCCTCACGACCATGGGTCTTCACACCACGGTTGACGATACCCCCGTCCTGGCAGATCCCAGTCTGCTCAGGCTGCTCCAGCTCGTGAGCCCGGCCCTGCCGATCGGCGCCTTTGCGTATTCGCAAGGCCTCGAGACGGCCATCGAGGAGGGCTGGCTGCGCACACCCGAAGACGTACGCAGCTGGCTCGAGGGCGTTCTCACGAACGCGGTGTCCCGGCTGGACATCCCGGTGTTCGTCCGCCTGTGGCGTGCGTTCGACCAGTCGCACCTCGACGAGGTTCGCCATTGGAATGCCTTTCTCCTGGCAGCCCGCGGAGCCGCCGAACTCCGGGCCGAGGACGCCCATCTCGGGCAGGCGCTCCTCAGGGTGCTCAAGACCCTGGGCGTTCCCGAGGCGATGACCCTCGACCTCGGCGATACGGCGTACGCCACGGCGTTTGCGCTGGCGGCACGGCACGGAGACATTCCCTGCCCCACGGCGGCTTTGGGGTTTGCGTTTGCGTGGGCCGAAACCCAGGTAGGAGCCGCCGTGCGCTTGGTGCCGCTTGGCCAGTCCGACGGCGTGAAGATCCTGGCGGGCCTCTCCGGCGCGCTCTCCTCATGCGTCCGCGCTGCGATCAACCTTCCTGCTCACGAGATTGCCACCGGAACGCCAGGGCTTGCTCTGGCCAGCGCCTGGCACGAAACCCAGTATAGCCGGCTCTTCCGCTCCTGAAACGAAGACGACATCTCAACACCCAAAAAGGATGAACCACACCATGAACCGATCAGCCCTACGCGTGGGCGTGGCAGGACCCGTTGGGTCCGGAAAAACCGCCCTGATGGACGCCCTCTGCAAGCGCCTGCGCACGTGCTACCAGATCGCCGCGGTCACGAACGACATCTACACGAAGGAAGATGCTCAGTTCCTGCTCCGCAGCGGCGCCCTGGCCCCCGAGCGCATCGTGGGCGTGGAGACGGGTGGCTGCCCTCACACCGCCATTCGCGAAGATGCCTCGGCCAATCTGGCGGCGATCGACGATCTCATCAAGCGTTTTCCCGACCTCGAGCTGGTGCTGGTGGAAAGTGGCGGCGACAACCTTGCAGCCACCTTCAGCCCCGAGCTGGCAGATCTCTGTATCTACGTCATCGACGTGGCGGCGGGTGACAAGATCCCGCGCAAGGGCGGCCCCGGCATCACGAAGAGCGATCTGCTCGTCATCAACAAAACCGACCTGGCGCCTGCCGTGGGAGCCTCGCTCGAGGTCATGGACCGCGATGCCAAGAAGATGCGCGGCGAGCGACCTTTTCTGTTCACAAACTTGAAAGCTGGCGACGGCGTCGAGGCCATCGCCAGCTTCATCGTCCGCGAGGGGCTGTTGCCCGACCGGCTCGCAACCCTTACATCATGAACTGAGCGCCCACCTGCAGGCTGTCGGCGGAAACGTCGGCATCCTGGTGGCGGTAGTTGACGTACCACCGATGGTTGAAGCCATCGATGATGTAGCCAACGCCCACGTCAATCGTGTTCGTGGTGGAAGCGCCACTGGCGTCAGGGTTGAACGCCTGCCACCGTGCATTAGGCTGGATGTACCCGATACCGGTCTTCTCGGGCATGAGCCAACTGGCCATCACCATGTAGGCCTTGCCGTCCTTCGGGCCGACAACACCCAGGCCCAGATCCACCGTGCCCTGGTTCACGGCGTAACCCGCCTCGACGCCCGAGAAGTCCCAGAACCCGCCCTCGAGCGTCAGGGTGCCCGAGGTCCCCAAGTTCTGCTCGTAGAACACGTCGAACGAATAGCCGAAGAAGTCGTTCTCGAGCATGGGCATCATGGCGTCTTCGATGCCTTTCTGGTAGTTCACGACCGCACCGATGGCGAGCACGTTCTTCTTGCCGAAGTAAGTACCCGAGTTGTAGTAGAAGTCCTCTGGCTCGAGCAGGTGCAAGGTCACGCGGCCTGCGTACCGCGCGTTCTCGATCGCCTGCGTCTTCTGCAGATCCAAAACGCTGGCGTGGTACTTCAACCGTCCGCCACCGATGAGACCCCAGAAGGTCACGCCGCGGTCACGAGCACCTACATCGAACGGGTAGCTCGGCACCGTGATGGCAAAGTTCCAGCCGTTTCCGAAGAACGGACCGTTCATGTTGTTGCGATCGTTGGCGCCGATGTGCTGACCCAACCAGATCTGGAACTCAGGGCGAATTTTGACCTGCGCGATGGCGTCGAGAATCGCGAAATTCCCGAGCCCCTTCGCCGTACCAATCTCGAAGGACGAGAAGAAGGAGACGTTCTCCGTGAGGTCTCCCGTCATGTAAGGACGCAGATTGGCCTGGTCTACGAGGCCGTCATCGAGGGTCAACGACACCTTGTCGCTGGGAGCCCCGTTGAAGATGAGGTTGAGGCCGGTGCGCAGACCCACACCAATTTTCAGCACCGGAGCTTTCGGCGCCTCACTCACGGGCTCAGGGGCCGGGGCTGCCGCGAGAGCTGGCTCCACGGGGGCAACCGCGGGCTCGGTGCTCATGATCGGCGCGGGCATCGGGACGGGAGCGGCCTCCTCTTGGGCCAGGGCCAGGGACGCCTGCGGCGCCTGAGCGACGAAGAGCACGGAGCTCATCAAGGCTGTGCCCAGAGCTTTCTTTCCAGCTCGCCATCGCTGCTGGACGCCGGGCTCGTTCCCGAGCGACCCAGGGCGTACTTGGCAGCTCGAATCGTTAATCTCTGTCACATGGGGCTTCGCAATCATACACGGCTCCTTCGAATGGAGGCTTTAGTGCCTCCGGCAAGATGAAAACCGCGCCCCGGACTGCTGGGGAGAGACTCGACACACAGGGCGCTGGCTTCGTGACTTGAACGGATGCGAACGTACATCGGCGTATGTTTCCGTCGGGTCTCGCCAACATTAAAAGTGCAACACATCTTCCTCGCCCATCGACCTTGCTCGTCCTCACCTCTTTAACCAGTCAAAAGAGGACACCTACGCACAAGTGTCAGCATTTAACCGCTTTGAGATGATCTCGAAACAGATAGCCGCCTACCGTGACGTGAAACGAAAGGAAGGCCATGGCAGGCGTCGTGATTTTGGCGGAGCCCACTCCCATCGAGGTCGATTGGAAGACGACAGCGATCGTGGTCATTGATATGCAGCGAGACTTTTTGGAGCCCGGTGGCTTCGGAGAAAGCTTGGGCAACGACGTCTCCTTGCTGAGCGCCGCCATCGAGCCCTGCAAGAAGCTTCTCCGGGGAGCTCGCGCGCACGGCGTGCTGGTCGTCCACACGCGGGAAGGCCACAGGCCTGACCTGAGTGATGCGCCTCCGGCAAAAGTAGAGCGGGGAGATCCAAGCCTTCGCATCGGAGCTCCTGGCCCCATGGGACGCATCCTCATTCGCGGCGAGGCAGGTCACGACATCGTGCCCGAGCTCTACCCCCAGGAAGGAGAGCCCGTAATCGACAAACCCGGCAAGGGCGCCTTTTTCGCGACGGACTTGCACACGATCCTCCTCAACCGGGGAATTACCACACTTATCGTTTGCGGTGTGACCACCGAGGTGTGCGTTCACACCACGGTGCGCGAGGCGAATGACCGAGGTTACCGCTGCATCGTCCCCGGGGATTGTTGCGGCTCGTACTTCCCCGAGTTTCATGAGGTCGGCCTTCGCATGATCAAGGCCCAGGGGGGAATTTTTGGATGGGTGACAGATTCAGAGCGCGTGCTGACCGCCCTCGGCACCGCCGAACCAACCAGGGCGGCGACGTGAAGATCCGACGATCTCCAGAAAAGAGTGAACGATGAGTGAAAAGAAGCCTGCACTATGGACCCCGGGCGATTGGAACGCCTACTTCGGGTTCGGAACGAACATTCTGGTCAACCTCTTGGTGTTGACCGGACTTTTGCGTTTCGTCCTCAAGATGCCCGATGAGCTCGTGTTCGGACGCATCCTGCCCGCCACGGGCCTGATGATGTTCCTGAGCACGGTTTACTATGCCCGCTTGGCCTACAAGCTGGCGAAGAAGACAGGACGCGACGACGTGTGCGCGCTGCCGTCGGGCATCAGCGTGCCCCACATGTTCGTGGTGGTCTTCGTCATCATGATGCCGATCGCCGCCAGCACCGGCGACCCCGTAAAGGGTTGGGAGGCAGGCCTGACCTGGGTCTTCATTCAGAGCTTCGTGCTGATGGTGGGTGGCTTCGTCGCACCCGTGATCCGCAAGATCACCCCTCGCGCAGCCTTGCTGGGCACCCTGGCGGGCGTGTCGATCGCCTTCATCTCCATGCGCCCGGCGCTCGAGATGTTCATGACCCCCTTCATCGGCATCATTTGCTTCGCCATCATCCTCGTCAGCTGGTTCGGAGGCGTGCGCTACTTCAAGGGTATCCCCGCCGGCCTCGTAGCCATTGGCGTGGGCACCTTGATCGCCTGGGGATCGACCGCCCTCGGCTTCGACCTCGGCGGCATGAGCGTTGCGAAGCTGGGTGATTCCTTCTCGAACTTCGGGTTCTCGGTGCCGCTACCCGTGTTCGGCCATGTGTTCTCCGGCTTCGAGTTCCTGGGCGTCATCCTGGTAACGGCGATTCCCTTCGGCATCTACGACCTCGTCGAAGCCCTCGACAACGTCGAGAGCGCCGCCGTGGCGGGCGACAGCTACCCCACCACGCGGGTTCTGACGGCTGACGGCGTGGTGAGCTTGATCGGCTGCCTGATGGGCAATCCCTTCATCAACGCGGTCTACATTGGTCACCCAGGCTGGAAGGCCATGGGTGGCCGCATTGGTTATTCGGCCGCGACGGGGGTCACGGTGATTCTGCTTTCCTGGTGTGGCATCATCTCGGTGATGATGGCCGTGATCCCCGTCGTGGCCATCTCTCCCATCCTGCTCTACATCGGCATGTTGATCGGCGCGCAAGCGTTCCAGGAGACGCCGAAGTCGCACGCGCCCGCGATCATCTTGGCCCTCACGCCGCACCTGGCAGCCTGGGGCAAGCTCCAGATCGATAACTCTCTCGCCGCTGCGGGCACAAACGCCGCCGCCGTCGGTCTCGACAAACTCGGGCAGGTCGGCGTTCTTTATGAAGGCCTCTCGGTGCTGGGGGGTGGAGCGATCTTGGGTGGCCTCGTGCTGGGCGCCATCGGAGCCTTCGTCGTCGACAGGCAATTCGTGAAGGCCTCGTTCTTCGCGCTGGCCGGAGCAGCCCTCACCTTTTTGGGCTTCATGCACGGCGAAGCCATCGGCTTTGGCCAAACGCCGTGGGTGGCCGCCAGCTACCTGGGGGTCGCCATGGTGCTCTACGGATGCGCTCGGTTCTCTCCGGTCGCAGGTACGGTGAGCACACCGGCACACGCCGAGGAGGTTCCCGAAGGCCTCGCGCCCATCGGCTGAAAACCAACCCGGCAGCAAAGGGGGCGGGCCGCCGCAAGGTGGCGCCGCCCCTTTCTATTTTTGAGCGTGTCCATTCAAGCCTGCTCAGCCGCCGCTGCCACCCTGGTTTACCCCTTGCCTTCGACCAGCTGCCGAGGGGAGCCCACGCCAACACCAGGTGATGAAACGGAGCGCCGCTCGTAGCAAGGGCCATCGCTGCGAAGTCATCACCCCGCTTCAGCGAGGTGCGTGAGGCCCTCTTTAGGTTCACCCTGAATACGAAAAAGC
Source organism: Myxococcales bacterium (assembly GCA_022184915.1). Lineage (NCBI taxonomy): Bacteria > Pseudomonadati > Myxococcota > Myxococcia > Myxococcales > Myxococcales bacterium. Next base: position 595,059 of record JAGTJU010000002.1, on the reverse strand, counting down.
CGGCCCCCCTTGCGAGGGAGCCGGCGATAGCGTTAAGCCAAGTATGTTAGTGGAAGCTCAGTGGCCGACCACCCAAGGGCGCCCATGGTGATGGGGAACCTTAGGTTTCGGCGTCGGTGCGCTTCGTTTTGGTTTCGCCGCAGCCCGTTCGGGATCGTGCACCTTACGCACGAGCCGGGGCTCCGCACTCGGAGGACGCCTGCGCGGCCCCCCTGCTACGAAACTTGCCGACAGGATCCGCTCCGCGTCTTTGCCGCACTCCGGACACGCCGCGGGCTCCGCGGACTCGGCCATCATCTTCATGGCGGTGAACTCACCGCAACCGTCACACTCGTATTCGTAAAGCGGCATGCGGGCCTCAGACTGGCAAGATGGACTTGTCGAAGATGGCCGTGGGCAACGCCAAGGTGGCGCAGGCGTTCGGGATGTCGACGACGCCGCTCAAACGCCCCTCGACCGGTGCACACGAGAGCAAAAGGTAGGCCTGCTCGCCGGTGAAGCCGAACTTCTTGAGGTACTCGATGGCGTTCAAGCATGCCCGTCGGTAGGACACGTGAGGATCCAGGTAGTACTGCTCTCCCGTGAATTCGTCGACGGAGATGCCCTCGAACACCAAGTACTCGGAGTATCTTGGCTCGACGGGTCCTGGCTTGAAGATCGGGTTGACCATGGCATATTTCGCCATGCCACCCTTAATGATGTCCACGTGGAGGTCGAGGTAACCCGACTGCTCGATGGCGCCGCAGAACGAGATCTCGCCGTCACCCTGTGAGAAGTGAATGTCACCCATCGAGAGCTTGCCCCCCGTGACGTACACCGGGAAGTAGATCCGGGAACCTTTCGAGAGGTTCTTGATGTCGCAGTTGCCGCCGTGCTCACGAGGAGGAACGGTTCGAGCGCCTTCGGCAGCCACGCGATCGAATTCTGCACCCTTGAGCGTACCCAACACGGCGTTTTCGGGGTTCGGCAAAGCGGCCAACGGTGGGATTTTCGGCTTCCAGGGGGGGCCGCCTTTCTCCACCAACGCCTTTTCACGCTTGTTCCAGGTCGCCAGCAGCTCATGCGAAGGCGCACACCCGATGAGACCCGGGTGGGGAATGCCCGCAAACTTCACGCCCGGAATCTGCTTCGAGCTTGCGTAAATGCCCTGAATGTCCCAAACGGCCTTGCTCGCCTTCGGGTAGTGATCCGTGAGGAAGCCACCACCGTTTTCACGCTCGAAAATACCTGTAAAGCCCCATTCGTCGCCCGGCAATGTCCCCACATCGAGCAGGTCAACGACCAGAATGTCACCCGGCTCTACGCCCTCGACGTAAATGGGACCGCTCAACACGTGAACAACCGAGAGCTTCACATCCCGGATGTCCGTGGGGTCGGGATTGTATTTGATCTGGCCATCCGTCCAATCTTTGCACTCGATACGAAACGTATCGCCCGGCTTCACGGAAACCACCGCCGGAATGTCCGGGTGCCAGCGGTTGTGACCGGGAAGGTCCTGTTGCGACATGGGCTTCGTTAGGTCCACTTTGAAGAGCGTCTGGGGCATGTAGTTCCCTCCTGGATTCGTAAATGGGTTCAGGTTCAGATCGAAAGCAGTTTTCCGACGGTCTCTACGTCAACGTCCTCACGACGGCTCTCGCGCACCACCCGGCCGCGGTCGAGGATGAGCAGGCGATCAGCTACGGACATCGCGAAACTCAACACCTGCTCGGAGACGACGATCACCAGGTTCTGCTCGGCACGAATGCGCTTGAGCACCTCCGCAAGCTCCTTGATGATGGACGGTTGAATGCCCTCCGTGGGCTCGTCCAAAAGCAGGACTTTGGGGCGGCTAGCCAGGGCTCTCGCGATGGCGAGCTGCTGCTGCTGCCCCCCCGAGAGATTCCCTCCCCGCCGCTTACGCATGTCCTTGAGAACGGGGAAGATCTCGTACAGGTGCTCGGGCACCTGCTCTTTCGCAGAACGCAGACCCGTCTTGATGTTGTCCTCCACCGTGAGGGTGGGGAAGATCATGCGACCCTGTGGCACGTAGGCAATGCCGGCCGCAACGCGCTCGAAAGGATCGCTTTTTGTGACATCGCGACCGCTCAGCACCACGGCACCAGAGCGGGCGGGCAGGATGCCCATGAGAGCCTTGAACAGCGTGGTTTTCCCCATGCCGTTACGCCCCATCACCGCGACGATCTCGTTCTCATGAGCGCCGAACGAAAGGTCAGGGATGACCTCGCTCTGCCCGTAGCCCACTTTCAGACCGTTTACCTTCAGGACCTCGGTTTGCATGTTTCTGGCGTTCTCCGTTTAAGGCGTGGGTCCAGGGAATTCAGTGGCCCAGGTACACTTCGATGACCTTGGGATCTTTTTGCACCGTCTCCATTTTCCCTTCGGCCAACCACTTCCCTTGGTGCAGCACGGTCACCCGGCTGGCGATCCGGGCCACGAACTCCATGTCGTGCTCCACCACGAGTAGAGCGCGCCCCTTGCTGATCCGGCCGAGAAGCTCGGCGGTTCTCTCTCGCTCACCCACGCTCATGCCAGCCACGGGTTCATCCAGCATCATCAACATCGGGTCCTGGATGAGCAGCATCCCGATCTCGAGCCACTGTTTTTGACCATGGCTGAGTAGCCCTGCCTCCTCGTGGAGCTTGTCCTTGAGATCGATGACCTCCGCCACCTCCTCCACCTTGGCGATGACTTGTGGTGTTCGGCGAAACATCCAGGCGCTGAGCGCCCCACGCCCCTTGGGGTAGGACATCTCCAGGTTCTCAAAGACGGTGAGGGACTCGAACACCGAGGGCGTCTGGAACTTTCGACCCACCCCTGCACGCACGATCTCGTGCTCACGCATGCCCCGCAGCTCGATACCCTTGAACTTCACGCTTCCACCCGAAGCCCGGGTTCGTCCCGAAATGAGGTCCAGCACCGTCGTTTTTCCGGCTCCGTTGGGGCCGATGATCGCGCGGACCTCGTCTCGCTCAACGTAAACGGACACATCGTCAACGGCCTTGAACCCATCGAAGGACACCGTGAGGCTCTCTACCGAGAGCACGAAGTTATTGACCAGATCCATCAGAGTCTCCTTGGGTCACAGGTCGTTCTTTAGCGTCGCGCCACCCGCCACGGCCGAGCCGTCGGGCAGGAGGGGCGTCCCCTTGTTTCGTCCGCGGACCTTCGAGACCAAGGTCCTCAACCCCTCCCAGGCGCCCATCACCTTTTGGCGATTGAGACCGGCGAGGCCGTTCGGAAACACCATGACGACACCTATGAAAAGGGCGCCGATCATGAAGAGCCACAGCTCCGGGAAGATCTCGGAAAAGAAGGTCTTCCCGAAGTTCACGAGCAGCGTTCCGTACACCGCCCCGAAAACCGAGTCCCTGCCTCCTACCGCGGCGCAGATGACCATCTCGATGCTGGGCACGATTCCCACGAAGGAGGGTGACATGAAGCCCACCTGCAGGGTGAACATGGCCCCCCCGATGGCCGACAGAACGGCCGCGAAGACGAACGCGAAGGTCTTCAAGTTGGCGACGTCGTAGCCCGAGAATCGAACCCGGTCCTCTCGGTCGCGCATGGCCAAGAGCAGGCGACCCACCTTGCTCTTAAGCATGCGGGAGCTGACCCACACGCCCGCCAAGAGCAAGAAGGCGTTCGCGAAGTAAAGGATGTACTTGGCGCTGTCGGAGCGGATGTCCCAGCCCTTGAGGGTCTTGAGGTCCGTGATCCCGTTGACGCCGCCCGTGTAGCCCTGCTGCCCGATGATCAGAATCGAGAGGATGGCTGCCACGGCCTGCGTGATGATGGCGAAGTACACACCGCCCACGCGCCGCTTGAACATGGCCACGCTCACCAGCAGGGCGAGCAGCGCGGGTATCAGAGGCACCGCAATGAAGGTTGCCCACAGGCTCTGGAACGGCTTCCAGAACCCGGGCAGCGCCGTGAGCTGGTTCCAGTCCATGAAGTCGGGGATGCCGGGGGTCGACTGGATCGACGTGCTCTGCGGGTCCGAGGCCTCGAGCTTGAGGAACATGGCCATGCAGTAGCCGCCAAGACCGAAGAACACGCCCTGGCCGAGGCTGAGAATGCCTCCGTAGCCCCAGCAGATCACCAACCCCAGAGCCACGAACGCGTAGGTCAAGTACTTTCCGACCAGGTTGAGCCGGAAGATTCCCATGGTGAGGGGAAAGAGCACGAGCAGCAGGGCCGAGAGCACCAGGAAGCTCGTCAGCTCTCGGTTCGCCTGGGCGAATGCGAGCAGCTTCCCAAGGGGGCTCGCGTTAGTCTTGGTTTCCGATGACATCGTTCACCTCCGAACGCGGATGCTGAACAGACCGTGCGGCCTGAGCATGAGAATGAGAATGACTGCCAGCAGGGTCAGGACCTTGGCGGTAGACCCCGTGAGGAAGAACTCCGAGGTCGACTGGGCCTGGGCGATGCTGAAGGCGGAAGCGATGGTTCCGACCAAGCTCTCGGCGCCACCGAACACCACCACGAGGAACGTATCCACGATGTAGAGAGAGCCGCTGGTGGGACCTGTGGAGCCGATGGTCGTGAAGGCTGCACCCGCCACCCCGGCCAAGCCGCATCCCAGCGCAAAGGTATACTTGTCGATTCTGCGCGTGTTGATGCCCGCCGCGCCCGCCATGACGCGGTTCTGAGTGGTGGCGCGTACCCACACACCCCAGCGCGTCTTGAACAGCCCCACAAAGACCCCTGCGGTCATCAGGAGCGTCAGGCCCATGACGAGCAGGCCGTTGATGGGAATGTCGATCGATTCGGTGGGCTGCACGGAGCCCATGAGCCAATCGGGAAGCGTAGCGCTCACCTCCTTGGCACCGAACACCGACCGGAACACCTGCTGCATGATGAGGCTCAACCCCCACGTGGCCAGCAAGGTGTCCAGCGGTCGGCGGTACAGGTGGCGAATCATCAGATGCTCCACCAGCAGACCAACCGAAGCCGCAATGAAGAAGGAAACGACGACCGCCAGGATGAAGTATGAGCCTTGCATCCAGGGCATCCACCGCTGGCTTACCTCGGACAGGACGAAGGTGGTATAGGCACCGATGGTGAGAAACTCACCGTGGGCCATGTTAATCACCCCCATTTGCCCGAAGATGATGGCCAAACCGAGCGCCATCAGCAGCAAGACACTAAACGAACTCAGCCCGTTAAAGCTCTGCATCACGAAGATGGCCCAGAGCTCTGACATTGACAGCGAATCCATGCGATCGTCGTCTCCTTATTGGTTAACCGATACCGAACCCCTCACACCCCCGAAACGCTTCCACTACCGACTTATTGATAGCCCTTGGGAAAGGGATTTGGCTCGATGAGGTCAGACTCGTAGAGCACCTTGAACTGTCCGTTGGCGAGTGCTTGCCCAACTCGAAGCTTGCTCCAGAGGTGATGATTCGGGTGAATCTTCACGTAGCCCTCGGGGGCTGTTTTCAGCTCGATGTTCGGCGATGCTGCAACCACCTTGTCCACGTCGAAGCTGCCGGCCTTCTCGACTGCGGCCTTCCACAGCCACGGTCCGAGGTAAGCAGCCTGGGTCACGTCGCCGATGACCGCGTCTTTGCCGTACTTGGCCTTGAACTTCTTGACGAACTCCTTGTTGTTGGGGTTGTCGAGAGACTGGAAGTACTTCATCGCGGCATAGAACCCCTCCACGTTTTCGCCACCGATACCGAGCATTTCGTCCTCCGTAACGGAGATCGTGAGCAGCGTCTGCTTGGCCGAGGTCACACCGGCCGCCTTGAGCTGCTTGTAGAAGGACACGTTGCTGCCGCCGACCACGATCGCGTAGATGGCGTCAGGCTTCTTCAGCTTGATCTTGTTGATGAGCGACCCGAACTGGGTGTGACCCAGGGGGTAGTACTCTTCGCCCACCACGGTCCCCTTGAGCACGTTCTCGATGTGCTTGCGGGCAATCTTGTTGGAGGTACGGGGCCAGATGTAGTCAGAACCAATGAGGAAGAAGGTCTTTGCCTTCTTCTCCTTTACCAACCAGTCGAGACCAGCAAGGATCTGCTGCGTGGCTTCTTGTCCCGTGTAAAACACGTTCTTGGACTGCTCGAGACCTTCGTAGAAGGTGGGGTAGTAGAGCAGACCGTTTTCTTTCTCGAAAACGGGGAGAACGGCTTTGCGGGAGGCGGAGGTCCAGCAACCGAACACGGCCGCCACCTTGTCGCTAATCAGAAGTTTCTTCGATTTTTCAGCGAAGTTCGGCCAATCGCTCGCGCCGTCCTCCTGAATGATCTTGATTTTGCGACCGAGGATTCCCCCCGCGGCGTTAATCTCGTCGATGGCGAGGCGTTCGGCCTGGATGGAGCCCGTTTCACTGATCGCCATGGTGCCCGTGGCGCTGTGAAGCTGCCCCACCACCACCTCGGTGTCCGTGACTGCCAAACCCGTCGTGTTGACCTTGGCGGTGGGATAATCGGCGGCGTATGCGCCCGTTGGCAGGGCCAACGCGAGGGCAAGGGAAGAAAGGCCGCAACTCAATGCACGTCGACCGAATACGTGAAGGCTTTTGTTCATGAAGTCTCAATCCTATGTAGGGGTTTTCGATAGGTCCTGTGCCTGGGCTCTTTCATATCCGGCTGACCGTTTCAGACGTTCGAACGCGAACGTGAATTCTGCGTATCGCGGTTGTCCGATTCAGAGACGAGGAACTTACAATCGCTACGAGATTGGAAACACGCGTGCCTCGATTCCGGTCGGATCGACTTCGACGGCCTGGACTCGAGAGCGTCGATGCGGTTGGTGCGACTTGGGTTAGAGCGCCCGATTGCGATCGCGTTTCGGATCACGCCGCGCGCTTCCATCGGAAACACGGACGCCGTGCGAACGTCGATCGGCTGGCCGGAGCCTGCGAAGCGTTTCGCTGCGGGGACAAGTCAGAAGCGGGCTTTTTTCCGCTTGCGTCTCCACGCGAAGGCAGCAGCCCACAGAACGGCGCTCAGGAACGGAAGCGCTCCGCCGCGCCCCGTGGGCCGCGTGCCGAGGGCGCAGCCCCCCTCCGCGTTCTGGCTGAGCTTCGGGCAACTGGGCGCTCCCTCGGCAGGATAGAGATCGCACATCGCCAATTGCTCGTCCTCTTCCAAAGTCCGGCGCGCCAGATCGCCCGGTTGGATGCTTCCCACCATCGTGGGACCCTCCGTTTCCGGAGGAGCCGGGCACGCACCGACGGGGTCGCCGCGGTGATCGGTCCAGTTCGTCTGCCCCCCCGCATCGCAGGTGTGATCGAGGCCAAGCACGTGCCCCAGCTCGTGGGTGAGCACGTTTTGAAGGTCATGGCTGCTGCCATCGGTCCCCGCTTCGGGGTCTGCTTCCAGGTCGCCCCACGGGGGCCCGAGCCCATTGAACTCGATGTCTGCCTCCGTGATCTCGCCTGTCGATGGCTTGGCCCAAACGGAGGTGATGGCCAGGGCGAAGGGGTCGTAAGGCCGGCGCTGGCTGGCATCACGGGCGTTCCGTCCCCAGAACTCCTGGAGAAACTGGAGACTGTTGACGTCGTCGGCCTCGGAGAAGCGCTGGGAGCGCTCGTCATCCTCCACCGAGACGTCGGTTCTCGTGCACGCCACCTGCGGGGTGCTCCAAGCCCGCCCGGCCTCGCGGGCGGCCGTCCGAAACAGGTCGGCGCTGACCGCCCCGGGTAGCGAGTCGACGAGCAGCGTGAGCCGCACACAGGGGTGCCGCCAGAACAGGGGCAACTGGGTCTTGCTCGTCAAGCTGCGGACATACGCGTGCGCTGGCGCCAGGGGCACGCCCAGCAACAGACAGCCCGCCAAGCCCGCAGCGCCCCGGAACGGGCGGGCGCGCGACAGGCCGCGGGCCCTGCCCGCCCGTTTCGTCCCCTCTCCCTTGAACGGCAGCAAGGAGGTCAAGATAACACCGTCGCTGTTGCCTTCGACCGAAAATGGGGGCAGCGCGTCCTCGTCCTGCGAGGACGAGCAGACGGCAAACCGCCCGGAATCAGTCGGGATCCCCCCCTTTCGCCTGGCGGCCCCGGCTGAGTTACGTCAATGCCCAGGCTCGGCCCGTCGCGGTAGGATGCCCCGAGATCATGCAGTCCCATCTCCGTCGTCTTGCATTCGTGACAGTGGGCATCATCGCGCTGGGCGCGCCCCGTGCGGCCCGTGCCCGGATCGACTTTGCGGCCTCGAAGAACCTCCAGAAAGCTGCGAATTTCTGGTACGGCCCCATCGAAAGCTCGGACCAGCGCATCCTGGGCTTCGACGAGCGACAGGGCGTGACGGTTCCTTCGGGCAAGCTCGAGGTGCAACGCCTCAACAAGTGGGACAACATCGAGACCCTCGACGCCATCGGGGTGGGAGCCAAGCGGGTGGACAGCCACATGATTTACTTCGACAAAGCCTCGAAGAACGGCGAGCGGCTCACGCTCGAGGCGGAGATCGCCTTCACGGGCGAGATCATCGGCTACGTCGCCGACGATCGGCTCTTTGCCGTTTCGAACCCGCTCTTTGCGCCGAACCCCACGCACAAAAAAGCTCCGGCGCCGAACCGTTGGTCTCTGGAAGAGGCCCAAAGCTGGACGCCACTCGATGAGGTGTTGATCCTTGGCAAGAAGAAGATCGCGGTCAAATGGTCGAACCAGTCGGCCACCGACCCCTTGCGGGTGTTCACCTACCACGACGACGGGGCGCCCGTGGAGGCACCGGATGCAGGAGCGCCCACCAACGACGACGGCAAGCCCGCACCCGACGCCGGAACCGCGCCCGACGCGAGCTCGGGCGCGGGCGGGGCCTCGGGCGCTGGTGGCGAAGACGGAACGGAACCCGTCGACCCCGATGAGGCCGCCGGTGGCAATGGTCAGGGCGGCGCGACCCCAGGCTCCGGGGGTACGGGTGGCGGCGGCGGTGCAGGGGGTTCGACCGCAGACGACCAGGACGGGCCTGAAGCCCCCAGCGCGCAGCCATCGCCAGCGGACGACGACGGAGGGGAAGCCGCATCGGATGACGACGAACGGGCATCTTCCAGCGGCGCTTGCCAGATGGCAGGTCGCGGACCTGCGGGAAGCGCTCTCTTCACGTTGCCCTTCGCCCTCGTTTGGGCGCTTCGACGACGGCATCGCGCGTCCCGGTCAGTGGCTCCCGACGCGAGCTCGTAGGCCCCGCTCGGGCCCCGGCTCTACCCGAAACGCGGAAGAAACGGGCAGCCTCCACCGGGTTGCTCTGGGCTAGGTGCTGGTAACGAAGGGCTACGATCGAGGCTACGAAAACGTTGCACTTCTTCTGCCGCTGCGCGACTATCGGAAAAATCTTCGGCTGGGAGCAGCGGCCATGTCCTCACACAAAAAAGCGGTTTCCATCGTTGGTGTTGGGGCCTCTGCGGGGGGAGGTCTCGAGGCTCTCACGCGTATGTTCGGCGCTGCCGACATCGGCTCGCCGCTGGCGTTTGTGGTTGTTCAGCACCTTTCGCCCGACTACCGCAGCATGGTGGCCGAGCTCGTAGGCAAACACACGGACCTCGCCGTGGTGCGCGCCGAAGACGGCCTGACCATCGCGCCTCGCCACGTCTACGTCATCGAACCTCAAACCACCGTGGAGGTGAGCGATGGCAAGCTTCGGGTCGCGGTTCAGGAGCGAGACGGCGCGCTCCGGCTGCCCATCGACCTTCTCTTTCGTTCTCTGGCGACAGAGCTCGGGCCGCGTGCGGTGTGCGTCTCTCGGGCACGGGCTCGGACGGGACCCGCGGCGCCCAAGCGGTACGCCAGCGTGGTGGCCTCATCGTGGCGCAGGATCCAGAGACCTGCGCCTTCGACGGCATGCCCTCGAGCCTGATCGAGGCAGGCCTGACAGACCTCATCCTGGCTCCCGAAGACATCATCGAGCACATCGTGCAGGTCGCTTCGGGTGAGGACGAGTCTTCGGCCAAGTCGCCCCGGAGCAACTCACCGTCGACGCTCATGAACGCCAGGACCTCGTGCGTGAGCTGCTCATCGGGGTCACCCGGTTCTTCCGTGACCCGCCTGCCCTCGCGGCCTTTCAGGCTGCCGTTCGCGAGCTGGTGGCGGCGAATGGAACCGCCCCGCTGCGGGTGTGGATCGCGGGCTGCTCGACGGGCGAAGAGGCTTACACGGTGGCAATCGCGCTGCACCAAGGTGGTGTCGGCGGTCGAAGGACACGCCGGGTTTCGCATTTTTGCCACGGACGTAAACGGCACCGCGGTAGAGACCGCCAGCCGCGGCATTTATCCCCCCACCATCGCCCATGATCTGCCGCCCGACGTGCTCGAGACCTATTTCGTTCCCAACGGGCAGGGCGCGTTCGTCGTTCGGAAGTCGCTGCGGGATCTCATTCTCTTTTCACGACACAACGCCCTTCGGGACCCGCCCTTCTCGAACATCGACATCGTCGTATGCCGAAACGTGCTCATCTACTTTCGGCATCACGTGCAGGCTCGTCTTGCCGAGGCCTTCGCGTTTTCTCTCAAGCCTGGCGGGCTGCTCTGGCTGGGCTCGAGCGAGAGCATCGCCTCCGATCAGGTGGCCTTCGATACACTGGACCACAATTGGCGCATCTTCCGCTCGAGTGGCAAGCGCGCCCCCTCGACGCTCTCCCGACCACCGTCACCCAACTTCCGCGTTCACCAAACGAGCCGCCGCGCGCCGGGTCCCTTGCCCATGGCCCGCACCCAGACAGACCCTGCCCCGCTCACCACGGCCACGCACCTGGCGCTGCAGCAAGGCTTCGTCCCTCCCTTCCTGCTCGTGGACGAGAACCTGCAGCTGGTCTTCCGGCAGGGCGATCTGGATCCCCTTCTGCGCATTCCCGAAGGCGAATCCACCCTCGACGTGCGGGCGCTGGTACCCACCGATCTCGCCATCCTGATCTCCGCAAACTGGGACAAGCTCGAGCGCGCCACCAGCGACCTGGTCTACGAAAACGTAGGCATCCAGGCGCCTGAGGGGTTGAGGCGGGTCACGCTGAGGTTTCGTCGCGTGGTGCGCGAAGGGGGCAAAGCGCCGCTCATGGCGGTGTTCGTGCCGGAGAACCTGGTGCCCAAGCCAGGCGACAAGGCTCCCAGTCCGTCTTTGCCCGAAGAGATCCGGGAACGCATCTCGGGCCTCGAGGCGGCGCTCGAGAACTCGAACAAAGAGCTAGGCAACGTCGTTCATGATCTCGAAACCTCGAACGAAGAGCTTCAGAGCACGAACGAAGAGCTCCTCTCCTCGAACGAGGAGCTGAAAAGCCTCAACGAGGAACTTCAAAGTGTGAACGAAGAGCTCCACACCGTGAATGCCGAGTTTCAGGCGAAGGTTGAAGAGCTCGCCACCGTGAACTACGACCTTCAGACGCTCCTGGCGGGTCTCAACGTGGGCGTCGTCTTCATGGACCACAAGCTGCGCATCCGCCGCTTCAACACCATGGCGAGCCAGCAAATGCACCTCTTGGAAGCCGACATCGGACGGCCCCTCTCACACCTCAACCACGGGTTGGATGCAGACGCCCTCTTGCGCGCGTGCACGGAGAGCCTCAAAACCCAGAGGTCGAGTTCCTTCTTGTGCAAAGCCCGGGCGAATCAGACGGTCTCGGTCAACGTGAGCGTCGTCGAGGCCAGTGACGAAGGCCAAGGGGGGGTCATCGTCACAACCATCGAGAGCGGCCTCACCGTGGACCTGAAGCAACGGCTGCTCCGCACCCTTGACACCAGCGGCATCGCGGCCGCCATCTTGACCGGATCAGGGGAGATCGTGGCCACGACCCACCCGTTCGCCGATCGCTTCCAGCGGGACCGGCGCTGGTTGGTGGGAACCTCGATCGGCGTGCTGCTCGCGCAGGGCGACCGCTTCGCCTTCGAGGAGCGCCTCGCGAACGCCCGGGCAGGGAACGTCAGCGAGTATTCCTTCGTGGCTCCCCTGCCCGACGGAGGCAGCCTGCTCGAATCCATGCGCGCGATTCCTCTTTTGGAGGAAGAAAGCGAGACTTTCACCCTCTACGTGAGCCTGATGTCGCATGCAGCCTAACGGGGAAACCGCCGAACCCACCTCCTCCCAAGCCCTTCCCGGAGATCCTCTCCTTTCCCCCGTGGGCGGCGAGGGCTCGCAGATCCGAAAGCTGCTCGACGGTTTTCCAGACGCCTTGGTTCGCCTCGAGGGGAACAAGGTCACGTTCCACAACGACGCGTTTCGTAGCCTCACCGGCTGCACAGACGAGCGCGAAATGGACGAGACCCCGTTCCTCGATTGGCTCTTGCCCGAGGATAAGCCCCACTTTCTCAAGTGGCTGTCGAGCCGCAGTGACGATCGCGCCGCGGCGACCTTGGCCATGCGGGTGAGAGGCAAGTCGGGCACGAGCTTCACGGAGGTGCGGCGCATTCGGGTGAACTTGAACGGATGGTCGGGTGCCCTCCTGGCCATGCGAGACGTGACAGAGCTGCGCAGGGTTCAGGCCGAGGCCGAGGCTCACGAGCGCTTCGCAGACCTTGGCCGGCTGGTCGCCGGGGTCGCCCACGAGATCAACAACCCCCTCGGCTTCATGATGCCGAACCTCGAGAGCCTCCTTCGCGCTTTTCGCAAACACCCCTTGGGAACGCCCCTGTCCGCGAGCTCCAGGGCCGAGATGGAGGACATGGCGCAAGATGCCCTGGTGGCGGCGACGCGCATCTCCCGGATCGTGACCGACCTCAGAACGTTCCACAAGGTCGATACGGCCACGGAGAGCCTGGACCTCAACGAACTGGTCGAGAGCGTGCTCCGCCTCGCCAAGCCCAAGCTCCAGAGCAAGGTGCGCATCGAACGTGACTTTGGCACCATTCCCAAATGCCGCATCAATGCCGGCCGGCTGCACCAAGTGCTTCTAAACTTGATCGTGAACGCCACGCAGGCAATGCCGGACGAACGCGCACTGGAGCACAACCTCATCCGTGTGACCACGCGCTTCCGGGGCGACAAGCTGCTCGTGACCGTAGAGGACAACGGCGTCGGTATGTCAGAGGAGCAACTGGCCCGTGCCCGGCAATCTTTTTATTCGACGAAGGCCAGCGGCAGCGGTCTGGGGCTCAGCATCTCAGAGAGCATCGTCAAGGAACTGGGAGGCACGCTCACCCTCGCCTCGGAGGTGGGACAGGGCACGTCGGCCACGGTACAGCTGCCCTCCCCTCAGCAAAACGCGCCGGATGAAGAGGCATCGCAGCGGCTCGAAAGGGGCGCCGAGACACCCGAGCTCTCGCGTGAGCTGAAGCTGCTCGTGATGGACGATGAGCCCCTGATCATCCGCTCGATCGCCTCTGCGCTTGGGCCGAGAGCCCGGGTCCTTCCGGCCACGTCGGTCAAGCAAGCGCAGACGTTGCTCTCGCTCAACAGGGACATCGACGTCATCTTGGCGGACGTGGTCATGCCCGATGGAGGAGGGAGCGGACTCTTCCTTTGGGTGCGCAACCAGATGCCACATCTCCAGCAGCACTTTGGCTTCATTACGGGAATGGCAGCACCTTCCTCTCTTCCTGCGGAGGCCGAGCAAGCGCCCCGCTTGGCCAAGCCCTTCAACCGGGGTGAGCTCGTGAGCTTCGTCGGGAAGCTTGCCGAAAGCGAAGAAGGCTCGGCGTGGCAACTCGTCGAATACGAGTTAGACGCCCGGGACCGCCTGACGCGGGTCAATGGTGAATGGGACTTGTTCGCCGATTCCAACGGGGCGCCCGAGTTGTTCGGCCGCGGGGTTTTGGGGCGCAACGTGTTCGACTTCTTGGGCGACGAGCTGACGAAGAGCCTCTACAGGCGGCTCTACCAGCACGTGCGCTCCACCAAAAAGCAAGCCTCCTTCACGTTCAGATGCGATTCACCCCGCGTCGAAAGGCGGCTGCGCATGACGATCTCCGCCAAAAGCGCAGGCCACCTGAGCATTGCCAACAGGGTGGTCGAAACGCGTTTCGCGCCGCTCATGCGCCTTCCCACCTACTCTCGCACGGAGGTTCCTTCGGCGGTGAAGGTGTGCAGCATCTGCGCAAAGGTCCACTGGGACCACGCCTGGTCCGAGGTCGAGGTGGCCGTGTCACGGGGCTTCGTGGTGGGCAGCGACACGCGCTTCATGGCGGTCAGTTCCGTCTGCGACAAGTGCCAAACCATCGCGGCCGAGTGAGTCTCCCCGACGTCGCAGCTGCGGTTTCGCTACGGACAAGAGCGGCGCCCATGGACCGGGGCGTGCGCCTCGAACGAAATTTGAGCCGCCAAGCGCGCCTCCTGCATCTTCTAGGGGACAGGGACGGTGTTCGCCGCAAGGCTCACGCCGCGCTGTCACTCCGAAAATATATTGACGTCATGAACCCCTGCTCGCCCTAACCCAAAAAGGGCGTTCGCCAGCTCGCGAATGAACGCTCCAGGCGGACTCAGCCACCCACCCTCCCTGTCCTGGCACCGCGCATCGGCCAAGAGGTTTCAAAAAAGCCCATGCCTCCGCACGAGAATCACGTCTCGAACCTTCGCCCCACATTGACCGATCCACGCATCGGCACCACGTTCGATGACCGCTACTACGTGGTGAGCGCGCTCGCCGACGGGGCCACGGGCATCGTTTACCTTGCAGAGGCGCTCCATCTACAACGCCCCGTGGCGATCAAGTTCCTCCACAACGATCTCTCGGAGGACGACCACCACCGCGAACGTCTGCGGCGCGAGGCCCTGGCTCTGCTCGGCGTGAAGCATCCTCACTGCGTCTCGGTCATCGACTTCAGCCTGTTTCCCGTGCCCTACCTCGTGATGGATTACGTCGAGGGGCAGAACCTCCGGTCGCTGCTCGACAGGCCCCTACAACCTGGGCGCGCTTTGCACATCGTTCGCCAGGTCCTCACGGCGCTCGATTACGTGCACGACCTCGGCATCATTCATCGGGACATCAAGCCTGACAACATCATGCTCGAGTCCCAGCACGGCGTGCGCGACCACGTGCGCCTGCTCGATTTCGGCTTGGCGAAGCTCATCGGCACGTTCTCCGATCTCACGGCCGGCATGGTGTTGGGTACGCCCAGCTATATGGCACCCGAACAAAGCAGCGCGGGCGAGATCAGCATTGCCACCGATGTCTACGCCACGGGCGCTTTGCTCTTCGAGCTCCTGACGGGGCAAAAGCCTTTCGACGGGGCCGACTTTGGGGAAGTCTTGTTCAACCAGACCCACCGGCGCACCCCCTTTCTTCGCGACGTCGACCCCGACCAGGAATTCTCAGAGGAGCTCGAGGCCCTTGTACACAGGGCCCTGGCGACGAAGCCTGAGCACCGCTTCAGGACGGCGGAAGCCATGCTGACGGCCCTCGAGGCCTGCCCTGAAGCCCGCGCGCCGCGTTTCACGCTCCATCTGGCTTTCCCCGTGCCGGTCGAAAAAACCGAGGAGGGCCTGCCCACCGACCCGACGATCATCGATCAGCATGTTCCGATCGAGCCTCATCGACTTCCCTGCATCGAGGCGATCGCCACCCAAAGCCGCAGCCGATTCGGAACCCGGCTTTTTGCCGTGGCCCTGGCCGTCGCTGCGGGATGCCTGTTCCTGTGGCTTTGACGCGGCTCTAGGCTCGTCCGTCTCGCGCGCCCGGCGTGGGTTCCCCGCCTGCTAGGCTCGTTACCATGTCTGATTCCCCTCGCGTGGGCAGCGTGGTGGCCCTGGCCGGCGCCTCGGGGCTCGTGGGCTCGCGCTGCCTCGAGGCCTTGCTCGCGCACACCGGCGTGGAAGGCGTGGTGTCCGTGGGGCGGCGGCACGTGCCGACCGCGCATCCGAAGCTGACCCAGGTGGAGGTCGATTTTGCCGCCCTCGGCCCAGATACCGCCTCTCCGCGACCCGTGCAGGCAGCCATCTGCGCCCTGGGCACGACGCTCGCGAAGGCCGGATCTCGAGATGCGTTTCGAGCGGTGGATCACGACGCCGTCCTGGCTTTCGCCCGCTGGGCCAAGGCGCAGGGCGCGTCCACTTTCGTGCTCGTGTCATCGGTGGGCGCGAACCCGAACGCCCGCAGCTTTTACCTGAAGGTCAAAGGGCAAGTAGAAGCGGCGCTCGCGGACATGGGTTGGCAACGCCTGGTGGCCTTGCACCCCGGCTTGTTGCTGGGCAAACGCGAGGAGTCTCGCCCGGGCGAAGCCGTGGCCCGGGCGATGATGCCGCTGCTCAACCCGCTGTTGCGCGGCCCGCTGACACGCTTTCGCGGCGTGAGCGCGGAGGTCGTCGCAAGCGCTGCCGTGCGCGCCTGCAGGGCGGACAGCCCAGGGATCTTCGTCTGGGAACACGCCGAACTCGTGGGGCCCGTCGCTTGAGCGGACCCGGACGCGAAGCCGCTCTTTTCCCCTACCAGGCGTACTGGTGCGAAGAAAACGTTTGGCAGCTGGCGCACCAGGATGCAACCCGTGCCGACGAACGCTTCGTGGTGCTGCTGACCGGTGCATCGGGACGCGTGGCCTGCTGGGAGCAAAAGGCAGGAGCTCCGGGCGAACCCGTGCTGTGGGACTATCACGTGGTGCTGGCCGTCAAGACCGACGCCTTCGCGATCTGGGACCTGGACTCGCGGCTCGGCATGCCGGTGCCCGCCACACACTACCTGGAAAAAACCTTCCCTTTTCCCCGTGCCGTGCCCGAGGCATTCCAGCCTCGATTTGCCTGCGTCGACGCGCAGCTCTACTTGAGCACCTTTGGAAGCGACCGGGCGCATATGCGTGACAGGCAGGGCCTGTGGCGGCAACCACCGCCGCCCTGGCCACCGATCGAGGGACGAGGACTCACGCTCGCGGGCCTCATCTCCGACGCGCGCAACGGGTATGACCTGGCAGCCCTGCAGCGCGTGCTGACCTGACACGCACCGGGGACCCGTCGTTACCTCGGGCCGCCCGGGTCGCTGTACACGTTGCCGCGCCCCTCACGAGCAAACCCCACCAAGGTCACGCCGAACGCGCGGGCGAGCTCGACAGCCAAGGTACTCGGCGCCGATACGCCCACCACGGCCGACAGACCTGCGCGAATGGCCTTCTGAACCAACTCGAAGCTCGTGCGGCCACTCACGACCAGCACGTGCCCCGAAGGCGGCAGAGCCCCGTCCAAGACGAAGCGTCCGATGACCTTGTCAACGGCGTTGTGGCGGCCCACGTCTTCGCGAAGCACCAGCAGACGCCCCTCCGGGTCCAGCACCGCCGCCGCGTGCAGGCCTCCCGTACGCCGGAACACGCTTTGCGCGGGCGTGAGCACAAGGGTGGCGTCGGTCAAAAGCTCGAGCGGCCCTGCGAAGGGCGCCACGGGTGTCAGCCGCTCGAGCAAATCGTCGAGGGCGCCGCGGCCGCAGACCCCACAGGCCGCGCTCGTGAGGGTGCCCCGTTTGGCGTGCGTGAACGCTGGCTCCACGAGCCCGCCCACGCGCAGGACCGCCGTGGCTACCGCACCCGCGCCCAACACCCACGGGTCGGCCGGCCCCTCCACCGCAACGCTGACGAGCGCCTCGGGCTGCTGCAAGAGGCCCTCGGCCCACAGCAAGCCGGCCACGAGCTCTTCGTCGTGGCCGGGCGTACGCATGGTCATGGCGAGCGACGCCTCGCCCACCCGCACGTCCAGCGGCTCCTCCACCGCCACCCAGTCGTCCTCCGCGGGGGCCGGGCCCCCCCGTGTCACGCGGGTGATCGACACCTGGCGGGACGCTTGGGCCAGCGCCTCGTCAGGAGGCAGCACGGGCTTCGGCCTCCACCCGCTCGAGCCTCACGACGGTGTTGTAGTCGGGCTCGCCGGATGCCGGATCGTAGGCACGAGCCAACAGCACGTTGCACTCGGGCCAGTAGCCCTGGACGTGTCCCGGCCGTATCGGTCCCGCGAAGCACACGGCCAGCAGGCTGCCGTGGGGGCTCACCACCCGCACCCGTGCGCCCGAGGCCAAGCCCAGCGTTGCGAGGTCGGAGGCGGCGCAGAAGAGCGCGTCACGCTTTCGATCCTCGGACAAGGGGTCGGTCGTTCCGAAGGTCATCGAATTGAACTGCTTGCCCCTGCGCATGCCCAGCAAGAGATGCCCGGGGGGCACCTCCACCCGGGGCACGGGCACGTCCGAGAACAGGGCCCGACCGTCGGGCATCTCGAAACGATCCGTGCCGAGCTGCGGTCCACCCCATTGCACCCAGTCGCCTTCCTTTTCGAGCGTCTCGATGCCTGCGTACATCGGCATGAGAGCGCCCATCTCCTGGCGAATGGCCGCCGTGTCCGGGTAGCCGAAGAGGTCGGGGCGCGAAGGCACGAGGGCCTGTCCGATCAAACAGGGGATCTGCCACTCGGGCTTTGCCTCTGCGATGCGCGGCCCGGGGATCTCCGGGGTGAAGCGGATGCGCCGTTCGGTGGAGGTGCTGGTCCCGCCCGACGTCTGTTCGTAGCGGGTTTGGGCCGGCAGCACCAACACGGCCTCTTCGGCGTCGAGCAAGGCGGACGTGTTGAGCACGATGTCCTGGTGCACCCGCAGCTTCACCGCCGCGAGCGCCCGGGCCGCGTGCGCACGATCGGGCATGGTTTCGAGGTGATTGCCTCCGATGAGGTAAAGCAGATCGAGGCCTGTTTCCCCCGCGCGATCGAGCAAGTGCGCCGCACGCAGCCCGGGCGTGCGCGGGATCGGGTGGTTCCAGGCGGCCTCGAAGCGCGCGGCGTTTTTGGCCGTCAGCGCCACGGCCCCGGGGAGCTTGTCGGGGTCGGCGCCGCACTCGGCGGAGCCCTGCACGCCGGAATGGCCGCGGATGGGCATGACCCCGGTGTTCGGCTTGCCGATCATCCCACGCGCCAGGGCCAGGTTCACCACCATTTTGACGTTCTCGACCCCGAAGGTGTACTGCGTGAGGCCCATCGAGTAGACGAACACCACTTTGCGCGCGTTGCGGTAAAGCTCTGCGAACCGCCTCATCTCGCGTTCGGGCAGCCCCGCGTCGTCGGCCAGCTGCGTGAAGCTTCGTGCACGCAAGGACTCCCGCAGCGCCTCGGCTCCCCGGGTGCGCGCCGCGACGAAGTCCTCGTCCCATCCGTGAAGCTCGTCGAGCGCCTTCAGCACGCCGCTCATGAACGCAATGTCCCCGCCGGGTCGGACCGAAAAAAACTCGTCCATGAGCTTCGATCCCCACAGCGACGACCCCAGCAAGCTCGGAATCCAGTAGCGCTCGAGCGCAGGCTCTCGGAAGGGGTTGACCACGACGATCTTCGCGCCCGCCTTGCGGGCCGCATGCAGGTACTTCGTGGAAACGGGCTGGTTGTTCGGCAGATTGCTGCCAATCACCACGATGAGATCAGCGCCGATCCAGTCCTTCAAAGACATTGTAGGAGCGGCGACACCGAGGGTGTCTTTCAGGCCCACGCTGGAGGCGGCGTGGCAAAGGCGCGCACAGGTGTCCACGTGCGGCGTGCCCGCGATGCGCGCGAGCTTCTGGGCGGCATAGTACGTCTCGTTCGTCAGCCCTCGGCTCGTGAGAAACAAGCCCACGCGGTCCGGGTCGGCGGCCTTCCACGCCTTGGCCACCAACGCGAGGGCCTCTTCCCAGGACACACGCGAAAATCCGGGCTCACCGCGGCGGCGCAACAGCGGGTAAGGCACCCGCCCGAGCCGGTGAAGTTGTTCGTTCGACAGCTTACGCAGCTCGGCCACGTCGCTGTGCACCCCCTTGGGCATCGGTCCCATCGTGTTGAGGCGCAAGAGCGACAAGCGCGTGAGGCACAGGTGCACCCCCGGAATCACGTCGTCCTTCAGCCCGCGCGGGCCGAGCGAGCAGCCGTCACACACCCCATGCCGCAGGATCCGCAACGCGTACGCCCAGCGGCCCCGGTTGTCCCACAGCACCTTCAGCATGGTGCGGTAGTGCCGCGGCTTGTGACGGGAGAACAATCCGAAAGGAACGAGCCTCACCAGCAATCGGCGCCAGGCGCCCCAAAACGACATGGCGCACATCGTATCACCTGGGTGCGAGAGCTCGTAAGGGCTGCCTGCAGCAGTTTTTACGCAGCACGCGACACCCGCCGTTTACGTCGAGGTGCGTTTCAGGAGGCGCCCACCGGGCGCAAGCTCGACGAAAGCCGCCGGCCCGGCCGCCCGGCCGGGGGGGCATTCAACTCGGGGACGTGGCCTGGATCTCAGGTGTTTACACGCCAGATGGAATCCGTTGACTTTCCTCAATGACGAATCTTGGATCGCAGCGGAATGTTTTGTTCGATGCAGCACCAGGGTTCACGATTTCGCCTCCCCTTATGGGCCGCCGCCCTGGCGGCAGGGGTGGCGGTGGGGCCCCTCGGACCCGCGGGGGCCCAGGCCTCGCCCCTGCGCCCGTACGAGAACGACACGAAGCGTCTCGTGAGCACCTACTGCGGCAAGTGCCACGGCGAAGGCGACAAGATCAAGGGTGGGCTCGACCTCAGCCGCTTCGGCACCACCGCCGACGTGCTAGCCGACGCGCAGGTGTGGAAGGACGTGCGCGACGCCCTCGAGACCCACGACATGCCGCCCGACGACGCGCCCGCGCCCTCCCCGGCGGAACGCGCCGCCCTGGTGGCCTGGATTGAAGAGGCGTTGAAGGCCATGGCCGAGGGCGGGGCCAGCCCCGGCAAGCCCCTGCTTCGTCGCTTGACCGCGCTCGAATACAACAACGCCGTGCGGGATCTGATGGGCCTCACCCACGACGTATTCCCCGTTCCCAACCGCCTGCGCTACAAGCGCGACTACTTCGACACCAAGTCGCAAAAGATCGCCGACCGCCTCTTGCTCGTCACCTTCGACAACAGCAAGCACTTTTTGCTGCCCGGGGCCAGCTTGCCCCCGGAACGCCGCGCCAAGCATGGCTTCTCCCGTCAAGGCGAAGCGCTTTCGTTTTCCCCGCTGCTGCTCGAAAAGTTCATCGCCCTGGCCCACGACATCGCCCACAGCGATCGTCTTCTCGGTGCGGGCGGCCCCGCTTTGCAAGCCCTGTTTGCCGCGCCCGCCAAGCCCCACGCGCGCAAGGAGCTCAGGCGACGGCTGTTGCCGCTCATCGAGCGGGCGTTTCGTGGTCAGGCCTCCCCTGCCGAACACGCGGCTTATCTTGGCGCAGGCGACAAAGCGCTGCGCCAGGGCCTTTCCTTCGAGCAAAGTCTGAGGACGGCGCTCGAGGCGGTGTTGAGCTCGCCGCGGTTTTTGCTGGTCTCCGAAGACCGTGGTGACAAGGAGGGCGTACGTGCCCTATCCGGGCCTGAGCTCGCCACGCGTCTGGCGCTGTTTCTGTGGTCGAGCCTGCCAGACGACACGCTCCTGGCCGAGGCGCGCGCGGGCCGCCTGGCGACGGACGAGGGGCTCGACGCGCAGGTGACCCGCATGCTGCGCGACCCCCGGGCGATCGCGCTGTCGGACAGCTTCGGCGTGGAGTGGATGCAGCTCGACAAGCTCGCATCGGCGCATCCCGACGAGCTGCTCTTCCCCTCCTACTACTACGGCATCGGCAACACCCGCAGCCTTGGAGAACAGATGGGGGTCGAGGCCACGCTGCTCTTCGACTCCGTGTTGCTGGAGAACCGGCCCCTGGCCACGTTCGTGGACGCCCCCGACCTCTTTGTGGACCGCCAACTGACCAAGCACTACGGCTACTTCCGGAAGTTCCGGACCCACTTTCGCGCCGCCCGTCGGCACTTCACACCCGAGATCGACAAGCGCCAGGGCGACGAGCTGCGCGAGATCTGGTTGCGCCTGCCCGCGCCGGACCGTCGCAGGGGCGGACTGCTCACGAGCGGCGCCGTGCTCACCTTGACGTCGATGCCCAAGCGCACGAGCCCGGTGTACCGTGGGCTCTACGTGCTGGAGGCCATCTTCAACCGTCCTCCGCCCGCTCCCGAGATCGCCGTTCCGCCGCTCGATGCCGCAAAAAAAGAGGGACAGGTGCTGTCCGTGAGGCAACAGCTCGAGCTTCATCGGGCCGATCCGGCGTGTGCCAGCTGCCATGACCGCATCGATCCGCTCGGCTTCGTGCTCGCCAACTTCGACGGCGTGGGCAGTTACGTCACGCAAGAGGCTGGCGTGCCGGTGGATGCCAGCGGCAAGCTCCTCGACGGGCGCAGCTTTCAAGGCCCCGAGGACTTCAAGCAGCTGCTGACCCGCGACATGGCCCCCTTCGCCCGCGGCTTCATCGAGCACCTGCTCTCGTTCGCCACCTGCCGCCCGCTGACGGCCACCGACGACCTGGTGGTGCGGCAGATCGCGGAGAGGACCGCGGGCAACGGCTATCGTTTTCACGACCTACTTCGGGAAGTGGTGAAGAGTGCACCCTTCCGTTTCACCAGCACCCTGGGCCCTTCTTCCACCTCCCGCGTGGCACACCGATGAAACAGCTCTCTCGTCGACACCTTCTGCGCGGCGCTGGCGTCGCGATGTCTCTGCCGCTCCTCGAAGCCATGCTTCCCGCACGGGCCAAGGCAGAGGGGCGTGCCTTGCCAACGAGGCTTGCGTTTATTTACATCCCGAACGGCGTTCGGCTCTCCACCTGGGTGCCCGTACGCACCGGCTCCGATTATGAGCTTTCACCGTCTTTGCAGGCCCTCGCCCCCGTTCGGGACCAGGTGCTGGTGCTCTCAGGCATGGATAGGGTGTTTGCGCCGGGCATCGATGCCCACGCGCAGGCCGCCGCGTGTTGGCTCACGACGTCGCCCGCACACGAGCGGCTCGACGATGGCTGCCCCACGAACAAGACCGTGGACCAAGTGGCGGCCAGTGTGCTCGGAAAGTCCACGCCCTTTCCCTCGCTCGAGCTGTCCTGCAACGACTTCAAGGACAACCGAGAGACCAAGCACTACGAGAAGATCTCCTGGTACGCGCCCGGCCACGCCGCCGATGCGGAAAACAATCCACGGGCTGTCTGGAACCGCCTGTTTGGAACGCCCGAGGGACAAAGAGGCAGCCTGCTGGATCTCGTGGCGGAGGACGCACGCCGCCTGGAACGTCGTTTGGGCCAGGCCGATCGCCACAAGCTCGGTGAGTATCAAACAGCCGTCTTTGCGATCGAGCAGCAGCTCGAGCGGCTGGCGAAGGCGCGTAAACGGCGCAGCCGCGACATCGGCCTGCCGCAGCCCGCGGGCATCCCGGAGGACCGGGGCGCCTACCTGCGGCTCATGGGTGATCTGGTGGTGCTGGCCTTCGAGACGGACCTGACCCGCGTGGCCACCGTGCTCTTCGACCCCGAACGCTGGAATTCCCCCCGCAGCTATCACGGGGTGCTCGACGGCCCGCAAAACCATCACCCCCTTTCGCACGGCGTGGGCACCCGCAACTGGGACGAAGCCATGGAACGCGTGGGCAAGATCGACGCCTTCCACGTCTCGGTCTACGCAGACATCGTGAAGGCGTTGGCTGCACGCAAAGAGCCCGATGGGGCCTCGCTGCTCGATCGCAGCGCGATCGTGCTCGGCTCGGGTATGGGACACGGCCACGTGCACAGCTTCGTGGATCTGCCAACCCTCGTGGCGGGTGGGCTCGGCGGGCGTTTGCAGACGGGCGCGCATCTGCGTCTGCCCGAGGGCACACCGCTTGCCAACTTGTGGCTTACCCTGCTTCAACAGGCAGGCTGCCCCGTTGAAAAAGTCGCCGACAGCACGACGCCGCTGGCCATCACGAGGGCCGCGTGAGCCTGCGCCTTCACCGGACCACCATCGCCCTGTGTCTGCTGACGTCGGGCTGTATCCGTTCGCAGTCCCCCGCCGCTCAGGCTCCCCCTTCCGCCCGGCCGGCGTTCGTCGAGGCGCCGTGGCCCGTGGCCAAGCCCGACGACGAAGGCATCTCTTCAGACGGGCTCTCCGCCCTGGGGCCGTGGTTCGAGTCTCACACGGTGGGCACGCGGACCTCCACGGCGCTGTTTCGCAACGGCAAACTGCTCTGGCAACACCACACGGGGGGCGCCACCCTAGACAGCCTCTGGCATGTCGAAGGTCCGGCGCTCACGGCCACGCTGGTAGGACACGAGCCACACCTGGCTGCACGCCTCGAGCAGCCCCTCCGCGCGTGGATCCCCGATGCGGCTTGGCCCGCAGGGCTTGCGCCCGAGAGCACCTTGGCGCACGTGCTTGCGGGCACCTCCGGCTTCGGCAGCCCCGATGCCCCAGGCGCCGACTGGGACTACGACGAAGAGGCGTTCGCCCTGGTGGCGCCCCTCGTACGGGCGGGCACCACGCCGTCGATCTCCTTGGCGACGGTGGCCTGCCAGTCTTTGGCCCCGCGGCTCGGCGCCACCAGCTGGCGCTGCGCCGATACCCGCGAAGGCCCCGGATACACGGTGCGTTCCACCTTGCGCGATCTGGCGCGGGTGGGAGAGCTCTGGCGGCTCAAGGGCGTCTTCCAGGGAGAGCGGCTCTTGCCCGAAGGCTTCGTTGCCAGCGCCGGCGCCGACCACAGCCGCCCCGACGATTCGTTTTTCGGCTACGGCTGGTTTTTGCGCGATCCGCGGCGTCAGAAGTCCTTCCCCGCCGATCTCGTTTATCACGTGACCCGGGGGCCCGATGGCTCGTCCACCTTGCTTGCCGTCATCCCCGGCTGGCAGATGGTGGTGGCCGTCGGGGCCGATGCCCGCAAGTTCGACTTCACGGAAGACGCCGATCAGCCGCCCCCGGCGATCGCGAAGTTCTGGATGGGCGAACTGCCGAAGGTATTGGCCAGCCCGGTGCCATAGGCCGGTAGCGGGGCCAATCTCAAGAACATATCCCGAGCGGGGCGGAGCAGCTCATGCAATTCATCGAATCCGGGCAGGGGTTGATGTTGCGGACGAGGCAGGAGCGGCCATTGGCGCACCCCGTATCGGGCTGGCAACCCAGGTCGCGGTTGTCGTAGCAGCCGGCCGCCGCAAGCCCCGGCTCCGCGCACCCGGGTTTGAGCCACGTGCACCGTGGATCTGCCGCGAACCCCAAGGACAGTTGCACGGAGGTCCTGGGCAACTTCCGTTTTCGCACGTGGCCCCGAACCAGCGGCATCGCCCTTGGTCGTCGCGATCGCACGCCACGATTCACCTCGAAACGTACCCCCTTTCAAGGCCGCGACGTTTCACATAAATGCCACAGATCGCTCAGGCCAACTCGGAACAGAAAGCGTTGTATAGAACCCAAGAGCCCTCGACCATCATGCGAACTCATCCCGGAAAGCACTCACGCCACCACCGAGATCACCTGCGCCAACCCCTCTTGGGAGGGAACCTGGCCTCCCGGCGGAGCTCACCGCTTCGGTTTGCTGCGCGCTTTTCGCTCGTCGCTGGCGCGCTGTTCCTCCTTTATGCGTACCCGTATCCCCCCCACGGGTTTGCCGATCGCCTCTTCCAACACTACCTCGACGGGTATGCCCGCCTGGTCGCCTTCGCCCTGCAGTTCTTCGAGCCCGATGTGCGGGCGCATGAAGCAGTCATCTTCGGACGCAGCACGCTGAAGATCGTGAAGAGTTGTGATGCGATGGAAGCCAAGCTGCTGATGGCGTCGGCACTCGCGGCGTCTCCCGGTGTTTGGTGGCGCAAGCTCACTGCCATCGCGGTGGGGCTCCTGGTCATGACCGCTGTCAATGTTGCGCGGATCATGATCCTCTACTACGTACGGGTCTACCGGGATGCGTCCTTCGAGCTGTTCCACGTAGAGATTCTTCCCCTCTTCATGATCCTTTCAGCAGGGGCGCTGTTCTTGGCGAGCCTACGATTCCTCCATGCGAGCGATCCCGAACCTCCTCCTCCCTCCCGAGGCAGGGGCGCCTCGGGTCGAGCCCCCAACCTCGCGAGCCCTCATGTCAACGGATAGGCGTCGCAAGCAGCAGCGACCTGCCGCCAGCGATCGAGCGCCCTCGCGTCGGCGTATGTTGGGCGAGTTCTCGGCCCGTTTCTTCATCGCCGCCATTCTGCTGTTGTGGCCCTGGAAGGGCCTCGGCCCTGCCTTCGTGAGCGTCATCGGCGGTCTTCACGCCCCGCTCCTGAACCTCGTGGTCGACGACCCCGCCAGCGTGCTTATCGCACCCGATGCGCGCCACGACTCGTGGAACGCCCTCGTGACAGTCAGGACCGAAGGCCTCTCGCAGGGCCTCGCGCTGGATGTGCGACGAACCCCGTACTTGCCCATGTCGATCCTCGTAGCGTTCATCCTGGCCGTCCCGGGTCTGAGGGCCGAGCGGAGGACCGTGGCCGTAGCGCTTGGTCTCGTTTTGCTGCAGGCGCTGCCCGGGCTTCGCTTGGTGGCACTTTTCGCCGAGCCGGGCCCCCTCAACGTGGTTCACCTCCCAGGCCTGCTGGTCGGATTTTTGGGGGTGATCACGCGCGTCCTGGTCTTGCCGCCGGGAATGGCTTTCGCAATTCCCATCCTGCTCGCCTTGCTTCTGATAGCCGTTCTCGATCCCCGCGCGCTCGTTCGCGCTCAGTTCTCGAGATAGCGAAAGTTGGCGAACTGAGCGCCGTCGGCGTCGACGTCGTCGAGCAGGCTGAGCGCCCCGTCGTCCCCGATGCCCAGCAAGTAGGCGTGGCCCCCGGCCACGATCATGTAACGGCCCGTCTCGTCGATGCCGAAGTCCCGTGCGACACCCATGCCCTCGCGCTTTCCTGCGGCGGTGAGTTGCCCCGTGCTCGTGTTCACGGAGAACACGTAGATCGCGTTCGTGTCTCGTCCGGAGGCATAAACGAACTTGCCGTTGGGAGAGACCTCGATGTGGCCGGCCCACTTCTCGGGGCTGGCCGTCGTGACCTTCTGAAGCTCCGTCAAGGTTCCCTTGGTCGCATCGTAGCTGAACGCGATGACGTGCGTGCCTTGCTCCGCCACCGCATAGGCAAACGCAGCGGTGGGATGAAACGCGAGGTGGCGGGGATCGCTTGCCACGGAAACAGCGGGCGGATTGTTCGCGGTCAGGGTGCCCGAGACCGCATCGAAAACGAACTGCGAGATCTTTTTGTCCTCGCGCGAACACACGAAGACATAGCGCCCGGTTTTATCGAACAGCACCTGGTGAGAGCGCCTCCCGGAGGGGTGAAGGCCCACTGACTCACCGATCTTGCCGTCTTCGGCCACCGGGAAGACCTCCGTATCTGCCGAGTTGTGATGAGCGGCAAAAAGCCATCGACCCGTGGGATGAAGCGCCACGTGGGCCGTATCGCTCCCCTTGACACTTCTTTCGTTGACGAGCGTCAGCAGGCCCGTGGTCGGATTGACCGCGAAGGACTTGACCTTCGAGTTGTTGCCAAAGTCTTCGTTGCTGGCGAAGACGTGACTGTCCCCCGGCAGCCAGGCCATGTAGGACGGACGCAGCTGCCCGTCCACGCGTTGCACTTGCCGGAGCTTCTTCGTCTGCGTGTCAAGCTCGTAGACGAAGATTTTGCCTTCCCGCTGGCCCGAGCCCACGTAGACGAAGGGACGGCCCACGGCCGCAGGTGTGCCTCCCT
The DNA here is from genome assembly GCA_022184915.1 of Myxococcales bacterium. NCBI lineage: Bacteria > Pseudomonadati > Myxococcota > Myxococcia > Myxococcales > Myxococcales bacterium. The sequence goes on along the minus strand of JAGTJU010000002.1, from coordinate 567,720 downwards.
GACCCGAAGCGCCGCCGCCCCCGCCTCCTGCGCCTCCGCCCGGGGACGCCCCCCCAGCGCCCGCCCCGGCTTTGCCCCCGGCAGCCCCGCCGGACGAGCCGCCCTCGCTCGAGCCGCCTCGTCCGGATTCCGCTTGGCCTCCCGCCCCGCCGCTCCCGCCTCCCGAGCCGCCCCGGGGTGTCGAACCCGCCGTGCCTCCGGAGCCTCCGGGCGCGCCCGCTTGGCCTCCAGCGGCGCCGCCCCGTCCGCCCGTCTCCTCGTCCTCATCAGGCTCCGCCGCGCCGGCGCAGGAGGCCACCGATGCCAGGGCCAGCCACAGAAGAGGACGAAGGGATCGCGTGGTCGCGTGAAGTGAGGAACAGCTCATGGTGGTCTCAGACTGCCAGGCTTCCGCCGGCGAGAAAAGAGCCCCCTCTTTCACACGGTCCGGTGTCGGCTTCGTCTCGTCTTCGTCGGCAATGTGACGCCTCACGAACGCCGTAACGAAAGCGTCCGCGATCCGTCACGCACGGGCCGTCGGCGCTGATTCAGTATGCGCCGTACGCCCCTGCGCTTTCGCGAGGGGCAGGTGACCACTGCTTCGGAGGACAGGATCTCATGAACCACAAAAAGCATGATCTCGAGGAGAGCCAGGCAATCGCCCAGGCGGATTCTCGAGACGCCAACGGTGAATACTTCGGCAACGTCATGCGGGAGCGTATCGCACGCCGCTCGCTGCTCAAGGGCTTCGGCGCAGCAACGGGTGCCGCCATGGTGCCCGCGATCTTCTCGGCCAAGCAAGCCCAGGCCGCCGATCACGGGGCACGCCTGACGTTCTCGCCGATTCTCCCGAACGGTCTCGACGCCATCACCGTTCCCGCCGGCTACACGCACAACGTGGTGGTGGCCTGGGGCGATCCGCTCTTCCCGGGCGTGCCTGGGTTCGACGTCAATGCGCAGTCGCCTGCGGTGCAGGCCCAGCAGTTCGGCTTCAACTGCGACTTCATCGTGCAGATGCCCCTGCCGCCCTGGTTCACACGCCCCTCGCGCTTGCGTTCGTGGGCGCTCGGCGTTCAGTTCCGGCGCCTGTTCACGAAGCCCACCCGTCGGGCTTTGTTGTGGGTGAACCACGAGTACACCTCGGGCTTCGAAATGTTCCCCGGCTACACGGATGCCGCCCCCACCGCCGACCAGGTCAACATCGAGCTGGCCGCGCACGGTGGCTCCTTGGTGACGATCGAGAACACCGCCCAGGGCTGGGTCGTCGACAAGACCTCCCCGTTCAACCGCCGCATCACGGGCGAGACCCCCATGGCGATCGACGGCCCCGCCGCCGGCAGCCTGCTGTTGCAGACCAGCACGGATCCCACGGGCCGTTCGGTCAAGGGCATGCTGAACAACTGCGGGGGTGGCTTCACCCCCTGGGGCACCATCCTGACCGCGGAAGAAAACTTCGACCAGTACTTCGCCAACCGCGCCGGCGCCAGCGCCGACAAACAAGCGCTCTACGCGCGCCTGGCCGCCCCTTCGGGCGCCTCCGAGCGCAAGTGGGAGCGTTTCCACGATCGCTTCGATCTCGGCAAGGAGCCCAACGAGTACGCCAAGTTCGGCTACGTCGTGGAGATTGATCCTTACGACCCCACGTCGACGCCGGTCAAACACACGGCCCTTGGCCGCACCAAGCACGAAGCCGCAAGCTCCACGCTCAGCAAGGCCGGAAACGCCGTGGTCTATAGCGGCGACGACGCCCGCTTCGAGTACCTCTACAAGTTCGTCTCGGCCGGGCAGTTCAACCCCACCGATCGCGACGCCAACATGAGCTTGCTCTCCGAGGGCACGCTCTACGTGGCGAAGTTCAACGCGGATGGCTCTGGTGTGTGGCTGCCGCTCGTGGCCGGACAGGGCCCGCTCACCGCGGCCGCTGGGTTCCCGACCCAGGCCGAGGTGTGTGTGAACACGCGGAAGGCCGCGGATCTCATGGGCGCGACCAAGATGGACCGCCCGGAAGACGTGGACGTCAGCCCCGTCACAGGCAAGGTGTACATGGCGTGCACCAACAACTCGGCGCGCAACGCCGTGGCTGCCGATGCGGGCGAGGTGAAGGCCAACCCGCGCCTCGGCAACCGCTGGGGCCACGTGATTGAGATCAGCGAGGCGAACGCCGACAACGGCTCCCAGACGTTCAGCTGGGAGATCCTGCTGCTCTGTGGCGACCCCGCCATCGCCAGCCAGGGCAGCTACTTCGCCGGGTTCGATCCGAGCCGGGTCAGCAAGATCTCCTGCCCGGACAACCTGGACTTCGATCAGGACGGAAACCTCTGGATCGCCACCGACGGCATGCCGAACAGCCCAGGCTTCACGGGCCTGAACGACGGCATCTTCGCGGTGCCGGTGGAGGGGCCCGACCGCGGGTACGTGCGCCAGTTCTTGAGCAGCGTTCCCGGCGCCGAGGTGGCCAGCCTCAAACACTCGACCGATGACCGCACCTTGTTCGCTTGCATCCAGCACCCAGGAGAAGGCGGGGGCTTGCCCAATACCCTTTCGTCCTGGCCCGACAACACCAACACCCCCCCTCGTCCGGCCGTCGTGGCCGTGCGGCACCTCGCCAATCGCAAGATCGGCAGCTGAGCGACTACAGGAGAAATGCCATGATTCGCATGTCTATGTTTCGAGCCCTTGCCGCCCTGGTGGTGATCGCCACGCTGGGTGCCTGCTCTGGAGAGAAGCCACGGCGTCCGGGAGACCTCGGCGCGGTGGGCCTTGCCATCAAGCTGTCGGAGACGGTGACGGTGAACACCGTGCGCTACTCGATCACCGGTGCTTCGCTGGCACCGCTCGAGGGCAACATCGAGGTGAGCGATCCCGGCGCCACCATCAGCGCCCTCATCGACGTGCCCGCAGGCGTCGGATACACCATCGAGCTGGCGGCCGTCTCCACCGACCTCGGCACGACCTGTCTGGGTGAGGCGGGCTTCGACGTGGTCGCGGGGCAAACGACCTCGCTCGCCATCGTCCTGCAATGCCAAGGGGAAGAGGGCGCAGGCTCTGTCGCCGTCGAGGCGGTCTTCAACAACTGCCCCGTGGCCTCCGACCTCGTCGTGGCGCCTCGCACGGTGGGCGTGGGCGGCAAGCTCATGGTCTCCGGCGCTGCGTCCGACAGCGACGCCGCGGACACGCTCACCTACGCCTGGACCGCCTCGGGCGGTGGCACGTTCGCAGCCACGAACGTGGGCAGCACGTCCTTTGCTTGCGCGGTCGCCGGAACGCACGAGCTGACCTTCACGGTCTCGGACGGCAAGTGCGTGGATAGCCGCACGGTCAGCGTGACCTGCACCCCCTGAGGACCACCCTAGTCCCCCAAGGCCCAGCGCCCCACACGGGCGCTGGGCTTTTTTTGTCCCATGTTTGCCTACGCTGCAACTCGTCTCGAGGCGGCCGTACCCACCTTCCAGACTTCCAGGTGGCTCTGGAAATGGTGGTCCTCGCGACGGTCACAAGCTTCGAAAAGGAAACGGGGGTCGCTTCTTCTTGAAAGCGACCCCCGCCTCGACAGTGAGCCGCTGCTAAACGCGCGCCGCCAAGCCGCTGCGGCGAAGGCGTCGATACACCAGAGCGCCACTCACCAACGCGAAGAACAAAATCCACGCGCCCCCCACAGGCTTCGATCGACCGGCCATCGTACAGCCCGAGCCGCCCTCGTCTCCTGCCGAAGCCGAAGGCTGACCCGCGCCCCCCTGCGCGCCTGCACTTTGACCCCCACCGCCACTTTGACCAGCCGTGCCACTTGCGCCCCCGCTGCCGGCCTCTTCGTCGACGGGCAAACACACGCGCTCGTTTCCACGTTGCCGGCAAGCAAAGCCACTTACGCAGTCTGCGTTCGAGGCGCACACGCGGGTGCAAAAGGACTTGCCATCGGCCTCCACGCACAGCCGGGATTGGCAGTCCGTATTGACGTCACATGCTTCGCCATCCGGCGCGATGATCTCGCCGCCGTCGTTTGCAACGCACTGGCCCGAGGCGTTGCAACTTTGCCCCGAACCGCAATCGTCGTCGTTGTCACACGGATTTGCGGTCATGCCGCCCCCGCCCGGCATGGGAGCTGCCCCGCCGGACGATCCTCCTGCACCCATACCCCCTCCCGAGCCGCCCGAACCGCTCGAGCCGCCCGAGCCTGGGTTCGGCGCAGGCGGCGGCATGTACCCGGAGCAAGTCAGCGAAGGAGGCACACACACGTCGACGCCGCCCGTGTTGTCGGCGGGAACGCAGTTCCATCCGCTGGGACATCCGCCTCCGCAAGCGACGCTGCAGAAGCGCTCTCCCGTCTGATTGTTCGACAGGCAGAAGCCCGTGGAGCAATCGGCCTTCCGTTGGCAAGGCGCGCAGAGGGTGCCATCGCCCGTGCCCCCGCCGTTCGAGCCGCCGGTCCCGGGAGACCCACCGGCCCCGTTCCCACCCCCACTGCCCGGAGCCCCCCCCGTACCGGGCACATCCGGCGTGGGAGCGCCGCCCCCACCGGGGTAGATCTTGCAAATGCCAGCTTCATCGTCGGCGCTCAAGGGAATGATGCCGCCACCGTAACTAGCTTCCATCAAGGCCCCATTGACGCTCGAGTGCCCCAGGCCGAAGTAGTGCCCGCCTTCGTGGGCCAAAATCGTGACGGCGTTCACCTCGGACCGGCTGGCCGTGTTGCCAGGGACCCAGCGGAAGTTGACGCCGTTGAGCCGCATGTGGGCCCGCAAGCATCCCCCGGAGATGCGCGAGGTGGTGGTGCCGATGGTGCCATTGCCACCTGACCAGCCCGACTCTACCCACGCAACCACCGCGTTGGCGTTGCCGGCGGCTTCGCTCGTGGTGCCGCCGTACTGGACTTTGAGGCTCGAGCACGCGGGCTTCGTCCAAAGCTCCATCGCCTTTTTGACTTCGGCCTCCGAGCTCTGGGCACCAAGGTCCGCGGAGGGGGTTCCGAGCTTGTAAGGCACGGGGTTGTCGCAATAGCGCGAGCAGCTGTTCGTGATGCAGGAATACGCCCAGCTGTTGGCTGACGTCAACGTGAGGGCTGCACCCATCACCAGCGAGAGTCCCACGGCCATGCGAGACGTTTTCATCGGACCCCCTCCGCGCCCAGCTTGTTGACAGCGGGAGCCTTCACACCCGGCTCCGTCAGGCGCAGCGCCTTGATGCGGGTACGAAGCTTGTCGAGGCTCACGGCCTTTTCCGCCGGCGGCTCGACCACGCGCATGGCGCCTCGTCGGTTCCATCTGGCCACGGCGATCTCGGAAAGGTCTCTGATGGCCATCGTGTCTCGGCCCGCGCCATCAGCCAGGATGTGGTACTTGCCCTGAGTCATCTCGAGCGTGCGGAAGACATCCTTGCCCTCCGCATCGCGCTGGAGGAACACGACCACCTCTTCGCCTACCGTGTAGTGGGGAGCGCCGGCCACGATGGTCTCGGTGTCGGCGTACCGCCCGCCGAGCTCCCACAAGTGAACGAGCTGCCGCCCTTCGGCCTTACCGCCCAACACTTCCTTCACCTCGAGCCACACATGGGTCCTCGCCTCGAGAGCGCCATCGACCACATGCACACGGCTGCCGATCCTTTGGACTTTACCGCGCACGACCAAGTCGGCACGGACGATGAGGTCGTCCAGGGGAACGTCCACCATGACGGTGGCCTGGGCGGCAGGGGGGTTGAGGGATGCCAGGCCCAAGAGCGCGGCCAGGCCCAACCACGAGGCGTGACGCGCGAGGCGGCGCCGGTGAACAGCAAGGAGCCGAGTTGTCATGAAGAGGTAGGAGGCGAGGCGATCACCGTTCGGGTTAACAAATCGTCACCGACCTCACGGCAACTTGCTATTCGTCAGGTGCCCAATTAGGCCGAAAGAGACGCATTCGTAACCAAAGGTGCGCCCAGCGACCTACTCGTCGGTGGGAGCGGACTTGAAGAGCTGCTCGGGGTCGAGTCCGAGAGACGCCGCGGTGGCCCTGTCGGGGAGGCCCGTCGCGGGGAGATCGTGTGCGCGCTGATACGCGCGAAGGGCCTGTTCTGTCTTTGCGTCGAGGCGGCCGGACAGGCTTTGCTCCGGGCCCTCGAGAAAGCCTGCGCTCTTCAGGCTCTTTTGCAGAGCCATCACCGCCTCCTTCTGCATCAGCGCCCCCGGTGATGCCGCGAGAGGGACACGGGGCTCGGACGGCGGCTGGCTCCGCTCTCCCTGTTCGGGCGACGAGGCTTTCGACTCTTCGGTACGCCCACCCTCACGCCCGGGCTCAGGGGCCTCTTTCGAGGACGTCGTCGTGCGTTCTGGGGCCTTCACACGTTCCGTGTGGCCGCATCCAAGGAGCATCGCCGCGCAGACGCCCCCCTGCACGAGCAGCCTCCCTGGACTTCCCCCTCGCCTGGCTCGGTCAGGGTCGTGGGGCACGGGCCCGCGCGTACGGTGCGTATTCGTCAGCATCATTTGGCTTTCGGTTGCGCCTTCGGAGGGTCTTGCCCCGTCACGGCATCCACGGTTTGTTCCAAGGGCCCCTGGTCTTCCTTGGCGACGTCCGGGGGCACGTTGAAGTAGCCCGACGCAAGCGCCGAAACGAACGCATTCCGGACGACACCCAGCACGGCAGGCCACACTTGAAGGTCAGGGCGCTCGAGCGAGCCCCGAATCGGGATCGTGGTGGCCACGGCGTTTCGACCGGGAACCCGATCGGACGCAAGGTCGATCCCCTGGTCGACGAGCCACGCCTTGAGCGCGTTCGTCCACCCCTCTTCGGCTTGCTCCACCTCGACGTTCTTCAGCACAGGCTTGATACCGCCTTCGATGCGTCCGTCTGCAGCCTTGACTTGCACGAAGAGGTCCAGCGTGCCCTGGCTGGCTTGCATACCGGTGCGCGGCGCCAGCAGATCGAAGAGGCGCGTCAGGGCGAGCTCGCGCATCTCGAAGCGTCCCGCAAAGCGCGGCTTTTCACTGAACAAGTCGATCGTTCCGAAGCCCTGGATCTGCCCCGAGCGTTCAATCGTTCCCGCCATCGACACATTGACGGGTTGACCATCGGCCAAAGCGGCGTGCGTCGTCACGTTCTCCACAACCACGTCGACGTCATGCACCCAGATGCGAGCGACCTCGCGCTGCCCCCCTGCATCTCGACGCGCCTTCGCCCTGTCCTCCTCCGGCCGAGCGGGGACCTTCGCCAGGACCTCCGCATCATGGACCTCGAGCCGCGTGAGACTGACCGGCGGCAGCGCTTCCAGCACCTCCCCAAGGGGCTTGTCGCTCGCGTCCGGCTCGACTTGTGCCACAGGCCCGCCAGGCACACGAAGTTTTGGGCCTCGCACCTCCGCCGTCACCCTCAGCTTGCCTCGCAAGAGCGCGCTTCCGTCCAAAGTCGCGCGTACCTGCTCGGCGAACACCCAGGGCTCGTCCCAGTCTTCGCGGGCGGCGTTCACGACCTTAAGCCTTGTGATCTCGTAGCGGGGAGGAAAGAGCCCCACCGAAACGTCTGCGAAGGCCCCGTCGATCCCCCGGGCATCCCGCAGCGCCTTGCGGGTCGCCCAGCTGGCGAGGGGATCGAGAACGATACGAACGACGATGAGCAGCGACAGGACGAGCAGCCCGGCCACCGCGAGCCATCTCGGCCATCGCGCCCGCCTCGCCTGCGTGCGTTCGGCGCGATCGCGAGACCTCGTGTCACGGGAAGTTTCCATCTGTATCTCTCTGCGCGCCCTGCGGCGCCCCGCATGGTCACCCTGCAGGCGAAATGCCAAAGGCTGACCGGCAAAGCCCCGCTCGGGGCGGCGCCCCGGGGGTCACCGGGCCGTGGCTGCAGGCACGCAGGGGTAACCCCGCGTGCGTCGGCACAAGGCCGAGAACGGCACCCGCAGGGCCTCGCGCCGCTGGCACGTCGTTTGAAGCCGCCCCGGCGTCCGGCAACAACACAGAAAGAAGGCGACATGAAAAAAGCTCTGGGGATGATGTTCGTGGGATTGGTGGGTCTTGGGGGATGGGCCTTGGCGTCTTGTGGCGAGACGGAGGAACTCATCAATTGCCAGCGTGTGTGCGCCCGCTACGAATCATGTTTCGACGACGACTACGACGTGGGCGCGTGCCGCTCTCGCTGCGAGACGCAGTCAGATGAGGAAGCTGGATTCGAAGAGAAGGTCAACGCCTGCGAGTCCTGCATCGACGACGAGTCGTGCACCTCCGCCACGTTCTCGTGCGCCACGACCTGCGCGGGCATCGTGCCCTAAACCGCGGCGGAGGCACCCGACAAAACCCCGGGTGGAAGCCCGGTCGAAACTCTGTGCCCCCCAAAAGCCCTCGGGCAACCCACCCGGGGTGTTTTGGGGGGGGCGGCCTGCGAAAGATGATGCCTGTGGGGCTATTGCGGGCACTAAGGGTCATTCGGAGCGCGAGACGTATGCCCCAGGCTGACACAGAGACATCGGTGGACGACGAGCGGGCCCGTACGGTCTTCGTTAAGGATCTCGCCCCCACGGCGGCCGCGCCCGCCTCCGGCAGCTTCGCCTCTCAGTTCGGGCGCTACTGGCTCCTCGAACGGCTTGGCCGGGGCGGCATGGCGGAGGTGTGGAAGGCCTGTGTGGGAGACGTCAAAAATCCCGAGGGCTTTCTCGTCATCAAGAAGATCCTTCCCCAGTTCGCCCGTTCCGCCTACTTCGTCAGTCTATTTCGGGACGAATCCCGGCTGAGCGCGCGGCTCACCCATCCCAATGTCGTGCGCGTGTACGGCCGCGGGGTCATCGGTGGCATCGACTACCTTGCGATGGAGCATCTGGACGGGGTCGACCTCGGCACGATCCTGGTGCGTTTGCGACGCCTCAACGGGAAGGTGCCTCCCTCCGTTGCGGCCTTCATCGCCTGTGAAGTGGCCCGTGCCCTCGCCTACGCTCACAAGCTCTGTGACGAATCGGGGGAGCCGATGAACCTCATTCACCGCGACGTCAGCCCCGAAAACATCATGCTTTTGCGCGATGGCCGGGTGAAGCTGCTCGACTTCGGCATCGCTCTTTTCGATCAAAGGTCGCCGCGCTCGATCACGCAAGCGAAAACCTTCAAGGGAAAAGCGGCGTACAGCTCTCCCGAACAAGTGGCAGGCGACATCATCGACGACCGCTCGGACGTTTTTTCTTTGGGGGTCGTCATGTGGGAGATGCTCACGGGGCAGCGGCTCTTCGGAGGAGGCGATCATGCCACCACCGTTTCGCGGCTCATGCGCGCGGAGATCCCCCCCGTCTCTCGTTTTGCCCCCACCGTGTTTCCCACGCTCGAGGTGGTGGTGCAGCGCGCGTTGTCCCGATCTCTCGGGCGGCGATACCAAAGCGCGCACGCAATGGTCAAAGACCTCGAGGCGATCTTGATCGCTCACCCTCTGGATGCGCAACAGCTCCACAAGACGATCGAAGGCGCGCCCCTTACCGAGGCAGCCCCCGCCTTGGCAGAGGGGGACCCACGACGCGCAGCCGCATGCCTTCCACCCGCACGCGACGGCCACACCTCCTTTGGCGCCGCCTCGGCGCGGCGGGGCATCAGGCTGACGCTGTGCCTGGCAGCGCTCGTGGTGGCGGGTCTTGCGGCGTGGCCCTTCACCGCCAAGGGCAGACGACTCTTCGACGAACAGGCATTGGAGTTGCGCCCGTACGCCCCAAAGCCTCCGCCGGCGGCGCCCGCAGACGCGCGGAATTCCCCTCCGACGGTGCGTCCGCTCGCCCGCTGAGACGTGCACGGCAGACTGGTTTCCGACGGGTTTCGCCTCATCACGACCGATGACGGCGCCCCTCGGGAGCGATATACCGGGTGGCCATCCCCGCACCATCATGTCGATCGTCACGCGCTTCTCCAAGCTTGGTCGCCGCCACGTCATCATCAGGCTGGCCAAAATCCTGGTACTCGCCACCGCCGCATACGGGGCCGTGGGCTTTGGGCTCGTGCCCCTCGTCGCCCGACGGTTGGCCTCGTCACAGCTCTCGAAGCGCCTGGGAAGAACGGTCCAAATCGACCACCTGCGCATGAACCCCTTCGCGCTTTCCGTCACGATCGAAGGGTTCAGGGTGCTCGAAGCCGATGGGCAGTCCCCCTTCGTGGAATGGAGGCAGCTTTACGTCAACGCCGAACTGTCCTCGGCTTTTCGCTTGGCGCCCGTCCTGCGGCAGATCCGCCTCGACGGGCTGCGCCTTCACGTGGCGCGCCTCCACGCGACCCCCGGAGCCTACGCTGACCTCGATGCGTACAACGTCTCCGACCTCTTCCGCCGCCTTGCCCCGGTTGACGGCGCCGCCCTACCCAAAACTTCACCGCACGAGGCGGACGCAGTCGCCCCAACGCGCGCCGCAGAGCCCGCCGCGCGCTTTTCGTTCAACAACATCGAGCTCGTCGACGCCGCCTTGACCTTCGAGGATCGGCCCACGGGCAAGCGCCACGGCCTCACCGAGCTCAACCTGGCGATCCCCTTCGTCTCGAATCTGCCGGTTCACGTCGAGAACCTCGTTCAGCCTGGCCTGCGGGTGCGCGTCGACGGGGCGCCGTTCGCGATCAAGGGTCAAACGAAGCCCTTCAAGGAAACCCAGGAGAGTAACGTGGACCTGCGCATCGACGATCTCGACCTCACCCAGTACCTCGCCTATGTGCCCCTGCCCCTACCTGCCGTGGTCGCTTCGGCGTTTCTCGATCTCGATCTTCACGCGGCCTTCGCACGCACGAAGACGCCCACGTTCGTAGTCAAGGGCCGCGTGGCCCTCGAGCGTATCGCGGTCCGCGACCAGCGGGGCGCGCCCCTGCTCGATCTCTCCCAGCTGGAAGTGGTCGTGGGCAAGGCGGACGTGGGGGCGCTCGACGTCGTGGTCGACCAAGTCAACATCACAGGTCTAGGGCTCGAGGTCGAACGGGGCGTTGACGGACGCCTCAACCTGGAGACGCTGAAGCCCCCCGCCGCGCCGCCACGAGCGCCCTCCCGAACGCCCACAGCCGCGCTTGCTCGCATCACCGTCGCACGCGGGGCGCTCGCCGATGCCAAGATTCACTTTCGCGATCGCACGGTCACACCTGCCTTCGAGGTCGACCTCGCGCCCACCCTGACCGTGCACAATCTGTCCACGATCCCGGGAGAGCGGGGCCGTCTCGAAGCCCAGCTGGCATCGAGCGTGGGCGTCTCTTTGGCGAGCAGCACCTCGATTCAGCTCGAGCCTTTGGCGCTCGAGGGCCGTGTCACGCTCGAAGCGCTTCGCCTTGCAGCCTTCGCGCCCTACGTGACCCCTCTCGCAGCGCTCACAGTGCGCCGGGGCGCAGTGCGAGCGGGCGCCACCTACCAGCTCATGAACCAAGGCGGCGCGCCGGCGCTCGGGCTCGAGGGAGCCTTCTTCACGCTCTCAGACGTGGCGCTGCAGGCGGACGGCGCCAAGGCAAACTTCTTCGAGCTCGAGACGCTGGCCATCGAGCAGGTCAAACTCGACCCGAAAGCCCGCAGCTTGTCGGTGGGAAAGCTGGCCTCGAAATCCCTCCGCCTCGATGCCGAGCGGGCCGCGGACGGAACCTCGAGCCTGCTCGCGCTCATCAAGGCACCACCACAGGGCGCGGGAAGCACAGCCGGTGCAGGCCCGCCTGCCCCCGCGACAGAGCCCGCACCACCCGCCGAGCCCGCCTGGTCGCTTGCGCTTGGTGAAGCGCTCGTGTCGGACTGGAACGTGCGCCTCGTCGACAAAACCACGCGCCCTGCCGCGCGGCTGGTGCTCGACCTGCGTGAGGCCTCGGCCCGCGGCTTTTCGACCGAAGCCAACCGCAAGGGCCGCTTCGAGGTCCAGTTGGCCTTGAACAAGCGAGGCCGGCTCCAGGTGTCCGGCGACGCCGCGATTCAGCCCCTCGCGCTCGATGCCAGGCTGACCCTGAGCGATCTGGCCTTGGTGCCGTTTTTCCCCTACGCCGCCCAGGCGGTGAACCTGAAGCTCACCGAAGGCGCCCTGGGCGTCAAGGGCAGGGTTCAGCTGCAAGTGCCCGAGACGGGGCCCAAACTTCGCTTCACGGGCGACGTGAACATTGCCGAGGTTGCCACGGTCGACCCGAGCGGTACACGCGAGCTTCTCAGCTTTTTCGGACTCGACCTGCGCCGCATCGACGCCTCCTTCGACGAAAGCGCACAGCCTCCCCTCCGGCTGACCATGGCCGAAGGGGTGCTCTCCGGGCTTTCCGCCAACGTGGAGCTTTCGCCCGAGGGCACCTTGAACGTCACCGCCTTGACCCCCGCCGAGGCCAAGCCCGACGCGCCGACAACCCCGGCCCCGGCGGCACCCACCAAACCCAGCCCCGAAGCGTCCGCAGCGCCGATGCCCCTCTCCGTAGCGCGCTTCGCCCTCACCAACGCAAAGATTAGGTACACGGACAGCAGCGTCCGCCCCGCCTACGCCACCGAGCTCACCAACCTGAACGCCACGCTCGAGAACCTGTCGACCAGCCCCGAAGCACGCACCCGCCTTACCCTCTTCGGCGTCATCGACAAGTCGGGAACGCTCGAGGTGCGCGGCGTCGCCACGCCTCTCGCCAAAGCGCCTTCGCTCGACCTGCAGGTTGAGGTCAAGGAAGTCGAGCTGCCTCCTGCCAGCCCGTTTTCGGGAAAGTACGTCGGCTATACGATCGCAAAGGGAAAGCTCGGGCTGAAGCTGGCCTACACTCTTGCGGACAAGCAGCTCGAGGCCCAAAACAACTTGATCGTCGACCAGCTCTCGTTCGGGGAGAAGGTCGAAAGTCCTGATGCCACCAACCTGCCGGTGCGCTTCGCCGTGGCGCTGCTGAAGGATCGCCACGGCGTCATCGATCTCAGCGTTCCCATCTCGGGGTCCCTCGACGACCCCAACTTCAAGATAGGCGCGGCGATCTTCAAGGTTCTCGGCAACCTGATCGTCAAAGCGGCGGTTTCCCCGTTTTCGCTCATCGCCTCGGCGTTCGAGGGAGACGACGAATCTTCGTTCGTGGTCTTCGACCCCGGCGCGGATGTCTTGACGGCCAAGGCGATCCAAAAGCTGTCGATGCTCTCGAAGGCCTTGCAAGACAGGCCCGGCGTTTCACTCGAGCTCGAAGGCCACGCGGACGCCGCCAAAGACCGTTCCGCCTTGCGGCAGCGCCTGGTCGAGCTGAAGTTGAAGCAAGCGAAGTTCGAGGACCTCGAAAAACAGGGCGAGGCCCCGAAGACGGCGGATGAGGTCGTGCTGGCCGGCCCCGAACACACGGAGCTCGTTCGCCGCGTCTACGTCAAGGAGCCCTTCACCAAACCAAAGACCTTCTGGGGAGGGGTGAAAGAGGCGCCCGTCGACGTCATGGAGAAGGCGATCGCCGACCACATCCGCATCGACGACGGAGAGCTGGAGCGGCTCGCCACCCGCAGGGCGCTTGCCGTCAAGCAAACCATGACCAAGCAAGCGCCCGAGCTCGCACCCCGCCTCTTCCTGGTCTCGCCGCGCCTCAACCCCGAAAACCGCAAGTTGAGTCACGCGGCCGAGTTCAAGTTCAAGCGGGACTGAGGGGCAAAGGTCTACGGCCCCTTGCAGGCGCCACGCGCCAGGTACCCCGTGCCCGCGGCTGCGGCATCGCAGGCGTTGCCATAGGTCTGGCCGTCGCAGCCACACACGGGGTCCCACACATCAGGGCAGCCCGATGGACGCGGTTTACAAACCGCAGTGGCATCGGCAAAGCCGCAGATGCCCTCCTCTTCGTACGCACAATACTCGCTGGGGCTGCACGTGTTGCCGAGGCGTGCACCGCAGCCCTTCGGCTCTGCCTGGCACGCGCCTTCGGCGGCAACAGCCGCGCCACGGGCGTGGGCCTCGCAGGCGTTGCCATACGTCTTGCCATCGCAGCCACACACGGGCGCGTACACCTGGGGGCAGCGCTCGGGACGAACGCGGCACGTTCCACCGGCGTCAGGTAGGCGGCACGCCCCCACCTCGCCTTGATGATAATCACAGTACTCGTTGTCCTCGCAGGAAAGCCCCGCGATCCCGCCGCACGTACGGGGCGGCGCACAGGGCGTTGCCAAGCAGGTGACCACGCCGTCCTCGCAACGGCAGGCCTGACAAACTTCCTTCGTGGGGACCGTCTGACCTGCGCCGTAAACCACGCCATCGACGAGACAGCCCGTGGGGGGCAAGCAGGCCTTCTCCGTACACGCGAGCGCCCCTGAGGTGCACGAACACGCGTTGCAGCCGTCGGGCGCCGGGATCCCGCGGCTGCCGTTCGGGTAGTGCACCCCGTTCAAGGAGCACGCATCAGTGCTACAGGCCTTCCGCGTACAAACCAGGCTTCCGCCCACGCACTCACAGGTGTTGCAGCCGTCCTCGGCAGCGAAGGGGGCGCCACCATTCGGGTAGAGCTTTCCCCGCAGCACGCACACCGGATCGGCGGGCGGCGTGCACGCTGAGGCCAACGCCCCGAACACGCCCAAGGCGGCGAGCGCGAGCAGGCCGCCGCCACGAACGGGCGGGCACAAAGATCGGAACAAAGGCAAAACGAACGTCTCGGTCTGGTGCATGAGAACTCCCCCTGCGAAAGTCCACTTTAGTCTGCAAAGAGGGCGCCAGTCACGTCAGGGCCGCCGCAGGGCCGGGGCTCCGCTTGGAAACGCAGGCGGCGGCCTCGGGTTTTTGAGAGGCCAGGGCTTGCCGCTTCAGATTTTCGAGGAGGCGCGCGCGCCCAGGCGTGACGCTTGCCCGGGGGCAGCGGCCGGCTCCCTCAGGCGGCGGCCTTCAATCCATCGGCGCTGCCGCTGCCCGCAAGGTCTGATCGATCACCTCTTGAGGGACGTCAAGCGCGCTCGCCACACCCGCCATGACTTCGTACTCCGCGTCGTCGACCTGGCCATCCGCGCCCGCGATCACGGTCAGGTGCTGAACCAGCTGCGCCCGCTTGGCCAGGGGAAAACCTCTGACCTCGGCCAACACGATCTCGAGCTCGCCCGGGCGGGCGTCAGTTCCGGAAGACGCGGCCACCGCGCGCGCGCCCAGCAACGCCCGCAGCGCGTGCAGCTCCGTGGGTGACGCCCCCTCGTGGGCTTGGGCCACGGCCACGCCCCCGAGGTAGAGCGCACGCCGCAGCCGTTCGGATTCGGGCGTGGTTTCTTCCAGGTAAGACGGCTCCATGAGCGCCAGATCGGCTTCGACCACACGCTCGACCTCCTCCATCTCCATATCGCCCCCCGTGCGCCCCAAAGCCCGGGCCAGCACGGCCGAACGCGCGAAGGCCAACAGCGCCCGTACGCGCACCGGGGTGTAGGGGTGCGTGGAAAAGCAGTCCAGGGTGTCGTCATCGTGCTCGCGGATGGTGGCGGAGGGGGCTGAAGCGATGGCTTCGATTTGGCTCGCGAAGGCCTGCAAATCCACCTGAAGGGAGGGCCGTGCCAGCCCGCTCGCCAGCTTGAAGAAGGCAGTGGCTGCCACGTCGGCATCCCTGCAGCACAAAAGCCCCGCGCGATCGGCCGAGACCTCGGCCGCGCGGCACCACACGTAAAGTTTCAACTGCGCCGCTCGTGAGACCAACGTCCCTCCGATGTCTTCGATGGTTGCCGTGATGGGCATCGGAAGGTCGTGATGGCGAAACAGCGCATGCCCAAGCTCATGCCCCATCACGAAGCGAAGCTCCTCGGGGCTAAACTCGTCGAGCAGGCGCGCCGTGAGCCCCACGACCAGGGGACCCGAGCGCCCGCGCGCGCAGAACGCGCCGTAGACGGGCTCTGGGCGCAAAAACACCTCGACCGGTTCGCGAAAGCCCAGCGCGTCCCGACAATCGGCCAGGGCCGCACTCACCTGGGGCGCCATGTGGCGCGACAAACGAATCGACTCGGCGAGCAAGGCCCGCCTGTGACGAAACCCGTACCCGCTCGCCTTCTCCTCGTAGCGAGCCAGCGCTTTCTCCACGCCCCGATCGCGGCGCAGCGCCTCGAAGAGCTCGCGGTCGCGCCGGGCGCGGATCTCGGTGACCTCGAAACCCATCAGGTTTGGTACTTGATGGCGAGCACTTCGAGCGACTTTTGCGCCAACGCGTCGTCGATCCCCAGGATTCGTTGCATGGCCTCCAAAAGCTCCTCTTCGGCCTCGTCGATGTCACCGCTCGACATGGCGATGTCCGCCGCCAGCACGAAGGCCTTTTTCCGCACCGCCTCGCTGGAGATCTCCCGCAGAGCCCCCACGGCCTCCTTTGCCGAGGTGAATTTCGCGCGCAGTTTCTGGGCATCGCCCATCAAGCGGTCGAAGCCGTTCTCGTCCAGCTTCCGGAACTCGGGCAGGGTGTTGACGAAGGCCGTCAACGTCGCGCCCTCTGACCCTTCGACGACACCATCGACGCCGGCCATCAGCATCATGCTGTGAAGCAAGAGCAGGTCGTCGGTTGGCTTTTTCGTGGGTGTAGCCCCCATCAATCGTCCCAGCAGTCCCATGGCGTCGTTCCTCCGTCTCGGGTTGTCGGGGCACGCGACGCCCCGTTGCGGCGTCTACTATAGCCGAAGCCGGGTGCTGATTGAAGCCTCCCTTTTTCACGGACAGCGGGTCGAGGGGCGCACGAGCCCGAAGCTGAGGTGGCGCAGCCAGCGGCCCTCGGGACCGTTCGCCCTGATCCACGCTCGCCCGTCGGTGCTCCTGAAAAAGCGCGTCCCGTCCGCCGCCACGGCGACGAAGGTTCCGTCGGGGGCGCGCACCACGCGGTCCACTTTGCCTTCGCCCCCTTCCAAGCGCTTTTCAGCCCACGTGAGGCCATCAGCGCTCTCATGCATACGATCGCCTTCGTAGACCACGAACGCGTTTCCCGTCCAGAGGAGCGACCGCGCATCGGAGCCAGTGGCGCCTGAGGAACGCCAGCTGCGGCCACGATCGACGGATCGGCAGGTTTTACCGTCGCGGCCTACCGCCACGCAGGTGCTTCCGTTGCACGCGAGCCCACCTTCCCGCTGCTGCGCAAAAACACAGTCGGGAAGGTTGGTGACGGCCCACGACGCCCCCCCATTGTCGGAGCGTGCGAGTTGGCGCTCTTCGGCGCTTCCTCCCGCGCCCGCGTAACCCACGATGAACACATCGCCGCGCCCCGCGGGGGCAGGCAGCCCGACGATGCGCCGCACATGCACTGTCCAGGGAGGCATCGCAACAGACTCCCACGTCACCCCGTCCGCCGAGCGCATCGGCCGACGTGAGTCGACCGTCAGGAAGGCCGTGCCATCGAAGCCCGCTCCCGCGTATCCCTCGGTGTTGGTGGCCACCTCCTTCCACGCGACCGCATCCGCACTCGTCAGGACGCGCCCCTTGGCGCCCCAGCCGAACGCGGCCACGAAGCGGTTGTTCCCGGCGGCGAGCCCTTGAGGCACGCCATCGCTGTGGTGCTCATCCCCGGCGCCGCCCTCTTGGGCGTCGAACCAGCTTCGGCCGTCGTCACACGACACGGCGATCCGGCGCCCTGCACCAATCGCGACGAACACAGGCACCACCCGCGCCGCCTCGTCCTGGTCGTCGAGGTCGGGCGCGCTCGTTCCCGCACCACCGCCGGCGTTGTCAGGCTCCTGCACGCTGCCTGCCGCGCCCCCGCTCGCGGGCGTGGTTGCGGGGCGGCCACCTGCCCCGGCCTGCCCGGCTGCCCCAACGCCGCCCGAACCTCCCCGCCCCCCACCACCACCTGCTCCTCCCCAAGGCTTTCCGCCCTGACCGCCCGTCCCTGCGGCGCCACCGGCTTCGTCGACCGCCGCGCCGGGCTCGCCTGCAGGTGCATCGTCAGTCGTGGTGACGATCTCCCCTTCGCACCCCAAGGGCGCCACGAGCATGACGAAGACCAAGACCCCGCGCACGAGCGGTGCGCTTGCACGGGGCACGGCCCCTCGCGAGCCAGCCACGGGGAAAAACATTGAAGGCGATTTGAACAAGCTTTGCCTCGATGATGATTGACTTGGTTCGTGCGGAAGACACCGCGACGTCGAACTTCAGTGGCCAAGACCGTGGACCTTCATGAACCAAGGCGCAACCCGAACTCGCAATTTGTCGCGCAATTCTCTCACGCGAGCTCACCTGGCATCACAAAGGACACGAACAAGCGTTCCTACGTTTACTTGCAGACAAAAAGCCTAGGTTGAAGACACAGGCTCGTTGCCTTTCAAGGGTTCATCACGACGAGATGAACACACGCTTTCGAAGTGCTCTATATGAGTCGTTCGTCAGCAATCTCACTGTCAGACAATTGACGAGTCGATCGAGCGCCCGCCGCCACAGTTGGATTCATGGGCTCTGACGAACTATCCTCCCCTCATGCACAGGAACTCGAGGCACTCCCCCAAGCTGACCACGGCGGCGGCCCTCGCGCTGGCGCTCGGTGGGTCGCCGGTTTTCGCGACGGCCGAAGGGACGTCCGCTCCGCGCGACGGATCGGACCGCTCCGGTGAGGACTTCCTGAACCGCGCTGCCAAGGAAGAGGGTGCCCGCAAGCTACTCTCGGGCGTCGTCTTCAAGAGTCTCAGCAAGGTCAAGCACGGGCGCTCTCCACGCACGACGGACACGGTCCGTGTCCACTACCGAGGAACGCTGACCGACGGAACGGAGTTCGACAGTAGTTACAACCGCGACGAGCCCGCCACCTTCGCGCTCAGCGATGTCATTCCGTGCTGGACTCAAGGGGTTGCGGTCATGAAGGTGGGGGAAAAAGCCCGCCTCGTGTGCCCTGCAGCAACCGCCTACGGAACCCGAGGAAGCCCTCCCGACATCCCCCCGAACGCGGTCTTGGTGTTCGAGGTGGAGCTGCTGCGCATCGAGCGCTAGCTTCCTCCAAGGAAAGGAGCCCGCGCAGGTATCGAAATCTGCGTACGGAAGGACCCGTGGGTCGGGGTGGACGGATTCGAACCGCCGGCATCCTGCTCCCAAAGCAGGCGCGCTACCAGACTGCGCTACACCCCGATCCCCCAGCCGTGACGACCGGGGACACGGTTGATACTACACCCCGCGAGCCGCCGCCAGCCCTCAACGACTGACGAGCCCCTGCGCGTGCAGCGCCGCGCCCAGCGCCTGGAAGGCCGACGCCCGGTGCGACAGCTGGTTTTTCATCTCGAGATCGATGTCCGCCATGGTCTTGCCCAAAGCAGGCAGCCAAAAAAGAGGATCGTAGCCGAAGCCACCCTCACCTCGAGGCGCCGTGAGGATCTCCCCCTCGCAGGCCCCCGCCCGGACCAGGCAAAGCCCCCGCGCGCCATCCACGAAAGCGGCGCAACAGCGGTAACGCGCCGGGCGCGGCGCGGCCACGCCCGCGAGCGCGGCGAGCAGCTTCTGATTGTTGCGGCCGTCGTCACACGGCTCGCCCGCGTAGCGGGCAGAGCGCACGCCTGGCGCGCCGTCGAGCGCGTCGACCTCGAGCCCCGAATCGTCGGCGATCGCCGGAAGGCCCGTAGCGCGCGCGGCTTGCTCGGCCTTGACGCGCGCGTTGTCCTCGAAGGTGTCCTCGTCTTCCACCAGCGGGGTGCCAGGCGCCACCACGTCGATGGACACGAGCTCCACGCCGAGATCGGCCCAGAGCGCGGCGATCTCCTTCACTTTGTGCCCGTTGCGGCTAGCGACCACGATCTTCATGGCACACCTCAGGGTCGCGCAGACAGAAGCGCCTGCTGTTGCAGGTAAAACAAGGTCTTGCCACCCGCGCGGGCCAAAACGCTCAGTTGCTCGAACTCTTCTTGCGAAAACGGCTCCGCCTCGGCCGTGCCCTGCAGCTCGACGAAGCGGCCGTCGCTGGTCATCACGAAGTTGAAATCCGTGTCGGCTTTTGCGTCTTCTTCGTAAGCAAGATCCAGGCGGGCCTCGCCGGCAACGATACCCGTCGAGATGGCGCAGATCCCACGCACGATCGGATCCTTGGCCAACCCGGCCTGGGCCCGCAAACGCCGCACCGCCAGCGCCAGGGCAACCCAGCCTCCTGTGATCGCGGCGGTGCGTGTCCCGCCGTCGGCCTGAATCACGTCGCAATCGACCGTGATCTGGCGCGGCCCCAAGGCGCGCGTGTCCACGGCCGCCCGGAGCGCCCGGCCTACCAGGCGCTGGATCTCCGTGCCACGCCCTCCGGGGTTTCGCCCCGATCGCGCATGCGTCGCACGTGGCAGCATCGCGTACTCGGCCGTCACCCACCCCACACCCTTGCCCTCGAGAAAAGGCGGAACGCGGTTGTCGACACTGGCGGTGCAATGCACCTTTGTGTGGCCGAACTCGATGAGGGCCGAGCCCTCGGCGTAGCGGTTCACGTCAGGGGTGATGCGCACCTCGCGCAGCTCTTCGGGTCGACGTCCGTCGGGTCGCATCCGGCGAAAATGGGCGAAGCGCGGCGCCGTGTCAACGGCGGGCCGCCAGCCAGGCCCTCGGGCGGGCGGACGCGAAGCACGAAGCGTCAAAGCGGGCTCGAGTTGTCCGCAGCGTGGGGCCGTGCGACCATGAAGCGCTTGTCCTCTGATCGGCCGTCCGACGACCCCGAAGCCCGTTTGGGAACACGCCTCGGCAATTTCGCGCTGAAGGCGGTGCTCGGACGCGGTGGCATGGGTGTGGTTTACGAGGCGGAGCACCTCTACATCCGCAAGAGAGTGGCAGTGAAGGTGCTCGACGGGCGCTTTTTTCACGACAAGGACGCGCGCGAACGTTTTCTCCAGGAAGCCCGCGCCGCCAGCCTCGTCGACCACCCGAACATCGTAGGGGTAACCGATTTCGGCGAAGCCGAGGACGGCACGGTCTACCTCGTGATGTCGCACGTCGAGGGCGAGTCCATGGAACAGCTCTTGGTCCGCGAGGGCCCGCTACCCTTGTTCCGGACACTGGTCATCCTGGGCCAGGTCGCCCGGGCCCTGGGCGCCGCACACGGAAAGGGCGTCATTCACCGGGACCTCAAGCCTGAAAACATCATGATTGAGACGCGTGCCGGCCGTCGCGAGCTGGTACGCACCACCCGGGACGCCCACGGCAGTCTCGAGGTGGTCGAGCCCGAGCGCCATTTCGACTTCGCCACCGTGCTCGACTTCGGCGCCGCCGTGTTCTGGGGCGCCCTGGACGATCACAACTGCGAAGGCGATGTCGTAATCGGAACGCCCCAGTACATGGCACCTGAAACAGCGCGCATCGGCGTGGCCGATCAGCGCTCAGACATCTACGCCCTGGGCGTGATTCTTTATCGTGCACTCACGGGGACGTTGCCCTTCGATGGACAGGATCCGGCGCAGATCATGCTCGCCCACGTGCACGACCCCGTCGAGCCGCCAACCCGCCGCAACCACGCGGTGGAGATCACGCCCGAGGCAGAGCGGGTCATCATGAAGGCGCTCGAAAAAGAGCCCGATGGACGCCACCAGCGCATGGAGTCCTTCTACGCAGACCTTCAGCGCTGCTACGGCAGTGTGCGCTTTCGCCGTATCGGCGAAGCCATCCCCGAAGAGTTCACCCCCGAGGCCGAGATCATGCGCCCCCGCCTTCTCGTGCATCCCAAGACCCCCACCGCGAAGCCCCCAGAGCCACGACACACCCCCGCCCTGGCAGGTCCCTCGATGCCTCGCGGCAACGCCGCCGTCAGCGCGCCGTCTGCCGGAGAGGGCCGCCCTTTGCTGCTCACGAAAAAAAAGGGGCACCGCACCCTGCCCTTTGGCGCAAACACCCCCGCGCCCGAGGCACTCGGATCGTCCCCAGAGCGGCACCAGACTTGGCCCTACACCCCTGCTCCGACGGGACGCGCCCCGGCGGCGCCGGATCCCAACAAACCCCACGACGATCGATGACTTGAGAGTTAGGCACGTAAGGCCCCTAACCCCCCCCTGACCCACCCACGCCCACCCATCCCCAAAAGAGGGCGAAAAAAGATCGACGAGATCTCCACCCCGGCGGCACGTACCATGGCAAGGGGAGGTCGGCGTTGGGAACGGACGGGCGGGAGGGAAGGCATTGACTTGCCCGCGTGACAACACGCGGCGTTCCAGGAGGAATCATGCAGTTTCGGAAGCATCCCGTGGTCTCGCTCGTGTGTCTTGCAGGGCTCGGCACCCTCGTGAGCAGCTTCGGCTGCGGCGTATCCTCGACGGGGATCGAATTCTTCGATGGGCCTGGTGACCAACCCGCCGGCCCCGTAACGGGAGGTGGGGATGCGGGCCGCCCGCCCGGAACGGGTGGGGCCCCGGGGAGCGGGGGACGGACCGCGGATGCGGGCACAGGCATGGGCGGCAACACCAACATGGGTGGCAACACCAACATGGGTGGCAACACCAACACGGGTGGCAGCACCAACATGGGTGGCAGCACCAACATGGGTGGCAGCACCAACATGGGTGCCAACACCAACACGGGTGGCAACACCAACACGGGTGGCAACACCAACATGGGTGGCAACACCAACGTGGGCGGCAACACCAACATGGGTGGCAGCACCAACATGGGCGGCAACACCAATGCAGGAGGGGGGGGCAACGAAGGAGGGACCGGGATGGGGGGCATGGGAGGCGCCTCGTCCTCTACGTACGAGAGGATTCCGACCGTCGACGAAGTCACCTGTGGGAACGCGACCTGTGACGGTAACGCCCGCTGCTGCGTCGATAAGCAGGAAGGGGAACGTTGTGTCGAGCGGCTCCGTCCCTGCGCAGGTGGCGAACGCGTGCGCACCTGCGACGACCGCAGTGATTGCAACTTGAACCGGATCTGCTGCGGTGTGCGCCGCGACGGTACCTTCGCGTCGACGTGCGAACCGCTCAACGGCTGCGATCTCGACGACGACGATACCATCGTCCTTTGCGCCAACAGCGTGCAGTGTGGACCGGGGCGGAGGTGCTGTCGCCTCGAGATCGGCAATGCGACGGTTGGCCGCTGTGCCAACACGTGCGACTGAGGCGAAGCGCTAAATCCTCACCGCGGTACACATTGCCGGTAGGGCTGAAGTCCTGCCGGGGCAGGCAATTCCTTGCACACGTAGCCGTTAGGGCAGTCGGCGTCAGCTTGGCAAGAGGTCTGCGCCGCGAACAGGGCGGCGGCCGTCGCGATGCACGCCGCACCCACGATGGCGGCTGTCACCCCAGGAAGCCTTACGGCGTCACGATCGACGTCGTCTCCCACGACCCAGAGGGCGCCCCCCACGGCGGCCAGTCCCCCCCCCGTGGCGCCCACGGTGCGTGCAGTCCGATAGGGGGACGCGCAGCCGGTGAGAAGCCCCCACAGGGTGAGCACCCGACCGAGTTTGCAACCGAGTTTGCTCGTCCGGCGCGACGACGCCTTCGGGGGCGAGGGCGCGGGGCACCTGGGATCAGGGAGCATGGGCGCCGATTCTGCCGCAAAAGCCGCGCCCATGCAGGGTTTCGGTTATTCTCGCGCCGTGCGCGCACAACTAGGAACCGGGCTCGTGGTCCTGTCGCTCATCTTCGGTTCGACGGCGGGAGGAGGACGTGCAGCGCAGGCCCAGGACGGAGGCGTGCTACGCGGTCCCCACCCCTTCTTGAAACCGAACGCATTGGCACTGACAGGCGGCTACGCCACGGCGACGGGAGGCACCATGGGCGGGCTTCTTCTCAAGGGAGCCTACGAGTACGAGCTCCTGGGCAGCTTCTGGCTGAACCTGCAGATGGCCTTTGTCGACGGCTCGGACGAGCCCGCGGACACCCGGCGCTGCACATCGTGCGGCCGCGCCGCCAGCTCCATGGCGGGGCTCACGTACAGGCTGCGCATGGATGTGCCGGTTGTGCTTTCAGGCACGCTGGCGGGCGGCTTCGTGTTCGTATTCCCCGACTCCGCCCCGAGCGCCATGGGATTGGCAGTGAGGCCATCGGTGGCCGCCCGCTATTTCGTCTACGACTGGCTCGGCTTCGGGGTCGAGCTCGGAAGCACACTCGGCTTTGCCTCTCATGACGCCGACGCAGGGCTGTCCCGAGGACTCGGCACTCTCGAAGCGCTCATGGGGGCCGAAGTGCAATTCGACACACCCTGACCGATCTGAGCTCCGAACATCCGCCCTCGGACGTACATGTATGCCCCTGAAGGACAACAGGAGCCCGGTCGGCATATACGGCAATAATTCACCTTCAAAAACCCACACTGTCACCCCTCGAAAACACAAAATGCAATGCTTTCAAAGGGTTGCGTTTTACTTAGTTGTTCCCAGACCGCCATACGTCCGAAACAAACACAAGGTATCTTCATACTTGTGAGGGGGAAGCGCGGGGCGGCGATGCAGGTAGGTCGGGCAGGTGAAATGAGCCAAGCGAGGTGGTGCGGGGAGGGCTGGGGCGACGCGGTCGAGGGGTGAGGCGCGAGGCCAGGGTGGTGAGGCGGCGGGCGCAGGGTTGGCGGACGGCAGGGAGCGGGCGAAGAGGAGCGAAGGCGGCGGAAGGAAGGGAAAGGGAAAGGGAAAGGGAAGGAAAGGCGGGTGCAGATTCGCGGAGAGGGGAGGACAACCGAGAGGGAGGACGGAGCCAATTGGCGAAACGACGACGGTGAGAGCGCGACGCGCGGGTGAGGTGCGGGGGCAGGTTCGAGGGGGAGGGGCTCCAAACCCCACGTCGCCGCTTTCAGATTGGCGGAGCTGGCTTCGCCGGCAAAGCGGAACGCACCTGCGGCTCCGCTTTTTTGCTTTTGAGCGGCTAGCGGGTGCGCCGAAGAACGGCGGCAAAAAAACCGTCTGTGCCGTGCTGGTGAGGAAACAACCTGAGCGTGTCGCCGTCGCCGAGGCCTTCGGCCCTGGGTTTTCCGAGCACCTCCTTTAGGGGTACGGGAGCAAACTCGGGTCGCTCTTTCAGGAACCGCTCGATCACCATTTCGTTCTCGTCACGGAGGACCGTACACGTGGCGTAGACGAGGCGTCCTCCCACGGCCACCAGGGGCGCGTACTGCACGAGCAGAGACAGCTGCAGGCTGGGAAAGCGGGCGAGCTCGGCCGGCGACGTGCGCCAGCGGGCTTCGGGATTGCGACGAAGCGTGCCCAACCCCGAACAAGGTGCATCGACCAGCACGCGGTCCCAGGCAGCGGGTCGTGCTTCTTCGGGGAGCTGATTGTTCTCGATCGGGCGGGCGGCCACGTTCGACAAGCCTGCCCGGCGTGCGCGCCGGCGCAGCTCTTCGAGTTTTTTGCCCGAGACGTCCATGGCGAAGAGGCGCCCTTTGCCTTCCATGAGCGCGCCCAGGGCCAAAGTTTTTCCGCCCGCCCCCGCGCAGGCATCCAACACACGACCACCCGGCGGAGGCGCGACCACCTCGGCCACGAGCTGGCTTCCCTCATCCATGACCTCAAAGAGACCCTCCTGGAAAGAGGGCAAGCCAAAGGCGTTGACCCGTGTGCGCAGCGACAGTCCCGTGGATGACAAAGGCGTGGGTTCCGCCACCACGCCCTCCGTGGCGAGCCGCTCGACCAAAGCCTGGCGTTCCACGCTGCGGGTGTTGGTCATGAGGGTAAGCGGTGCACGCTCGTTCATGGAGGCGGCCAGCGCAAACGCCTTCTCCTCACCGAGGTCCAGCACAAACCGTTCGAGCAGCCACGTGGGAAACGAGAGGCGCACCGCCTCCCGGTCGAGGCCCGTTTTGCGAGCCAGGCCAAGTTCGGGATCGGCGAGCCGCTCGACGGAAACGGTATACCCCAGAAGCTTCTTCAGCTCGGTGGCCACGAGCTCGACCGGAACGCCCTGCGAAAGCTCCCACAGAAGAAGCTTTGCCTGGTCCCGGGTCACCGGCGACATCGTCCGGGTCGGGCCGCGGTTGAACGTGGGGAGTTCGTCGACCTGGGCTTCCAGCCAGCGATCCAGGCGCAAAAGGGCATAAACGGTTTCCGCCACCAAACGCCGATCTCGGCTGGGTAGGCCGCGGTGGGTCCTGAACGCACGGCTGATGATGTCGGTTGCGTAGGACCACTCGGAGCGGACCTCCGCGGCGATCTGAAGCGCCAACGTCCTGGCTTCACCCCCGAGTCGTGGGGCAAAAGACGAGGAAGGGGCGGCGGAGAAATCGGGCGATTGTGTTGTCATGAGCGGCCTGTGCTACCTTGCTTATATGAGCCACCCGGCGACCGACGCCAAGGTCGTGAAACCGAATCCCTACTCAGTTGCCAAGGCCCAATTCGAGAAAGCCGCGGCTTTCAGTGGGCTGGCCGACGAAATTCGGCTGATCCTCTCGCAGCCGAAGAGCGAGCTGATCGTGAACTTCCCCATCCGCATGGACGACGGAAGTTTCCAGCTCTTCAAGGGCTACCGCGTGCAGCACAACAACGCGCTCGGGCCCTACAAGGGCGGCATCCGCTATCACCACGACGTCTCGCTCGACGAAGTGAAGGCGCTCGCCTCCTGGATGACCTTCAAGTGCGCCCTGCACGACATTCCCTTCGGTGGAGCCAAAGGGGGCATCAAGTTCAACCCCAGCACCTACTCCGTGGCCGAGCTCGAACGGATCACCCGGCGCTTCACCTTCGAGCTGGGCAGCAACATCGGCCCCGAACACGACATTCCTGCGCCCGATGTGGGTACGAATGCCCAGACGATGGCCTGGATGATGGACACCTACCTCAGCTTCACGGCAGCGGCGAGCCGGCAGGCCAACCGAGGCGTGGTGACGGGAAAGCCGTTGGCCTGCGGAGGCTCTCACGGCCGGGCAGCGGCCACGGGCCAGGGGGTTGTCCACTGCATCACCGAATGGGCCCGCGACAAGCGCTTCGAGCTCAACGGCGCGACCTATACCGTTCAGGGTTTCGGAAACGTGGGCTCGAACACGGCCAAAATCCTGGCGCGCACGGGGGCCCGCGATGGTCGCCGTGGGCGACTGGAAGGGCTACATCGTGAACATGCAGGGGATCAACCCCTTCAAGCTGTCCGAGTACGTGGCCAAAACGGGATCGGTGGCCGATTATCCCGGCAGCGAACCCCTTTCGCGAGAGGACTTCTTCGCGCTCGAAACCGATATTCTGGTGCCCGCGGCGTTGGAACTCGAGATCGGTGAACGAGAAGCCCGCGCGGTCCGCTGCAAGGTGATCGTCGAGGCCGCCAACGGCCCTACGGACATGGAGGCTGATGAGATCTTGCACGACCGGGGCATCGACGTGATTCCCGACGTGCTTGCAAACTCGGGCGGCGTGGCTGTCAGCTATTACGAGTGGCTGCAGAACAAACGCTCGGAGCTGTGGGACTTGGAAGACGTCGAGGAGCGTCTGGCAAAACGGATGCGCCGCACGTACCTGTCGGTCATGGAATATGCCAACCGCAGGCGCTGCGACTGGCGCACGGCGGCGTTTTGCATCGCCCTCGACCGCGTCTCGAAGACGTACATCGACCGCGGCATCTACCCCTGAGCGCGCGCTCTTCATCTCGATCCGGGCGTGGGCGAGCCGCCCTCGTTGGGGCGGCGTTCGGGCGTGGGCGGGCCGCCCTCGTTGGGGCGGCCCTTCGGGTGGCTTCGTTAGAGGAGTGAACGACGGCGGCGCCTGAGCAGCAAGCCTGTCAGGCCCACGGTCAAGAGAAGACTCGCCGGAGGTGCACCGCCGCCGCCGAACTGGCATCCGCCCCGAGACCCCTCGTCCTCGGGCTCGTTCTCTTCGTCGTCGGATCCCATGTCATCGCTCCCCATGCCGCCGCCAGCGCCGCCGCGGCCCCCCACGTTGGAGCCGCCGGACCCACCCCGGCCGCCGCTGCCCGCGGTCTGGCCACCGGTACCGCCCCTGCCGCCGCTGCCCCCCATGTTCTGTCCGGTTGCGCCGCCTTGGCCTCCGCTTCCCCCCGAGCTCTGGCCACCAGCACCGCCTTGGCCCGTGCTGCCACCCGCGCCTTGTCCCCCGGTGCCGCTGCCACCCTCACAGCGACGGTCGCGACAGACCTGCCCTGTGGCGCAGAGGTTGGGGCCCACGTCGATTTCGCCGTCGCAGTCGTCGTCTCGGCCGTTGCAGACTTCCATGCCTTCGGGCGACGATTCCGGCTCGTTGTCGTCGCAGTCGCCTTTTTTGTCGGCGTAGCCCTCGGGCCGGGTGCAGGCCGCGATCGTGTCGGCATCGTCGAGACCAAACCCGTCTCCATCGAAGTCGCGCCAGAACTGAGTTCCGCCGTTGCAGCCCACGGCCAAGGCGAGGCGATCGGTGCCCGTGGCTTCTCCGGCCGCTCTGTTGTCCAGGTTTGAGGACGTGCCCGCGACCTCGAAGACCACGTAGTCAGTGGTGTTCGGTGCGACCCAGTCGATGAGGAACGTGGTTTTGCCACCGGTCGCCGACTTCGGTGACGCGTGCGTTACCCCGGTCCGTTCGGTACGTGTGCCCTGCCCTGACACCAGCGCGAAGCTCCCAATGTCTCGTTCGTTCTCCAGGAAAAAGCCACCGGCTCGAGAGCCCGACTTCTCAACCGTGACGGTAAGGCGCACCTTTTCGCCCAAGGCAGGCGCCATCGTGTTGGGCACCACCTTGACCGTGGCTTCTTGGCCCCCTGGGTGGCAGCTGGAGCAGGTGAGCGCGCCGACTCCGTTCGGCTTGGCCTGTGCAGGCGGGGGCGCCCACAAATTCACCACGACACCCAGCGCCCCGAAAAATGCGAGTTTCCCTAACGGCTTCGTACGGGGACCGAAAAACGACATGCGGCAATTCCCTCTGAATAGGTGAAAGATGACTTGTTAGTATGGGTTTGGGGATCTGAGGGGCAATTGAAACCCGGCAACGGGCCGTTCGGAAGCACGCCTCGGCAGCCGCAACACCTGACATTTGTCAGGGGCGCCGGGGCCGCAAGGTGCGTTGAGCGCCGGGAGAGGACGCGGTACGGTCATTCCGCATGCTTACGTTGTTGGCGAAGGGGGTGCGCGCCGGGCGCGCGCGGGTGCGGGCTCACGCGGCCCAGGTGCCGGGGCTCGCCCGGTGGGCGGCTTCGGCAGACCGTCTGGTGCGCATCGGGGCCGGGCCCGCGCAGGGTCTCTTCATCAAGCCGGGTCCAAGCGACCCCGGCTACAGCGCAGGTCACAACGAAAGAGCTGTGCAGGACGCGTTCACGGAGCTCTTGCGGCACGACCAGGTGGTTTACGACATCGGCGCCAACATGGGCTTTCTCAGCCTGTTGGCCGCGCGCCTCGTGGGTGCGGGAGGCGCCGTGTTTGCATTCGAGCCCGTGCCGGCCAACGCCCAACGCCTGCGTGACAGCGCCCGGGCGAACGGTTTTGGGAACGTCAAGGTGGTGGAGGCCGCGCTCTCGGACACGCCGGGGCAGGCTGTGCTCGCCCTGGCGGAACATGCCGGGGGCGCGATGCTCACCCGCTTCGGGCGGCCTCCCGACGCCACAGACGCGCTCACGGTGACCACCACGACGCTCGACGCGCTCGTGTACGAGTACGGCTGGCAGGCCCCGGATTTCGTCAAACTCGACGTGGAGGGCGCCGAGGCCGCGGTTCTGGCAGGAGCGGCGCGCCTGCGCGAGGCGAAGCGCTGCACCTGGCTCGTCGAGGTCGATGCGGCCACGGATGAAGACGCCAAGGCCAAAGTACGCGCGCTGGAGGCAGCGTTCTTCGCGGTCGGCTACACCACGTACCCGCTCGAAGATAGCTATCCGCACAGCGGTTGGTTCGTGCGGCACTTCGTGGCGAGGCCTTCGTAAGTTGCAAACGGCCGAGAGCCCTACTTCGCGGCAGACAGCTCGACCAGCAAAGGCCGATGGTCTCCCCCGAGGGAGGCGAGCACTTCGACATCCACGGGGGCAAGCGCGGGCCCCACAAGAACGTGATCGATACGCACGGCATGCCAGCGTGTGTGCTTGCTGCTGCCAAAGCCGAACCCCACCGCGGAAAATGCATTGGTAAAGCCAGCGAAGGCCTCCCGCAAGATGTCACTGCGTGCCGTGGCGTTGAAATCTCCCGCAATCACCACCCGGTCCGTTTGCGGGCCTATCCAGTCTCGCACCGTGAGCGCCTCGGTCCGGCGTGCACGGTTGACCGCCTCGAGGTCGGGGATGCCCGCCCGACGCTTGGTGTACAGGGCCTCGAACCCGTCCCGCGGCGTTTCGAGGTGAACGTTGACCAGGCCAAGAGGTCCCGCGGGCGTATCCAAGTCGAAGCGGCTCATCAGGCCGCTGCCCCCCACGTCCCAGAAGTTCTTCGGATCGCGCACGTTGACCGCAAAAGGCGCCTTGCGCGCCACGAAACACTGGCTGAAGGCCTTTTGCGTGAACCACCCCTGCCAGGCAGGGTCCTCGAAAGGAAGCGTGCACTCCTGGAAAGTGGCCGCGAACACGCGCTCTTGGTCCAGCATCCGCACGATAGACGCCGAGGGGATAGGAGGCTTCGCGCCGAGGTTGTACGTGAGAATGCGGACCCGGGGTCCGCGGCCTCCGCCCCCAAAAGGCACCACGAAGCCAGCCACCGCGAACAGCCACAAAGCGCCCGAGAGCAAGAGCCCCGATCCCCCCACGAAGAGCAAGCGTCGGGGGGCAAACCAAGCCGACAACGACCAGACGACCAACAACCCCACCGTGGGCAACAGCCAGGGCCACTTCGGTGCGAAGGAAAGCACGGTACCCAGCCAGTGCGCGTCTGAAAACCGCGACACGAAAAGCCCCACGAAAGACAGCGCGACAACGTTCAGCACCGTGAGCGCGAGCAGCAGACGAATCCACCACACGCGCCCCCGCGGCCTCGCGAGACGCACCGGCACGGCCTGCGTTTCAGAGGGGCTGGAAGACAACCTCGCCGCACCTTCGGTCTTCGTACACCACCGCATAGGTTTGCGTGGTGCCGTTGAAGATCACGTCTGGAAAGCGCGCGTCCTGGCTGCCCGCCACGGTGATGCCTTGCGCAGGGCCCGCCAGGGCACCGTTGGCGTCGAGTGACTGCCTGACCACCTGCGCCCCGTCTGGAAAGTTGTAAAACAAGACCACGGCATTCATACCGTCCGATGCAACAGACGGCCAGTTGCTGTTGCCATTTGACAACGCCACTGCGGGGCTCACGGTGGCGCCATCACCCGAGACCTGGGCGGCCCACACCACCTCGGTTCCGCTGCGCCGGTCTTCCCAGGCCAAAACCCAGGCGTCACCGGCCCAGGCCGCCTGCACGTTCGTGGCGTCGCCGGGCATACCCTGCCGGACGAAGACATCGGCTGTGTTCGTCAGGTTGGCATCGTAAAGCGCCACTTTCACGTCGGCCGAGGCGCCGCCCACCACGTACGCAAGGGCCAGGGCGCTGTCGTTCCCGCTCAGATACGGGAAGGCCGTGTTTCTTCCGGGATTGCTGAGCACCACCGGTGCGGGTGTGGTGGCTTCGGCACCCGCGGCATCGAGCACCGCCACGTGCACCACCTCGAGCGTGAGTCCGCCCATCGGCTGGGCGTCCCGGTACGTCACGAACGTGCGACCGAGCGCCGTGTGCACGTACGGCCGTCGCTCCACCGCTTTACCTGCGCTCAAGGTGTTCGCCACGGCCCCTTGTGGGGCATAGCTGGCGTCGAGCGTGCGGCTCTTCACGCTCCAAGCCGCGCACGGCATGTTGGGATCGTTGGTCGGCGCCTCACAATCCTCCCACACGATGACGAAGCCCCCTGCTGGCAAGGCGGCGATCTCCGCATTTTTGGTCAGCACGCTGCCCGCGCCCACCAGAAGGGGGACGCTGCCACCCACGGGGACTCCGGCCGCCGTCAACCGGGCCAAATAAACACCCGGCGCATCGGCGCGGGCATCACCCCAAACCACCGCGTACTGTGTGCCGTCCCAAGAAAGGGCGGGAGCCCGCGAAGCGCCCGGTTGATTGCTGATCGCCAGCCCCGTGCCCTGGCAGGTGTTGACGACGTTGCCCCCTCCGCCCCCAACGCCCCCTCCATCAAGTGCGACCCCACCCGTGTCAGGCAGACCGAGACCATCAGGCGCGCCGTCTGCACCGCCCGCCAAGCCTCCCGTCCCGGGCAGGTTGCTAGCATCGCCGGGGCTCCCGTCGGGGTTGACCGCCGAGCCATCCCGGGGCGCAGGGTCTTCGTCGCCGCCACCGCACGCTGTCCACACCGTCATCCCCAACGACAAGGCCATGGCCCACGCCGCCCGAGATCTCCCCTTCCCACTCACCAACATACCCATCCACATGAGGGGAAGCGTAGGACGAGGCCTCAGTCACTTCAAGGGGGCACCCCGCGAACGGAACGGGGCGCAGGCCATCGATACACGAGCGTGGCCGAGAGGATGTTACGCGAGAAGCTCACCGCGGCCATCGCCTCCGGCGTGTTGCGATCGATGCTCTGGTCGGAGAGCAGGTAATCGATCGACCAGCGGAACGAGCCTTGGTTATCGTAGGCAAGGCCCGCACGGGCATAAAGCACGGCAAGGTTGCCGTACAAGCTGTCCTCCGAAACGGCGCGCGAGCGTTGGTAGCCGCCGAAGAGCGTCAACGACCACTCTTGGAACTTTCCGATACTTCTTTGTAGCTGCAGATTCACGCCTTCCGTTACGAGGGCGTCACCCAGATAAACGTTCGCCTGCACCCTGCGCTCTGCGCTGGCCGTCACGGTGATGAGATCGGGATCACGGTACTGCCCTTGCACACGCCCTCCCGGTCCCCCGATCACGTCTTGTCCGTCGGCCTTGGCCAAAAAGAGCCCGGCCCCCACATCCGAGCTCCACTGCTCCGTCCACGAACGCTTCCACACGCCGTTCGCGTCGCCGTAGGTGAGCCCCCGTTCGGGCGTTAGCTGAACGCCGTTGCGCTCGACCCCGGAGTTCCGTGCGTAGCCCGCGCGCGCGTTGGCGCCGAACTGGTTGAGGCCAAAAACCCGAAACAACCCGAGTTCGTTGTCGACGGCCCAGCTGTGCGGACGGCCCGCGTTCTCCTCGAGCGGGGTGAAGCCGGCCGCGGACAACGCCTGAGAACTCCGCCACTTCGGCGTGGGCGCCCACGCAAATTCCTCGCGCAGCAGCAGGGCCCCGTAGCTGATCGCGCCCGCGGGGCGCGCCTGCGAATCGGGCTGCGCGGCGTTGACCGACGGGGCGGCGTCGAGAAACCCCAAACGGCCGTGAAGCAACCCCGCCGAGAGAGCCAACGTGCTTCGGCCGGTGGGCTCGATCTTCGTGGTCCACCCCACCTGCTCTTGCGTGAAGGTGCCGCGCGTGCCCCGCAAAAACGTGCTGACGTCTGCCGAGGCGGTGAGTGCGTGGGAGCCGCTTGGCAAGACCCACAACGCCCGCCCCCCCACGCGGCCCGAGATGAACGCATCGGCCTTGGCTTCTCCCGAAAGCGAAGCGTTGGCGTTGTCCGTGGCACCCACGGTGGCCGCGGCTTCGGCGCCAAGGGTGACGGCGTTCGCCTCGCCGGTGGCCACCCACAGTCCCCAAATCCCAACGGTTGCCGTCAGGCGTGTCTTGCCGACGATGGTCATGAGCGCCGAAGTCTACAGGACGATCGAGGCCGACGCGGCCAGGGCACCCCATGGCTTTCCCGAGGCGCCCGGGGACAACGTGGCGAAAGGCTCGCAGCGCTCGAAAAAGCACTGCAAGAACGTGCCGTCGGACACGGCACCCAGCGTGGGCCAATCGTGTGCGCCCGCGGGCTGGGTCATTTGAGACACGTAGGCGCCGAGGGCAGCCCGCTTGACCTCGAGGACCTCGTCCGTGAGGACCGCTCGGTCGAAGGTGCGCAGCCACGTGGTGCCCAACCGGGAGCGCCACGAAGCCAGCAAGATCTCGTGTCCCGTGGCTTCGTCGGCGCTAAGGGAGACCCACGGCCATTGCCACCAAAGCCAAACGGGGTAGGCAAACACGGCCGGGGACCTCGCCAACTGCGCAGAGGTCAAGGCGGCAAGGCCCACGTCATGAGCCGCCCTGTGATCGACGGGCGGCTCGTCGGCGTGGGGTAGGAAGATCTGGGTCGGCGCGAGATCCGCAATCACGGCGCCCAAGCGCCGAGACGCTTCGGCGCGGTGAGACCAGAGCGCACCGTCGGGAAAATCGAGCTGGATCACATCCCGGGCGGGCACCCCCAGCGTCGAGGTGGCATCCTCACATTCGTGGCCTCGGCGTCGTTTCATTTCGGCCGCGGGTGTGGTGCGGGTGTGAGAGCGGGCGCCGTCCGTCAGGACCACCACGACCACCCGAGCTCCGTGTCGGCGTTTGAGGGCAATCGTGCCACCACACCCCAGAGTCTCGTCGTCGGGGTGAGGCGCAACCACCAACGTGGTCTGCGCCAACTCGTGAAGATCGAAGGGAACCAGGCGCCGCTGCCAGCGTGCGAGCAGAAGGCTCCGCAGCGCGGGGCGCCCCGGCAGATTTCGCGCGATTTTCACCGCGAGACGCTCGGCGTGCTTGCGAAGCGTTGGCTTGACGACGCGCAAAGACATTGTTAACTAGTTACCTGTTCTTATCGTCGGAAACTGCAGGGTTAGATAGGGGGGAGCGATGAAGGTTGCCATCTTAGCGGGAGGACTCGGAAGCCGCCTTTCTGAGGAAACGGTGGTGAAGCCCAAACCGATGGTCGAGATTGGGGGCATTCCGATCTTGATGCACATCATGAACCACTACGCCCGCTACGGTCACAAGGAGTTCCTCGTGGCCCTCGGATACAAGGGCGAGTACATCAAGCGCTTCATGACAGAGTACGCCACGCTCAGCACGAACCTCACCGTGAACCTGAGCTCGGGCGAGGTGACGACGCACGGGCGCTGCCAGCACGACTGGAAGGTTCATCTCATCGACACGGGCTTGCCGACGCTCACAGGGGGACGCATCAAGCGGCTGGCCTCCCTCATCGGCAACGAGACCTTCATGCTGACGTGGGGAGATGGGGTTTCGGATGTAAACTTGGAGGCCCTGCTCGCCTATCACCGCAAACACGGTAAACTCGCCACCGTCACGGTGGTGAGACCGCCCGCGCGGTACGGGCACATGGTCATGGAAGGAGGTCGGGTGGTCGAGTTCACGGAAAAGCCCCAGCTCGGTGAAGGCTGGATCAACGGAGCGTTCTTCGTGCTCGAACCGGGCGTCATGGAGTACATCTCTGGCGACGACGTGATGTTCGAGCGTCAGCCGATGGAGCGGCTGGCCGCCGACGGACAGCTCATGGCGTACCAGCACGACGGCTTCTGGCAGTGCATGGACACTCTGAGAGAAAAGCATCTGCTCGAGACGCTGTGGAACGAAGGCCGCGCGCCCTGGAAGACCTGGCAAGAGTGAGGCTTGCCACGCACCCTCGCACGAGATGGAGATGAAGACGTGAAAGTACTGGTTACCGGACACCGTGGGTACATCGGCACCACGCTCGTGCCAATGCTGGAGAAGGCGGGGCATGAGGTCGTGGGCCTCGACAACTACCTTTTCGAGGACTGCCTCTTGGACACGCCTCCCCCGGACGTACCGGCCTTGAAAATGGACGTCAGGGACGTGCCCCTCGAAAAGCTGGTGGGCTTCGACTGTGTGATGCATCTTGCCGGAATCTCGAACGATCCCCTCGGAGACCTGAATCCCGCGTGCACCTACGACATCAACCACCGCGCGTCGGTTCGCCTCGCCGCCCTGTCCAAGGAGGCCGGTGTACCTCGGTACATCTTTTCGTCCTCGTGTAGCAACTACGGGGCCGCGGGCGACCACATGCTGGACGAGCAGGCGGCCTTCAACCCCGTAACCCCCTACGGCGAGTCGAAGGTCAAGGTCGAAGTGGACGTGGCCAAGCTGGCGGACGAGCGCTTCTCCCCCACCTTCCTTCGCAACGCCACGGCTTACGGCATCTCGGCGAAGCTTCGGGGGGATCTGGTCGTCAACAACCTCACCGCCTATGCGTATACGACCGGCAAAGTGTTCCTCAAGAGTGACGGAACGCCCTGGCGTCCGCTCGTCCACATCGAGGACATCAGCCGGGCGTTTCTGGCCGTCCTCGAAGCGCCTCGCGAGAAGATCCACAACGAAGCCTTCAACGTCGGGCGCACGGAGGAGAACTATCGCATCCGTGACGTGGGCGACATCGTGCAAGAGGTCGTCCCGAACAGCAAAGTCACCTACGCCGCCGACGCCAGTCCCGACAAGAGGAACTACCGCGTCAACTGCGACAAAATTCGCCGCGTTCTCCCCGGATTCAACCCCGTGTGGACCGTGCGCAAGGGCGTCGAAGAGTGCCTCGAGGCCTACCGAGCGCATGGCATCACCGAAGAGACCTTCTTTACGTCTCGATTTCTGCGCATCAAGCGGGTCAAAGAGCTTCAGGATGCCGGAAAGCTCGACGCCGACTTGCGCTTCAAGGGGGACCTCTCATGACGATGCAGCCCAGCGGTCTTCACGCCTCGGCCACGGAGGACGCGGCATTTGCGCGGTTCACGAAGCCTCCGGAAGGCTTTCGCTGCCGCTCGTGTGGTTCAGAGCGTGTAGGTGTTTTCCTGGACCTGGGCCTGATGCCCCCCTCAGATGCGCTCCGGCGGCCTGACCAGCTGGATCAGCCGGAAAACAAATATCCCCTCGACACGGCAATCTGCCACGACTGTGCGCTCGTACAGATCACGCAGACGGTGCCTCCTGAAGAGCTCTTCTCGAAGGACTACGTTTACTACTCGTCGTTCTCGGATGCCCTGCTCGCGCATTCCCGCAAGAACGTGGAGGCTCTCATCGCTTCGCGGGCGCTCGGCCCGCAGAGCCTCGTCATCGAGCTGGCCTCGAACGACGGCTATCTCTTGCAGTTCTACCAAAAGCGGGGAATCCCCGTGCAGGGGATCGATCCGGCGGAAGGTCAGGCGAAGACGGCCAACGAACGCGGCATTCCGACGCTCTGCGACTTCTTCGGAGAGGCGCTCGGCAAGTCGCTGCGCGCGCAAGGACGGGTTGCTGACGTGGTTCATGCCAACAACGTTCTGGCGCACGTGGCTGACACGAACGGCTTCGTGGCGGGCCTCGCACACATCCTCAAGGACGACGGCGTGGGCGTGCTCGAGTTCCCCTACCTGCGCGACCTGGTCCAGAAGTGCGAATTCGACACGATCTACCATGAACACCTCTGTTACTTCTCGGTCACCGCACTCATCCCGCTGTTCAGGCGTCACGGGCTTTACCTCAACGAGGTGAAACACGTCGACATTCACGGTGGTAGTCTTCGCGTCTACGTGGGCAAACAGGAGAGCCCGGGGCCCTCCGTAGAGGCCTTTTTGACCCGTGAACAGCATGAAGGACTCGACCGGCCCAGTCACTTCGCGGACTTTGCAGGCCGCGTGCGTGAAGTGAAGGAGACCCTGCTGACCCTGGTCAAGCGCCTCAAGGGCGAAGGCAAACGGCTGGCAGCCTACGGCGCCGCCGCCAAGGGCACCATTCTCCTCAACTATGTGGGGCTTGGAACGGACCTGATCGCGTTCGTGGTGGATCGCAACGTTCACAAGCACGGCCGCTACATGCCGGGTGTGCACGTTCCGATCAAGCCCGTCGAAACGCTGCTCCAGGAACAGCCCGACTACACACTGATTCTCCCCTGGAACTTCAAGGACGAAATTCTTGGGCAACAAGCGGAGTATCGTGCTCGGGGCGGCAAGTTCATCGTTCCCATCCCCTCCCCGGTGATCGTATGAACTCGCAAAGCCAGGCACCCTTTTTCTGTCAGGCCTGCGGTGAGCCCGAGCCCGAGATCTTCTTCGAAGTCGATGACGTCCCGGTCCACAGCACCTTGCTGATGGACTCTCGCGAGGAAGCGCAGCGCTACCCTCAAGGCAGCCTGAAGCTGGGCTTTTGTCGGACGTGCGGCTTCGTGCAGAACGTTGTCTTCGACGCTTCGGTCCACGAGTACTCGACAAAGTGCGAGGAGTCCCAGGGGTTCTCGCCCCGCTTCAACGCCTTCTTGAGAGCGCTCACCCTGCGCCTCATAGAGACCTACGACGTCCGCAACAAGAAGGTGGTGGAGATCGGGTGCGGCAAGGGAGACTTTCTCGAGCTGATTTGTGCCCTCGGGCACAACAGCGGCATCGGCATCGATCCGGGCATCATTCCCGAACGGCAACAACATAGCGAGGCCTGGGAACGCATCCGCTTCATCCAGGACTTCTACTCCGAGGCCTACGGGGAGCTGACCGGAGAGTTCATGGCGTGCCGGCACACGCTGGAGCACATCCAACCGGTCAAGGCGTTCGTGAACATCGTGCGCCGGGCCATCGACAAGCACCCGGACACCATCGTGTTCTTCGAGATTCCCGACGTGGAGCGCGTGCTCAGCGAAGTGGCCTTTTGGGATATCTATTACGAACATTGCTCGTATTTCAGCCTGGGATCCCTGGGGCGCCTGTTCCGGGCGTGTGGGTTCAAGGTCCTGAACCTGCAAAAGGACTTCGAGGATCAGTACCTGGTCATCGAGGCCCGTCCGATCGCGACGCCTGAGGCGGCACCGCAGCTGTTTCCCGGCGAGGACGATTTGAAGCAGCTTGCGGCGACGGTCGATCGCTTCAAGACCATCGCCCGGGACACCCTGGCCCGTTGGAAACGACAGATCGGCGGCTATGCCAAGGAAGGCAAACGCGTCGTGATCTGGGGTTCGAGTTCGAAGGGCGTTTCCTTTTTGACCACCTTGGGGCTGGGCGACGAGATCGGCTACGTCGTGGACATCAACCCTTTTCGCCAGGGAAAGTTTATGCCAGGAACCGGGCACGAGATCGTGCCTCCCGCGAAGATGGCCGAATACAAGCCTGACGTCGTGCTCGTGATGAATCCGATCTACTGCGAAGAGATCGCAGCCTCGCTTTCGGACATGGGCCTTTCGCCACAGATCGTACCTGCGTAGGGGGGGGCAGCCCGTGAAGCTCACCGCCCCTGTCATCTGTCCCGCCTGCGAAGCAGGGCCTCTGCGGGTCTTCTGCGAGATGCCGGACGTCCCGGTGTTCTGCAACGTGCTGTGGGACAGCGAAGCAAAGGCCAAGGCCGCGCCCCGGGGCGACATCGTGCTCGGATTCTGTGCGGGATGCGGTCACGTCTACAATACGGCCTTCGACCCGCGGCGGGTCGCCTACAGCCCCCACTACGAAAACTCTCTGCACTTCTCGCCGCACTTCCAAAGTTATGCCGAGGCGCTCGCTCACCGGCTGGTCGAGACCTACGACGTTCACGAAAAAGACGTGATCGAGATTGGCTGTGGGAAAGGAGAGTTCCTGGCGCTGCTCTGCCGGGCCGGGGGCAACCGAGGTCTTGGCTTCGACGCCAGCTTCGATCCCGCGCGGCTTGGTCCCGCCCCGGAGGGGCTCGAGGTCATCCGCGACCACTACTCACGCGCTCACCGGGACAGGCTGGCCGACCTCATCGTGTGTCGACACGTGCTCGAACACATCGACGAGCCCTTGCCCTTCACCAACTGGGTACGCGAGGCGGCAGGACTGCGCTCCGGATCTGCGGTGTATTTCGAGGTGCCCAATGTGCTCTTCACGCTCGAAGACCTTGGGATTTGGGACCTGATCTACGAGCACTGCTCGTACTTCTCTCCCCACTCACTCGCGCGGCTCTTCCGCCGCTGTGGGTTTTCGCTCGCGCGCCTCTACACCGCGTACGGGGATCAGTTCCTGTGCGTGGAGGCCCGGGCCGAAGGTCCGGATCTGGTGGCTACCCTCCCGGGGCCTGAACTTGCTGCCCTGTCAGGCTTGGTGGACGGATTCGCCAGGCACCATGCTGCCAAGATCGCCGCCTGGCGTTCGGCACTGGCCGCATGGCACTCTGAGGGCAAGCGCGTGGCATTGTGGGGCACGGGCTCGAAGGGAGTTACGTTCATCAACGTGATTCCGGAGGCACGGCAGCTTGCCGCCATCATCGACCTCAATCCCAACAAGCACGGCCGGCACGTTCCAGGGACCGGGCATGTCGTGACGTCACCCACCGCGCACGCAGCCGGTAGTCTGGACACGGTCCTGGTCATGAACCCCGTCTACGAAGCCGAAATCAGGAGCCAGCTCCGGGCCTTGGGACACCAAGTCGACGTGCGCGTCGTTTAGTGTCCCGTACGCCGGTCAGCGCGGGACTCAGGCGGCGGCGGTCGCAGCCGCCCGGCTCTCCCAGGCTTCCCTCAGCACCCGCCCCGTCATGATCTGAGGCACGGGAACACCCATCAGTTCGAGCAAGGTG
This sequence comes from Myxococcales bacterium, assembly GCA_022184915.1. Classification (NCBI taxonomy): domain Bacteria; kingdom Pseudomonadati; phylum Myxococcota; class Myxococcia; order Myxococcales; species Myxococcales bacterium. Next base: position 527,770 of record JAGTJU010000002.1, on the reverse strand, counting down.
GGCGCGATGTCGAGGTTGGTGGTGTCCGGAAGATGAAGACCAGGCTTGATGCCCCGGCCAAAAAAAACGAGAAGGCCGCGCGGGTCATGCATGCCCTGCTTGGGCGTGGGGGTATCACAGGCAAAAACCTCCTCGAGGGGTACTTCCTGGACATGCCCTTCGGGCGTGGGCAGCCGCACGGTGACCTGGTCGGGCACCTCGGTCAATCCCCGCGGCGTGAGCGTGAGGATGTCGGCGGCTTCCGCGAAATTGATGGCAGGCTCGACCTTTCCCCCCACGATGCGCTCCACCTGGGTGACGAGCATCTTGCAGCGCTCACGGCGTTCGGGATCCGGCACACGAACGTTCACTTGCGGAATCATGGTGGGCACGATCTCGGTCACCCCTTCGGCGCCGATGCGGCGCAAAAAGGTCTCCGTATGCTTGAGCCTGACCACGACTTTTCCGGATTTGTAGCGCTCGGTCACGAAGGGCTTTTGTCCCATGCTCGAAGCCAGAACCATCACCGTATCGTCGTCGATGAGCTCGAGGAAGCGGCCGAGAAGCTCGTCGCACACGCGGTAGCCGTATTCGACGGCTTCACCGTACCGTTCCTTTTCTTCAGGAGAGCTCTTCGTCAGGAACTGCGAGTCGTCCCACGCGCGCCAGTAATGGTGCATGTAGTGCGCAGCGTGATTCGTGTGCCACGTGGCAAACTCGGGCCGGTAGCGCCGGTAGAGCTGAGAAAAGAAGTCGAAATTGACCAGTGGCTGCAGGCTGACGCGCTTCCATTTCGAATGGGGCTTGGTGCGCTCGCGCGCCAGCTGCCAGGCCGCCTGGGCGCAGGTCTTCGGACGCAGCCCCAGTCCGAATAGCTCGAGCCCTTGCCTGGCCATGTCCACGAGGCCACCCTCTTCCCCGGTTTTGTTGTGCACCTGCGTATACCTGCGGTTCAGGGCTTGAACGGGCTCGAGGAATGCCGGGAAGGTTTCGTTTCCCGGCGCAAAGGGCCCCGGCACCACGAAGCCAGGAACGGGTCGCGGGGGATAAGCCCCGATGCTGCCGAAGATCCCCACGGAGCGACCCGCTTCAACGGCGTAGTCCCAGATGCGGCGCGCGTTGATGGTAGCGCCGTCTTGTTCGAGAACCGTGGCCCCATGAACTTCCCTGGGGACACCCGTATGCACCGAGACCCAGGTAATCCAAGGGTCGAGGTGGGGCGAAACCTCCTGCGCCACCGGCGCTGCCCAGGCGCCCTCGCGGCGCAGGCGAACGAAGTTGGGAAAAGCCGAAGCCCCGCGCTGTTCGAGGAGCCGATCCACGACCATCCAGTTGATTTCGTTGAACTCGAGCAGGAGAACTTTTCGCGCTTGCATTGACCACCTCGCCCCCGGGGCAGCGGAAAGGGTAGCGGATCTTCGTGACCCTTTCAGGCGTTGCCCACCGAAAACATCGGCAGCACACGCACCGAAAGGGTGGTGACACGCGCCGCCCCTCGGACCTACATCATGGGAGCTGCGGGAGGCTTGCCCGTGCCCAACGTGGCCCTGAGGAGATCTTGTGCGTGGAACTTCACGTCGCCTATCAAGCGATGACGCCGGTGACGGGCAGAGCGCGCGAGCCGCCGGTAGCAGCGCAGGCGATCCCGCGGTGAAAGCGGTGCCTGGTCTACCGAGCGGACCTGCTCCCAATAGAGCTTCCAATAGGGAAACACGCGCTTGCCTTTGAGGGAGGGGTTGAACCAGACGGCGTACGAACGGTAATCGCCCTTGAAGCGCGACATCGACTGCGCGGCATGCCGGCGCCAGATGAAGAGCGGTTCGGGCACCTGGAAGAAGCGCCCCCGCAAGGCAAGGCGGCCCAGCAGCACGCCGTCGCCGTGCGCGTAAGCTCCCATGGCGCCCGCCCGCTCCAGCGCTTCACGGCGAATCACACCGAAGATCTCGTAGCACTCGTGCGACGCTAGCAACGCCTCGAACCGCACCACCGGGTCGTCGTGGTCCGTAGGTAGCTGATTCCGGTAAATACCTTCATCACCAGACTCTCCGGTCAGCTTGACCTCGGTGTACGCCAAAACCACACCCGGGTCGGCATCGAGGGCAGCCACGCAGGCGGCCAGGAAGCCGGGTTCGAGACGGTCGTCGTGAGCGGCCCACTTGAAAAGGGGCGCACGTGCCAGTTCGAGAACGCGGTTGAAGTTCGGCGCCGCACCGATGTTCTTTGCGTTGCGGTGATGCTTTATCCGGGCGTCTTTGCGAGCGTATCCAGCGATCAGGTCTTGCGTGCCATCGGTCGAGGCGTTGTCGGAGACGATGAGTTCGAAATCACCGAACGTCTGTCCCAGCAACGAATCGAGTGCGGCCCCCAGGAACGTCTCGCCGTTATAGACCGGCAATCCCACGCTGAGCTTTGGTGTCATGGCGTCCTTCGTGATGTAAGCAGAAACCAGGCCGCGTTCGCAACTGAACGCCGTCATGCATGGCCGAGGTGCCTCGCGCCTCTGCCGAGGCACGGATTTCGCAGAGCTCTTGCCCACGTTGCACTGTGCCACTACCCTGCAAACACTGTCACCGATGCGCATCGCCCTGGTCAATCAGCCCTGGAGCCGCTTTCGGCCTCCCGTCGACCGGGCCGACTCGATCGCCATCTGGTCCTACCAGACGGCCCGTCGTTTCGTGGCCTCGGGCCAGGGGTCCGTCACGTTCCTGTCACGCAACGACGCCGGACAGCCCTCCTTCGAGGTACGAGACGGCCTCACGTTCCGCCGCCTGCCTTACTGGCCGAAGAGGCGCGGCTACACGTGGCTGCGTCGGGGGCTCGATGCCCTTGGCTGGCAAGACGTCCCCTTCGATCACGACGCCTTTCATCGGGGCTTCGCCGCCTGGGCGGGCACGTGGGCCCGGCGCGATGGCGCCGAGGTCGTGCACGTGCATAACTTCTCTCAATTCGTGCCAATCGTGCGTCGCGTGCTTCCCGAGGCGCGCATCGTGCTTCACATGCACTGTTCGTGGCTGGCGCAGCTGCCTGCTGCCCTCATCGAACCTCGCATCGCACAGGCCGACGGGATCTGGGGCTGCAGCGCACACCTGATGGACCCTGTCGTCGCGCGGTTTCCTCCGCTCGGCACCCGCTGCCGGGTGGTGCCCAACGGCGTCGACGTGGCTGAGTTCGCGCCTTCCACCCGGCGCCCCGCGGGGCAACGCATCCTCTTCGTCGGACGTCTGTCACCCGAAAAAGGTGTTCACACGCTGGTCGAGGCCTTCACCCGCGTGGCCCACGTCCTCCCCGGGGCCACTCTGAAGCTGGTGGGCCCCCATGCGCCGACGCCCCTCGACTTCCTGGCAAAGCTCGACGAAGCCCCCGAGGTCAGGGCTCTCGGCCGGTTTTACGAGCCGGGGAACGACGATTACCTCGGCGCGCTCACACGCCTGGTTCCTTCCGCCTTGAAGACGCGGGTCACCTTCGCGGGCGAAGTGCCTCCCGCCCGATTGCCCCGAATCTACGCCGCGTCGGACGTGCTCGTGAATCCCTCCCTCAGCGAGTCCTTCGGAATGAGTTTGGTGGAAGCCATGGCCGCCGAGGTCCCGGTGGTGGCCACGAAGGTCGGGGGCATGCCGGAGATCGTCAGCGACGGAGGCACAGGGCGGCTGGTGCCCGCCGATGATCCCAGGGCCTTGGCCGACGCCCTCATCGAAACGCTTCGCGAACCTGCCCGGGTGCGCCCCTGGGTCCGCGCCGCCGCGGCGCACGTGCGGCACACCTACGACTGGAGCCATGTGACCAGGCAGGTCACCCGGGCTTATCGGGAGCTCGTCCGCTGATGCCACGGAGCGCAGGTACCACCATCGCCCGGAACAGCCTGTGGCTGCTGCTCGACAACGTCGGGGGCACCGTGATTTCGCTCGTGACCTCCGTCGCGGTGGCACGGCTCCTGGGTCCTGAAAAATACGGCCACCTCCAGTACGTCCTCTGGGTCGCGGCGATGGCCAAGATCGTGGGCGAGATGGGTGTGCCCCTCGCCGCCCGAAAATTTGCCTCGGAAGCGCGGGGGCGCGGCGACATGGAGCGCGTGGCCTCGATCATTCGCGCCACCCACCGCTTCCAGGTTGCCATGGCCGTGCTGATCCCGGCGGCGGGTCTCGGCCTCGTTTTCTCCGTCGTGGCCCCCGAACACAGGCTTTACGCGGCCTTGGCGTCGCTGAGCCTGGCGCCGGCGTTTTTGATGGGGGTGCCCACGTCCCTCTTGTGGAGCACCGAGAACCTTTCTTTCGCCACAAAGGCATCTCTCATCGGCCTCGCCGTGAACTTCATCGCTCTCATGACGGCGCTCTTCGTGCTGCACCTTGAGCTTCCCGGCATTGCGGCAGCCCTGCTCCTGGGACGCACGGCCGACTACCTGGTGCGGCGGCACTACTACCGCGACGAAGTGGCGCGCTTGCCGAAAAACGCGCCTCGGATGGACCCGGAGCTGCGCCGCCGCTTGGTGCGCTTTTGCTGGCATCAGAGCTTACTTCTGGCGATCGAGGTGGTGATCTGGAACCGCAGCGAGATGCTCTTTCTCCAGTACTACTCCACGATCGCGCAGGTTGGTTTTTTCTCCCAGGGCTTCAATCTCGTACAGAACCTGATGCTGTTGCCGCGGCTCTTGTCAGCAGCCGCAGGAGCCACGTTGATGGTCAAGCAGGGCGCCTCTCCCAAAGAGGTGGGGCACCTGGGTGGCAAAGCGGTCTGGGTGGTGGCCGTGGTGGCCCTGCCCGCCACCTTCGGCCTCGCCGCCCTTGCCAGCCCGGCGCTGCGAACGCTCTACGGCATCCGCTACGTGGACTCGATCGCACCGCTCACGATCCTGGGCTTGTTCGGCCTGGCGCGCGCCCTCAGCTTTCCCTTGCTCGAGATCCTCTTCGCCACCGAAAAGCAGCTCTTCGTGGTGCGCTGGAGCCTGGCCATGTTGGTGGTCAATCTGGCGCTTGGATTTTGGTGGATTCCTGGCGGGGGCGCCGTCGCGGCGGCCTGGGTCAAGGGCGTCACGCAGCTCTTCACCGTGATCGGCCTGTGGTACTTCGCTGTACGCCACACGGGTCTGGTCGTTCCGCTGGGGCGCTTCGCGCGCCTGGCAGCGTCGGGTGTCGGCATGTTCCTCGCCGTGGAAGCCGTTGTGGCGCCGCTTCATCCCGTGGCCGGATTGTGTGTGGGCATCCCGGTGGGCGCCGCCGTCTTCCTCGTGCTCGTCAAACTCACGCGCACCTTGGCGCCTGACGACGCCGAGTTTCTCACCAAGATGCAGGGGCGACTGCCCTCCGTCATCCGGAAGCCCTACATGAGGGCGCTGCATTGGATCACGCCGGCCCCGGCCCCAGCCTCGCCCGGTTGAGCGCCCTACGCCACCTTGATTTCGCCGAGCTCTGGCGCACACTGAGCCTCGATGCGAAACGCCTCGAGCAGCTGGGACCTCGAAATCCTGCTCTACGCCTTGGGATTCGTGCTGGTGGTGCTTCTGTTCATGGGTCCCGCCATGTGGAGTTCGAGCAAGGAGTCCATGTTCTCGCTGCTCCTGCGGACCCTTCGGACGCGCAGATCCCGCGACCCAGCGTCCAAGGCGCCCCCACGCCGGGATGGCCCGTTTTCGAGCTGAGCCCTGGGCTCACCAGAGACGCGCGCTAGCGCCTCGCGCGGTGCTGGGACGGGCGTGACTTCGGGGGGGCCGCCCGCTTGGTCCCTGCACGCCGCTTGGGCGTCGTGGCCTTCGCCCCTTTTCGTCGTGGGGGTGAGTGATCGGCTCTGGACTTGGCGTTGAGAGGCGCCGGTTGCGCGGCGACCGGGGCGCCCGGCGGCGTGGCCAAGGGAAGCGGGGCGGTGGGTGCGGGCACCTGCGGAACGGGCTGAGCCGGCGCAAGGGGCGCTTCAACCGGTGGCGGGGCCACCACCGCGCCCGTTGGGGTAGGTGCCGCAGGCCCGCCACCGCCGAAGATCATCACCGCGGCGACCAGGACGAGGAAGCCCGCCCCGGCACCGAGACCCACCTTTTGGTACCGCTCGAGCTGCCGCCAGCCCGCCCACCCCGCCTCGAGCGCGTTGCGGGGCACTTTTGTTGCCTCGGGCGGTGCGGCCATCTCCCCCGACTCGATGGCGCGAGCCTTCTCGAAAAAGAGCTTTTCCAAACCGTCGAACGTTCCGGCGCGGGTACTTCGAGGCGGCGGCGTAGCTTTCGGGGGTCTGCTCACGGGGACTTTCGCGCTCCAGACCCTCTGAAAGGTATCGAGCAAACGCGCCGAGGGATATGACAACTCGCAGGGACAGGCGCGATTGGGAGGGAAAAAGGCGACAAGTCCTACACGGACACACACCTGCCACGGATCAGGACGACGCGACTGACGGCGGATGCGCCCCCGCCACGAGCTCGCGGCCCTCGAAGTGGCGAAAGCGTGTGCCCGTGTCTCTGCCCCACTCCCAGTTCGCCACCAAACCCACGCGGGTCAAGCGCAGGGCAGATTGCTCGGGGTAGACGTCCGAGAGCCGCCGGAACAACACGGGTTCGTCGTTGACGAAGGCCTGATACGTCTGGCCGTCGAAGGCCACCCGAAACTTGAAAGGCCGCCCCCAGGTGATGCGGCTTCCCACGTTCGTCCAGATGGCGTCGTAAAGATCTTCGTAGCCATCGAGGTGAAGGAACGACGAGACGGACGCACCACCGTAGTGGTCGTCGAGGTAAACGGAGACCGTGAGGTAGTTGCGATGGTCCTGCCAAAACGCAAAGCCCCCGCGGGTCTTCTCGCCCTCGTCACGGCCGGAGCCAGGCGCCAGGATCTCCACGGCGAGATCGGCACCGGGCACCCGCCACGGCACCGCGTAGATCATACGATCCGGACTCGGCCGAGTGGGCGAGGCATCGACCCGTGCACCGGCCCCGCCCTCGAGATGGATACGCCCCTGACCCAAGGTACGCCGCCAGCGCAGACCCTCGAGCGTTCGATGTCGTTCGAGCGGCCCGTGGCCCTCGAGCGCATCGCGCACATGGAGCGGCCCTCGTTCGCCGGTCGTGGCCACGGTGACAGGCCAGGGCAGGTGCGTCGCCGTTTCCAGGCGCAAGGCGCGGGCATGGACCTCGAAGCCGGCCACCACGAAGCCATGAGTGTGTGGGTGGGCCTCGAGGGACAAGGCGGCGGCCTCGGCCTGCGCGTCGTCCTCGAGGGTGCCCAGGACCGTTGCGTTCTCGACGAGGGTGATGCGGCGGCCGTCGTCCAGCATCTGAAGCCGCGACCACCGATCCCCCCCGGCGGGAGGGCGCGTGCCCTCGAGACGCGTCACCGCTCCGCCGCCCGGTACGCTTTGCTGCAAACGCCACCTCCGGGGTTCGCAGATGAGCGCGAACGACGAAGCGTGAACGCCTCGGAACGACACCCCCACGGCTCCCTGCGCATCGGCATCGGTTCGCAGCATGAACGACACGAGACCTGGCGCCCGGTCACACGCCGAACGCCAGGCGGAGGCGGCCTCCTGGGTTTTGACGGCCAAGCCCTCGGGGCCCCGCACGAAGCCGAGGGGGGCCTCCGAGAACAGCGCAGGCGGCGCAAGCGTTTCGGTCCGGCGGGCGGTGGTCTCCGCGCAGGAATCGGCCCACAGCGCCCCGCCCCACCAGGGCCGAAAGCGAGGGTCGTGAGCCACCTCGGCACCGAAGACACGAGTGTCCGCCCGAAAGCCGATCTGCCCAAGCACAGCCTGCGCCAGCACGGGATGAAGCGTGGGTGACGCGGGCAAGGGGCCAATGCCGAGCGGGCGAAGCCACGGCCACCCCGGCCCAAGCCCCCGCGCGCCCGTAAGGGATCCTGCGTAGTACACGCACGAGCCTTCGCGAAGCGCCACGACGAGCAGCAGCGGCAAGTTCTGAACCCCGGCCACCACCTGCGTTGGTGTTTCGGCGCCGAGATTGACGCACAAACCGCCGTTGTCGGGCCCGAGCGCCCGCATGACGAAGTGAGCCCCCAGCCGGGGATCGTTCACCACGTCGAAGGGATGCAGGCCCACGGCGAGGTTCTCATCGAGCACGCGCACGCTGCGGGTCCGTTCATCGGTGCGAAGCCACCACAGCATCTGGCGGGTGAGCCGAGGCGCCTTCGCGGGGTCCATGAACCTGCGCAGCCGCTGCAGCCGTGTGGCGAGATCGGGTTTTTCGTAGGGCCCCCGCAGCCAGCGGATCAAGCGCCGACCGAAGCGCTCCGACAAAGGCTCGGCTTGCGAGGTGTTGTGCCCATCGAGCACGGACACCGCGAACATGAGTCCCGGGGTCGCTGCGTGCGCCGGGTAGGCCAGACAGGACCGACCCCAGCCCGCGTCGATGAGAGGGGCGATCCGCAAAGCGCCTCCGTCGACCGAGAGGGTGCTCTCTCGATCCGCTCCGCTGCGCCGCTGGCCCCGCGTCGTGTGGCTGCCCACGACCCGACCGGAAGGCAAAGGCGTCTCGAACACGTCCCGCATGCGCACCTCGGGGCTTGCGTCGTCAATCACCGGGTCTGTCTTTCGTTCCGTCATGGGCGGGCTGCCACCCTCGAGCCTCGAGGCGTTTGCCGGTAAAGGCTCACGCCGCCGCGCCTGCCGCCGGGCGACGGGCCAGCGCGTCCATGACGACGCGACCGATCTCTGCCACCTTGGCGTCCCACGTCTCCTCCGTCATGGCCCGCGACCGCTCCTCGCGAAGCGCGGCTCCATCGGTCGCCAGGGCCGCCTCGCACGCCTGAAGGAACTCCTCTTTCGTGTGCGCGATGGCCGCCCACCGGCTGAAGGTGTGTACCTCGGGCAAGTCCGTCGACACCACGGGAAGCCCTGCGGACAGGTACTCGCGCAGCTTGATCGGGTTCACGTTGCGTGTGAGTTCGTTGATGGCGAAGGGGAGCAAACCCAGGGAGAAAGCCTTGCAGTAGGCCGGCAGCTCCTCGTAAGCCTTGCGCCCCAACAGCCGCACGTTCGGCAAGCGTTGCAGGCGGCTCGTGTCCACTTGGGCCTTGCCGATGATCGCCAAGGTCCAATCCGGGCGCTTCTGCGCGACGAAGGCAAGTAAGTCCTGGTCGATCCAATCGTGAATCAGGCCAAAGAACCCGAGAATGGGCGTTTTGACATCGCGCAGCTCTGCGGGGACCTCCGTCGCCGGCGCGAGGGCCTTCGCAAAGTGACCTTGGTCCACACCGTGAAGGGCCAAGTGCGTTTCGGGGTTCATCCCCCTCTTCGCCTCCCACAGACTGCGGGCCGTGGTGAAGACGACGTCGGCCTTAGCGCACAGCTCCCGCTCCATCTCGGCAAGACGGGCACCATCGAGGTAAGAGAACTGCGAAAACTCGTCGGTGCAATAGTAGACCACCGAGGACTCTCCCAGGCGACCCACGTGCCTGACGGCATTTGGCAGGAACGTCCACAGCTGAAACTCGTTCATGCCCAGCTTGTAGCGAAGCGCCTTCAGGGTCCCCCGCAGGATCTCGCGGTTGACGCGCGTGGCCCAGGGCGAATGAGGCAACGGCAAAACGATCGGTGTGTACACCCACAGGTTGGGTTCGACCTCGACCGGTCCCTGGGAAAAGCTCTTCAGCTTGCGGAGGATCTTCTGAACATCTCCCTTGTTCGCCAAGTTCGGGGTGCGCATGCCGATGCTGTTGAGCCACAGCACCTTGTTGTTCCGGGCCAACCCCTTCATCACGTGATTGTTGCTGGTCGGATCCTCCGTCCAGTCTTTCGCGAAACAGATGATGTTCTGACCGTGCATCATGGAAAACTTCCTTCGGGCCGCCTTGGGATGTCGCCAACGTCTCCGCGCGAGGGGGTGTTCAAAAGAACGGGCGAGACAATAGCCGTTTTACACCCTGCTCGAGTAAGCGCGAATAGCGAAGCCGCCTGCGCCCCCTCGGCAAGCGCTGCACCTTGGGGTCGCCTCCCATCGGGAACTGAGACAGCGGCCGCTGCGCCAGCTGGTTCATGGTCTGCACCTGGAAACGGTCTTCGTTTTCATGCAGGTAGCGCGCCAGGCGCCTGAGCCGCAGCACGTTCGGCCAGTTGGGGCGAGCCCGTCGGGTGACCACATCGTCGATGAAAAAGTACTCGAAAGGATGTGAGACGAAGGTCACAGCGGCAAATCCGAGACGGTGCGCCTCTTCGAGCGTCCAGCAGGCCTCCGCAAAAGAAATGGCCGAGATCTGCAGCAAGCGCGGCTGACCAGAGTTCTCTTCCATGTTGGTGATCGGCACCTCGAGAACCCCTTGCCCCGTGTTGAACGCATCGTTCGCATGCGGGTGCCCCTTGATGTGACAAGAACGATTGAGAAACGACAAGTTTTGGTTCGACGAAACCCGCAGGCCGCAGGCCGCCATGGCTTTCCAGGTATCGTTGTTCGCGCCGAAGTTCCCGGCGCGAAACGCCACGATCGACGACCGGGGAACGCCGCAAGCCTCGAACCAACCGATCCCGCGCTCGAGGAACGCCCGTTGTTCGGCCTCCGGGTACAGGCCGAGATCGTCGGCTGCGGGCTCACGCCCTTCCGAGACCCACAGGGGTCGCTCCAGGACGGGGTGAAGGTGAAGCTGCAGGTCGTGGCCACGCTCCCTGACGGCCCCACAGATCGTGGCAAGCCCCGCCTTTCCGAAGTGGGCCGCGCCCAGCGCTTCGACGAAGAACGTCCCCCGCAACCCCTCCCGCTCGAGAATGTCCATCACGAGCGGTACGCCGAGTGGCTCTGGCTGGTTGCTGAAGGAGCCCCACGCGCGCAGCTCGTAGTCCATCGCCGGCACGGTGCCGCGCGGGCCCCGCCGCTCCTCGGCGCACTCGACGTCGAAGGTCAAATAGACCCGGGTTGGCTCTCGGCTCACGAAGCTTCGCCGCCCGCGCCGTTCAACGCCACACCGGACCGTCGTCCGTGACGAGTTGTTCCTGCACGCCGACCGGCAGATCGGTGACGGCGGGATCTCCCGACGCGGAGAAGCCAAACTTGCCCCCCGCTGAGGTCATGCCCTTTTGAAACACCACCTTCGCCTGCCCGTTTTTGGGGTGTTTGAGCAACACCTCGTAGCCGTCCGGCGTCTCGGTCAGCTTGGCCACGACATCGTCGCCACCTTCGTCCTTGCCCTGCAGGACGTGCAACAGGAAGCCGGGATTTGCGCCCCGGGCGTCGACCTCCCAGCGGAACTGTCCAGCCTCCCCTTCATCGATCACGCGGCTCTCAGCGGTCTTTGGGAGCAGGGTCGTGGCACGAAAGATCTGCCCCCCCAGCTTCATCTCGGCCACGTTGCCCGCCACCGTGGGCTTCGCCTCGAAGTGTAGTAGGAAGGTCTTATTGACCTCCTCGGCGCTCTTGGGGGACGCCGTGGCCTTCATGCGGTCGAACACCACCAGGGTCTCGAGGGGCCGGATGAAGACGAACTCGCGAATCACCTGTTCGGCATGCGGGTTCAAGTCGCGTTCGGGGTGGTTGCTGTCAGCGAGGTAGACGGGGGTCAAGTCCACGGCCGCAAACGCATGCTCGGGCGTGCTTTCGAGACGCAGCACTTTGGGATCGCCCCTGTGATAGGCGTTGGCAAGGCCATAACCCTCGAACAGCAAGCCATTGTGAAGCACGGTCGCGGGACAACGGACCTCCTTTTGGCCCTTCCACCCCGGCATCGCGCAGCTGGCATCGTAGCCCGCCGTCTCCCGTGAGAGCCATCGCCCTTTGCGCCAGACCTGGAACGTGCCCGCGTCGAGGTGACGGTGGTCGGCGCCGATGGGCCACCCGAGCTGGAGGTTCAGGACCATGGCGTTCTTGTCCCATTTGTTCCGCAGATAGAAGAAGCCAATGCCTGGCGCGAAATAGTCGACCGGCATGTCGTCGAAGCTACGGGCAGGCACTGCCGGCATCACCGCTTCGATATAGTGCGGCATCGGCGGCTTCACGATGTCCAAGAAGCGCTGGGCATAACCGCCCACGGGCGTATCCCGCCATACATCCACCGCCGTTCCCATGAACGCCCCGGCGTAAATCGAAGAGGCAGAACTACCGTTCTTGAAACCGTCGTCGTCCGCATAAGGAAAAGTTTCGTAGCCGGTCTTTCCGCTCTTCGACGTCGTGAGATCGGGGCTGAGCGAGTGCGCCAGGTAGAACACCGAGGACTTGAACAGCGGCGTTTCTTCCCACATGTTGCGTCCCAGAAGCATCGCCGTGGTCAGGGGAACGGCGGCGTAAGCCAACATGTAACGACCGTACTGAGAGCCCTCGGCCGGCACGCCGCCCGCCCCCCCACCCGCACCGTAGGTCTTGAAGGCCTCCCATCGTTCGTTCATCGCGTGATTGAGCAACGCCGGCGCTTTGTCGTTTTCGTGCCAACTGGCAATCGCCCACTCGATGCCGTTGCGCAGGTAGCCCCAAAAGTAGTTGTTCGCGGGTCCGGGGGTGGCTGAGCTGCCCCAGTCCTTTCCGTTCAACGTCTCCACATACCCATTCCATCTTTCGATGAGCATGGCCCGCTCGGACTCGGTCATCTCATCGAAGCACCAGTCGAAGACCAGCAAGGCACGTTCTCCCGACCAGCGGGCGTCGTCGTTCACGCTGCGGCCCACGTCGAGCGTGAAGGTCTTGAGCCAATCGATCGCCTTGCGGGCAAGGGCGTTGTCCCCCGTCATGAGGTATTTGAAGGCCAGCTCGTCCTTTTCGTCGTCCTTCGGCTCGAAGGGGTTCTTCGCGTACCAGGCCTTGGCCTTGGCCAGGCGCTCGGGCGTGAACCACAACCGAGGGTGTTGCGTGGGAATCGACAGCGGTGCCGCTACATCCACCTGAGTCGTGGCCGTGGCCACATTGGATGACGCTGACCTGCCCTTGGCGTTCTGCGCGAACACGCGATAGCGATAGGTCGTGGCAGGGGCAAGCGATGGGTCTGAAAAGCTGGTGGCGTTCGCCGCAGCCGTACCCACGCTCGACCAATCCTCATTGCGCGCGGAAGCCCTCTCGACGACGAAGCCACTTTCATCGGTGGATGCATCCGTCCACGCCAGCTCGACGGCGGTTTTGGAGGCCCCGAGGGCGATGAGCCGAGAAGGCCGGTTCGGTGCGCCCGGATCCCCCGGCGGTTCCGGCATGAGCGGGCCGTCCGTGTCGGTATCCTTCTTCGCGTCGCCATCCGTGCGACAGCTCGCGCCTGCGCTCGCCAGCACGGCCACCGCAAGCCCGAACCTGAACAACCTCCCCACAACGAAAGACCTGGGTACGCGCATAGGCGAATAAGTTTGACGTTAATTCGGGCTCGGCGAAAGTCACAAAATGAGGGCATTCAGCGCGTCTCGCGCTCAGCTGAGGGCGGCCGCCTTCAAAACACTCAGCAGCTGTCGTGCGCTGTCCCGCCAATCGCCGGGAGCAAACGAGGCAATCTCCTGCGGATCGAGGGACGCCCCGGCGGAGGTCTCGCCCGCGCCGTAGAGAACGCGTTCGAGGGCGGACCGCAACGCGCCGGAGTCGTGCGGAGGAACAAGGCACCCGAGGCCCGGATGACGAACCAGATCGGGAATGCCCCCTACATGTGTGGCAACCACGGGCCGTCCCGAAGCCATGGCTTCGATGAGCACGTTGGGGGTGCCTTCGTTCCAGCTCGGTAGCGTCACGACATCTGCAGCGGCCATCCACGCCGCAACTTCGCGCGCCGGAAGCGGGCCGGGCAGGTACACGCGGCCCGGATGGCGGGTAGCTAAACGCTCTCCTTCTGCGCGCAACTCACCTCCCCCTACCAGGGTGAGGCGCAGATCGGGGCGCGCCCCAGCCAGTGACGCGAAGGCCTCGAACAGCTCGCGCACACCTTTGGTGACCTTGAGCGCCCCCACGTAAAGGACCAGTTTGCCCTCCACGGCTTGCGCGAGATCCCTGCGGGCCTGAACCTGCGGACGGGGAGCGAAGACAGACCGGTCCACGCCGTTGGGGACGAGGGCGATACGCGGGGAAGGCACGCCGAGCGCCTCGAGCTCGCGCACGAGGCCCTTGGACACGGCCACGACCCTCCGCGCCCGCGGGCAACGCCCTGGTGAGCACGGGGCGCACGGAACGCCGGTGCGCCAGATCGTTGATGTCGGTCCCGTGAACCTTGACGACGACGGGCCGCTTGGCCAAGGCGCCAAGGCCGAGGGCCGCCACGCCATCCGGGTAGGCCCAACACCCGAGGATGACATCGGCCCAGCGGGCGTGCGCCAGCGCACCCAGGGAGCGCTGCCCGAGCAAGCTCGCCATGTACAGCGCCGGAGCGGCGGCCAGCCCCACCTTCGGGATGTAAAGCGTGCGGGGATGCCATACCTCGAGCCCGTCAATGATCTCGCGGGCGGGCGGCGCGGCGGGTAGAGGCCGACCCGCCAGCTTCGCGAGCGCGCGGTTTGCCGGAAACCAGGGCAGCGTTCCCAACACCCTGACCTCTGCCAGCCCGCCCAATGCGGCAAGCTGCAAGCGGTTGAACGGCGCGAGCAGGGGCTCGACCGCATTCGGAAACAGTTTCGTGACTACCAAGACTCGCACGGCGCCCTCGTCCTCGGACCCGACCGCACGCTGCGCGTCGCCGCGCCTCAGGGCACCACGATGTTGTCGTTCGGCATGATGACGATGTTCATGTCGGGCGTGGTGCCCAGACGAAGCGTTTCGTAGTTGATCGGGATCTTACGATACTTTTTCGTACCGTAGTCGCGCAGGATCACGACCTCCTCGGACTGGGCGAACCGGTTCGGTCCTCCTGCCATGCTGAGAGCCTCGATCACCGTCAAGTAGGAGGGCGCCGTGTACTGACCCGGCTTTTCCACGTTGCCACTCACCGTAAACCGGTAGCTCCGGATCTCGATCACGCCGACCGTGACCTTCGCCGACTCACTCTTCACGTAGGCCGTCAACCGCGACTGAACCTCGTCGCGGATCTCGGACGGCGTACGCCCGGCCGCTACCACGTCACCCACCAGGGGCAAGGTGATCTTGCCGTCCGGCCGAACCGCGATGTCCACGCTCAGCTCTTGTTGGCCCCACACGTTCACGCGCAGCAGGTCCGCCGCGCCCACCACGAACTCCCGGCTTCGCGGGTCAGGTTCTTTCGCGTAGTTGTACGTGTATTGCTTGGCCGCACATGCCGAAATCGCGAGGCCGAGTAGACTCACGGCCAGACTCACGGGCAAAAGTCTCGAGCCCACGGCCGAGGCCAGGCCCCGCGAGGGAACACCGCATGTCGGGTGCTTCCGCATCTGCCCCCGCTTCGAACTTGCCTGAACGCCCCTGAACGAGGTTGTTTCCCGCCGCATCAAGGTACGATACGTCTGGTTTCTCATGTTCGCCATACCCGGCCTCGTTGGCATCCTCTTCCTGGTCTACATCCGGCCCCAGGAGTTCATTCCCATCCTCGGGCGGGTCCCCTGGATCTACATCGGCCTGCTCCTTGCAGCCATCGGCTGCGCACTGGACGTACGACGCGGGTTCGCGCGCCTGCAAAGCAACCCCCTCTTGCCCTGGGCCGGCGCCTATTTCGGGTGGGCCTTCGTCACGCTGGCTGTAAAGGCGCCCTGGGACATCCTCAGCGAGATGCTCGGCTCGATGGTCTCCCTGTGCCTCTTTTTGATGGTGGCTGGAAGCCTCCAGACCCTCCGCTCGCTCCGGATCATGGCCACCGTGCTCTTGTGCTTGAGCCTCTCCATCACCCTCGTGGGCGTGCACCAGGCCTTCGCTCCCCTCGGCTGCGTGAAGCAGAGCGACGATCCCACGTCGGATCAACTCGTACCCGATGGCCGCAGCTGCGAGGAAAGAGAGGATTGTTACGAAGGAAACCTCGAGGCAGGGGTCGAGTACCGCTGTGAGCACATCGGCCTCGCCGGCACGACCAGCGTACTTCACCGCGTTCGTTACCGCGGCATCATGCAAGATCCCAACGAGCTGGCCGTGATCGTGAGCATCGGCGTTCCCTTCGCCATCGCGCTCTTGGAGATGCGGAAGACCTTACCCCGTGCCCTGCTGGTCGCATTCTCGGTGGCGGCAACGGGGCTTTGCACCATCTTCACCCAATCGCGCAGCGGACAGCTGGCATTCATGGCCGTCCTGGGGGTGTACTTTTTGCGCCGCTGGAAGGCGCTCGGCCTTGTGCTCGCCGCCTTGGTGGCGGGGCCCGTCATGATGCTCGGGGGGCGTTCGGGAGACAGCGCCGACGAATCCACGATGAGTCGCTACGAGGCCTGGGACGTTGCGTTCGAGCTGGCGCGGCAGTCACCGATCTTTGGCATGGGAAAAGGCCAGTTCACGGAGTTTCACGAACGCACGGCACACAATTCCATGATGCTCGCGCTGGGCGAATTGGGGCTCGTGGGCCTGTTCTTCTGGAGCGCCGTGGTCTATTTCGCATTCAAGGTACCCATGACCCTGCTCTCCGGGCGCTCGAACGCGCCTCCCCTGGTCCGCCTGTGGGCCACGGCTCTGCTATCGGCCATGTGCGGGCTCATGGTATCTTCCATGTTCCTTTCGTTTTCGGATCACAATATTTTTTGGATCTACCTGGGGTTGGTGGGAGCCCTCTATGCGGGAGCGCGTGAGCTGATGCCAGACTTTCGCGTGGCCAGCACCGCCAAAGATCTCCTGGCGGTGGTGGCCATCGACGGGGTGTTGTTGGTGTTTCTCAAGGCGTACCTACGCACGAAAGTTTAAGCCATGCCCGGCCATCGGATTCTGCGCGAGGGTCAAGCGCCGTGAATTACAACACGCTCGGATTTTGGCTGTTCTTCCTGGCGGTTTTCGTTCCCTATTGGCGACTGTCGCACAGGGGACAAAACCGGCTCATGTTGGGGGCGAGCTATGTCTTCTACGGTTTTTGGGACTACCGGTTTCTGTTCCTCGTCCTGTTTTCGACCATCATCGATTTCGTCGGGGGGCTCGGGGTTGCCGGCGTGGCTCTGTCGCGCAGAGCGCTGCGACGCCTCGGCGCCCTGGTCATCGGCGCGGGGTTCCTCCTGTGTAGCGGCATCGACTACGAGCTCCTGAGACGCGGTCTGGAGACCCACAACGCGTCGGCCGTCAGGGCGGCCTTGCCGCAGAGCCTGGCGGATCTGTGGATCCCGTTTTCCCTCGTGGCGCTGAGCCTGGCCTACGGATTCGTGCTTCCCACGCTGATGCGTCTGCCGGAGGTCAGGCGTCGCAAGGTGTTCCTGGTGATCAGCATGATCGCCAACCTGGGCTTGCTGGGTTTCTTCAAGTACTTCGACTTTTTCGTGGGCAGCTTCGCCACCCTGCTCGACCGCATGGGGATGTCCACATCGCTCCACACACTCGGCATCCTGCTGCCTGCGGGGATCAGCTTCTACACCTTCCAGGCGATGAGCTACACCATCGACATCTACCGCGGGGACGCCCAACCCACCCGCGACTTCGGCGACTTCGCCCTCTTCGTCTGCTTCTTTCCTCACCTGATCGCGGGGCCCATCATGCGCGCCCACACCCTGTTGCCGCAGGTGGTGGAGCCTCGCACGGTGACACGGCAGATGATGCGAGAAGGAACCTGGCTCATCGCCGTGGGGTTGTTTCGGAAGGTGGTGATCGCAGACAACCTTGCGCAAGTGGCGAATGCCATCTTCTTCCCCTACGGCGCGGGCCAGGGCAGCGGCCTTCACGGGCCCGAGACCCTCGTGGGAATCTACGCGTTTGCGCTCCAGATCTACGGCGACTTTTCCGGCTATTCCTCGATGGCCCGCGGGATATCGAAGTTCTTTGGTTACGAGCTGGTCGTGAACTTCAACCAGCCCTACTTGGCCCAAAGCCCAAGTGACTTCTGGAAGCGGTGGCACATCAGCCTCTCAACCTGGCTGCGGGACTATCTGTACATCCCCCTGGGAGGAAATCGCGGCGGAAACAGAAAGCTGTACCGAAACCTCATGATCACGATGCTGCTCGGCGGACTGTGGCACGGCGCCAGCTGGACCTTCGTGGCCTGGGGTTTCTTCCATGGCATCGTCTTGTGCCTCTTCCGCGTGCTCCAGATTCCAGACACGGTACCCGAGGGCGCCTTCGGGGCGACCTGGCGCCGTCCTCTGCGCATCCTGGGTATGTTCCATCTCACCTGCGTCGGATGGTTGCTGTTCCGGGCCGACAACTTCCAGGCGGCTTACCACATGGCCGGCAGGGTCCTCACGGACTTCCACTACACGCCCTTTGTGGGGTCGGCGCTCGCTTTGATGGCGTTTTTGGCCTTTCCCCTCCTCTTCATCGAACGGCTCATCGAAGGTGAACGGCGTATCGAGAGAGTGGGGGCATGGCCCTGGACCGGGCGGGCGCTGGCGTACGTGTACGTGGTGGTCATGGTTCTGTTCTTCCACGCGGAGAAAGCCGTTGAGTTCATCTACTTCCAGTTCTAGCCAAAGGGACGCCACGGGTTCACGCTGGTACGCGGTGGGTACGCTCGTGGTCGCGCTGCTCGCCCTCGAGCTTGCGGCCCGCACGGTCCTGGTATCGGCCTCGAAGGATTTGCGCCGCTTTCGTGCCTACCCCGAACGCGCAGCCGCACTGGCCTCTTCACCGGCACCCCGGGTGGCCTTCGTGGGCAACTCGGCCACCGACGAGGGCGTCGACCTCGACGTGCTCGTGCCCGGTCTGACCGCCCTCGGTGTCAAGGTCTCCGCTGGAAAGTTCGTGGCAGACGCTTCGCGCGTGGACACCTGGCATTTCCTCTTGAAGGACACTTTCTACGACCGGGGCAACAGCATAGACACGGCCGTCATCACGTTCTACGAAGACGACCTCCTTGACGGGAACCGCATCGAGATCGGCCGCCTCGCGCATTTCTTCACGTCCGTTCCCGACTGGCCTTCGGTGTTCACCATCGACCTTCGAACCTTCGACGAGCGCTCCGAATTCGTGCTGTCGTCGTTATCGGCAGCCATTGCCGTACGTGGACGCCTCAAGGAGAGGGTTCTGGGCGCCTTCGTGCCCGGATACAAAGCTTTCCTCCGCGACGTGAACCAGGCCAATTTGCTTCAACAGCAGGCCCGCGAAGCGGCCCTCCCCCCACAGTCGACCGGCGCACATGACCCCGGAAGCCACCCCCTGTCGCCCGAAGCCCCGGCCCCAGGAGACGAGCGCGCCTCGCTCCGGAAGACCCGCGCCCTCGCGCGCCTGCTGGCAGTCGCGCGGGAGGAAGGCGTGAAACTGGTGTTCGTGGCGTACCCGGTCCCTGCGGCGTTCGAGGGCCCGCCGTACCCGCTTTACCCCGAAATGACGGCACTCTTGGCCGCCTCGGGCGCACGCCTCGTGGACGCGCGGGATCCGCGGGCCCTCGGGCTTACGCCCCGGCATTACGCCGACGATGTTCATCTCACGCCCGAAGGCGCCCGGGTTTACTCGAAGGCGTTGGCCGAGTGGCTGGCGCCCGTGTTGGCGTCCCCCTGAGGTGGGTCCGGCCGCAGAGGCTGCGCTTACCAGGTCACCCGCTGGCGCCCGCGCAGAAAACGGTAAAACCCCACCACGACGGCCATGTGAAGCACCACGAAGGTGCGGCACAGGGTACCCAGCTTGCCCGCACGGCGACCCGCGAGAGCGCCCACATAGAACGCGGATTGGCCCAAGAGCAGCGCCACGCCTGCCGCCTGCGACGAGACGAACCGAGGCTCCTCGGCGGGCGGCACGACGGACAACGCCACGCTGGCGAGAAGGAGACCGAAGAGCCCCACCGGACAAAGCAACCGCGCCAGCTTGTGTGACACCGTCTCGAACCAAGAGGGGTTCACGATGGGCACGAGCAGGCGTGGCAGCTTCGCAAAGAGCTGAAAATTACCAGCCAACGTGCGCACCTTGCGCGCGAATTCCCGGTCGTCCTCGAAGGCCTCGTCGTAAGCCAGGGCATCCTGGGCAAGGACCACGCGACGACCGGCGAGGCGCAAGCACATGGGCGTATACACGTCGTCGAGGATGAGGTCCGCTGGCAAGGCGGGCAGGTCGGCTTTGCGTACCGCCGCCACGGCCCCTGACACGCCGACCAGCGAGCGGAAACGAGCTTCGTTGGCTCGAATCCACTTTTCATAACGCCAGTACATACCGCTGCCCGCTGCGCCCCGGAGCTCGAGGTTGCCACTCACCATCCCCACATCCGGCGTCAGGAGGATCCGGACGAGCGCACGAAGCGCCGCCGGATGAAGAAGTTGGCGCACGTCTGTGAGGAAGAGCACCTCGCCGCGGGCCTCGGCCGCAAGGCGGTTCAACGCCGAAGGTTTGCCCGCTCGACCCTCACCTTGAAACAGGCGTACGCGCGGCTCCTTCCGTTCCCAGGCCGCAAGCGCCGCCGCCGTACCGTCCGAAGACCCGTCATCGAACACCAGCACCTCGAGCGCCTGCGCGGGCCAGTCCAGCCCCAAGAGGCTCTCGAGCTTCGCGTCGATGAACCCCTCGGCGTTGAACACCGGCAGGCATACGGAAACGAGAGGTGTCTCGCTTGATGCCGTCACCCGGGGCGCCGGCCACAGCCGCGCGGCCAGGGCGACGAGCAATGGATACCCCACGTAGGTGTAGACCAAGAGCCCCAGACACGCGAACGCCAGCCCGAGCACGCAAGCACCTCCCGACGTCAGGCAGCCGCCCTCACGCTCACGGGCACCAGGGAACCAGCCTCATTGACCACTCCCCCTGAGCATGACGAGAGGCGTCTTGAGCAAGATCTCGAGCTCGGTGCGCGCGAAACTCTTGAGGTCTTCGAGAGAGGCACAGTAGGCAAGATCGTAGAGCAACTTGACCCGCATGTCGTCGGCCAACGCGCCCTCGGCTTCGGGAATCCCAAAGGGGTTGGTCAGGTCCTTGAGGTAGGCGCCGATCTCGCTCTTCGGATCCGCCTCGCCGGTGTAGCCCAGACAGACCTGGGCCAACCCCGTAAGCCCTGGCTTGACCCCCCGGGTGCGCTCCTCGAAGTAAGGGATCGCCAGCGCCAATTGTTGCAAGATCTCGGGGCGCTCGGGGCGCGGCCCCACCATGCTCATGTCCCCTTTCCACACGTTCCACAGTTGTGGCAACTCGTCGATGCGGGTCTTGCGCAGAAAGCGGCCGACCCGGGTGACCCTCCTGTCCGCCTTGGCGGCCAGCTGAGCGCCGTTCTTTTCGGCGTCCAGCACCATGGTGCGAAACTTGAGGATCTCGAAGTCCTCGAACTCGAGGTCCTTGCCACCAGCACCTCCCCCCAGGAGGCGACGAACCCGGCGCTGCTTGTAAAACACCGGGCCAGGACTTTCGAGGTAGATGGCCCCTGCAATCAGGGGGTAAAATGGTACAGTAATGGCCAGTCCTGTCGCCGAACAGGCGATGTCGAACACGCGCTTAATCAGGCGGACTCCCAATCTCACGAATCACCACCCCTGCCGCAGCTTAACACACGCACGAGGAACCCACAGCGCTCGGCCCAGGTTCATGACGGAACCCAAAGTGTCACAAAAGACGCTGCCCATCCTGCTGGAGGTGCCGGCCACCCTTGCACACCGGTCGGTGGTGTTGCGAACCGTGTCCGCTGCCTGCAAGCTAGCCGTTGGTTCGGGCACCTCGAAACAGAATCTCGAAGACCTACGGATCGGAGTGGTCACGGCGGTCGGAGAGGCGTTCAACAACGTGGCGATTCACGGGTACGAGGGGCGAGATCCCGGGAGAATGTCGGTGTTGCTTTATTCGGTGGGGGATGTGTTGCACGTGGAGCTCAAGGACGATAGCCAGCCGTTCGATTTGCAGGCCATCAAGGACCCTACGCTCGAAGACCTTCCCGAATCGGGACTCGGGGTATATTTGATCCGCACCCTCATGGACCGCGTCGAGTACCTGGCAGGCCCCCCTAACACCTTGAAGTTGTCCAAGCGGATCGCTAGAGATATCGAAAAATGACGTTCACCATGTCCACCGAGGGTGACTCGGTCATCGTCCGCATTTCCGGAGAGCTGGACGCTCTCACGGTCGTGGACTTGCGGCCGACGATGGACCGCATCGTCCAGGAGGGCCACAAGAAGGTGTACGTGGATCTGTCGAGCCTCCGGCTCATCGACAGCTGCGGTGTGGGTGCCGTGGTGTCTTTGTTCAGGCGCGTTCGGGCGTACGGCGGCAAGGTCGAGGTCAAGGGCGTCAAGGATCAACCCCTGGCGATCTTGAAGCTTTTGAAGCTGGATCGCATCCTGATGGGCGCGTGACGCGCTCACGTAGGTAGGTTGTCCGGAGCGGGTGGGTGAAGGTGGTGAGGGGCGCGACATGAAGGGTGCCAACGGCGCAGGAATCTTCAATGAACTTCCCTTGGTGAAGAAGATCCGGGGCAAGCACCTCGAGCGCTGGCTGCCGGCTTACCTGCGGGCGCGAGGACGGCGCCTTCTTGCTCCCCTGGCGAACCGAGGTACGCCCGTGGCGGGCCCCCGCCACCTTGTCTTTGCGTTCTGCGACCATTACGAGCCGCGCTGGAAGTCGCCCGGCGCTGCGGTCGCCGACGCGCGCGTGGAGACGTGGCGTAGAGGCTACCCGGCCCTCTGCCAGGATTTCAGGGATGCCGACGGCCATGCCCCTCGGCATTCGTTTTTCTTTCCCACCGAAGAGTACGACGGGCGCCACCTCGACGTGCTCGCCGACCTTGCCCGCCAGGGGTTGGGCGAGGTGGAGGTTCACATCCACCACGATGGCGACACGGCCGCGAGCCTCAAGGCCAAGCTCGAAGAGGGCCTGGGGCGGTTCGCCTCACATGGGCATCTCAGCCGCACGCAGGACAAGGTCCGATACGCCTTCATCCACGGCAACTGGTGTCTAGCCAACGCGCGGGCGGACGGTCGTTGGTGCGGCGTGGACAACGAGCTCGAGGTGCTCTTCGAGACCGGGTGCTACGCCGACTACACCTTTCCCGCCGCCCCGGACGAAAGCCAGGCAGCCATCGTCAATCAGATTTACTGGCCAGTGGGTGACCTCAGTCGCAGACGTGCCTTCGACCGAGGGGAGGAAGCCAAGGTGGGGCGCTGGCACGACGATCGCTTGCTCATTGTCGAAGGCCCTTTGGCTCTCACGCTACGAAGTGTCCGCCGCCCCCTGCCTCGTATCGAAAACGCCAATGTGACGGCCCACGATCCCCCCACCCCGTGGCGCCTTCGTTCCTGGGTGAACCAAAACATCCACGTCGCGGGGCGCCCGGAATGGGTGTTCGTGAAGGTGCACACTCACGGCGCGCAAGAAGCGCAGGCAGGATGTTTGCTGGGCCCACCCGGCCGCGCCCTGCACGAAGAGCTGGCGCGCACGTACAACGACGGCGTGCACTGGAAGTTGCACTACGTCACCGCGCGCGAAATGTACAACATCGCCATGGCCGCCATGCAGGGGCAAGCCGGAGACCCGGGTCTGTTTCGAGACCTCATCATGCCTCCCCCGCCAGCAGCCGGCGCGGTTTGAGGGCAACGGGCCGCAGTCGCGGGTCAGCGCTCGAGGACCACCGTACCCAGCAGGCGGTGCGCGGGGATCTGCTCGAGCGCCTGCCGGAGGGCCCGTGCCCGGGTCCGACCTGCCGACGCCACCACGATGACCCCGTCGACGTTCTCGGCCAGCACCGCCGCATCGGGGCGCGCGGAGAGAGCCGGCCCGTCCACGACCACGAAGTCGAAGGCCCGCCGCAACAGCGCGAGGAGATGGGCGTAGTCCGAGGCCAAAGGCGCCGGCACGGCGGGCTCCCGGCAGGCCGTGAGCAGGTGCACGTCCGCATCGCCTTGTCTCACCACCTCCCACGGCGGCGCAACGTCGGCTCCGCGGCGCGCCTGCAAGGTCACGGTCCAGGTGGGCGGCTCTGGCACCTTGAACAACGTTGCCACCATCGGGGCGGCCGGATGGGCATCCACCAACACCACGCGGGCACGTCCCAGTTCCGACAGGGCCAACGCCAGGTTGGCCGCGGTGACGGACTTGCCTTCGCCCGGTCCGGTGCTGGTGACCAGGAAGGTACGTCGCTCGGGGGAATCGACCACCCGTTGCCGCAGGGCCCGGAATGAGCCCGCGGCCTGCGACTGTGGGGCCTCGGCCACCACGAGGCGTGGGTCGGTGGTCGCGGGGGCTGGCATGACCACGACCTCAACGTCCGTGGCGCCGTGAGCGCTCGCCCCTTGCATGGCCTCCGCCAAGTTCTTGGGGCTCCTTGCTTCAGCCACGAGTTCCTCCCTTCGGAATGACCGCCAAAACCGAGGCTCCCGCAAGCCACTCGACATCGCGGCGATCCCGGACCTTGTCGCTGATTAACGCGCGCAAAAACGCCACAAAGGCTCCTAGCACCACGCTGGCGCCTATCCCCGCCATGGCCACCCTGAGGCCGCGATTGACCTCCGGGGCTGCCGGACGGTAGGCCGGGTCCAGGATGGTGAGGAGGCCAATCCCCTCACCGGTCTGCATCTTTTCCAACATCTCGGCTTGGAACTGCTGCTCTTCCAGGCGACTCAAGCGCTCACGCACGTCTTCGGTGATGTGGCGCAGGCTCTGGTACTGCACCTGCAAAGGGGCCAACTCTTTGTTGCGACGGCCGCGCGCGTTCCCGCGCCCCCCCGTGCGGGCCGAGGCCAGCTTGCTCTCGAGGGTATCGATCTGTTTTGCCAAGCGCTCACTTTCCGCGTTGGGCGACGTCGCCGCCGTCAGCGCAGCCTTTCGCGAAGCGCTCTCGGCCGCCATCGACCGCTTGTAGGCGTCTTCTGCCCGGTCGAGCCTTTGGCGAGCCAAGATCACGTCGGGGTGAGCCTCGGTCAGCAGGTCACGCTTTTCGGACAGCTCGAGCCGCGCCCGCGACAGCTCCATTTCGGCCCGCTGCCGCGCGGCCGAGGCGGCCGAGTCGGAGTCGAGTCCGCCGAGTCCCGAGCTCCGGTCTTGAGCCTGGCGCAGCCGCTCGAGTTCCTGCTCGAGCGCGCGGGTGCCATCATCCGTGGTAACGAGTTCGATCTCCGGCTGGAGCGCGACCTCGGGATGCTCACGCAGGAAGGCTTGCAGTTCGTCTTCACGGTTCTTGACCTCGGCCTGCAGACGTTTTTTCTCACCCTGCAGGAAGATGCGGTTCCGCTGGGCTTCGAGGCCTCGCAGCCGCCCATCGTCTTCGATGAGGCCATCGGCCAGGTCGCGCGTGGCCTGCTGGGCCTGCTCGGGTGTGTTGGCCAACACAGAAATCGAGAACGTGGCTCCGGGGTGGGCTCGAAAGACGGTCTTTTTCCGCATCTCTTCCACGCGTTCCTGCCCGGTGCGTAGATGGGTGAAGAGCCGAGCGTCTTCGAGAACCTTGGACAGCCGTTCGCTGGCCATCAACATGTCCTTCAGGCGCCCTCCGGCCTGACGAGCGTCGGGTGCCCCGGGGTATTGCTGCATGAGCAAGATGGCTTCCGACCTGTAAACGGGGGGCGTGTATCGTCCGGCCACGACGGCGGCCGCTGAGCCCAACGCGGCCACCACCAGGATCCAGGGCCAGAAGTGCCGCACGGCTCTGAAAAGAAAAAAGGAGGCGGGGATCGAAGCCGGCATGAAGACCCTTTCAGACGAAGCCAAGGCGGGACCGAATATACATCACTGCATGCGGCGTCGCGGGCCCTCGGCCCCGCGAATGGCCCCCAGCGAAGAAAGCCCGAGCCGGGACAAATCGTCTGCGTCTTCGATACGGCTGGAAAAGGCGCCCACGAGAAGCCATGCGATGGGCAGCAGAGACGCAAAGCCGATGCCAGCCACGGTCAGGAACGTGCGCTGCCGAGAGACCGGGCGCTCGACCCGCACTTCACCCCGCGTCAGGGACACCAACGGCATTTCCGCTTGGGCCCGAAAGCGCATGAACGCTTCTTCCTCTTCAGACTTGGCGCGCGCGGCGCGGTGGCGCTCGACGGACAGGGCAACTCCCACGAACTCCGCAAGTTTACTCGGCCTTTCGATGAGAGAGAGCTGCGTGGTCACCCGGGCGCGGGCGCGCGTGAGCTCTTCCTCAGCACGGCTCGAGGCCTCCCGGGCCGCAAAGGCATGCGCCCGTGAGCTTTCGCTTTCGGCCAGCATCGCCTTTTCCACGAGCAGGTCCGCCAGGGCATCCGTCACCCGCAACGCGGATTCTGCGCTTCCCGCCCGGAAGCTGACCTGGACGAACGCCGCACGCCGGCGCTCCTTGGCGGAGAACAACGACAGGATCTGGTCGTGAACCACCTCGAGGGTGAGGTCTTCGCGAATGCCCGTCGCAACCTCGTGCGGATCCAGGTCACGAGGCGGAGGACCATCGAGAAGCCGCTCGACAAACATTTCGGTGAGATGTGTGGCCGAAAACGCCACGTCGTGAACGTAGCTTTCGAGTTCCTGGCGCGACAACCGCCGGTTCGATGAGCCCTCCGACCACTGCTCCTCGATGCGCACCATCACCCGCCCCACGGGCAGGGGCGAACGGCGCGCGCTCTGGAGGCCCACCACACCTGCGCCGAACAGCGCACACAGCAGCACCAAAAACGGACGCCGCCGGCCCGCGCGCCACAGGGCCTGAAGCTCATCGCGCAAGGTGCCCAGATCCGGTTCTCGGAGAGGCAAGGTCGGTAGCTGGTAAGCCACGGCAGAGAGTATCCCGCAAAAATCCCTCGCTGTCCGGCAGACGACGGGAGCGACCTACAGGGATTTGCCAAACGGCAGCCCCTGCCGCATGAAATGGCAGGTGATGACAACAGGGGCCCCCGAGGTGAGTGTGGTGATACCGGCGTACGACCCGAACCCGCGGTTCCTGACCGAGGCGCTGGCGTCGTTGGTGGCGCAAACGGAGACACGCTGGGAAGCGGTGGTGGTGGACGATGGCTCGAAGAGTCCCTTCGACGAGACGCTTCGGCCCTTTGCCGATCACCCGGTGCGCCTGATGAAGCAGGCCAACGGAGGACCCGCGCGCGCCCGCAACGCGGGCATTCGCTCCACGCAGGCACCGTTCGTGGCCTTCCTCGACGCCGATGACGTCTGGGAACCCACGAAGCTCGCCCAGCAGTTGCGGGTGATGGCCGAGCGCCCCGCGGTGGGCTTGGTCTATGGCCCCGTTCTCAAGATCGACGAGACCGGGGACGTGGTGGGGCGCAGCCGCTTTCCCGGGGTCTCCGGGCAGGCGTTTCATCGGCTCTTCTGGCGTAACGTGATCCCCACCTCGTCGGTGCTCGTGCGGAGGGCCTGCTTGCAGGAGGTCGGGAGCTTCGACGAAGACCCCGCCCTCTTTGCCGTCGAGGACTACGACCTGTGGCTGCGGGTGGCCGCGCGTTACGAAATCCACGCGCTGGAAACGCCGGAGATCCGCTACCGAACCCACGCCTCGGGGATCAGCCGGAACGTCGGCCGATCGTACAGCGGTGAAAAGCGCGTTTTGGAGCTCGCCCGGCAACGTTTTTGCAGCCAGCACCCCGCCATTGAAGCGGAGTGGACGGACCGCTTGGCCCAGGTTTACCTCGATTGGGCCGAAGAGTTGATTCACCTCGGTCGCACGACTGAAGCAAGAGGCCCTCTTCTTGCGTGCGTGAAACTGAAACCTGCGCACCGAAAGGCGTGGATGTACTTGGTGGCGAGTGCGCTTGGCGCAAACACTTTGGCGCGGCTCAAGCAGCTGCGGGCGAGGCTACGGTGATGCGCGTCCTGCAGGTGATGAACACACTCGAGATCGGTGGGGCCGAGGCCTTGGTCCTCAACCTCGCGCGGCGCATCGACACACGCCGCTTCGCACTCGAGATTGCCAGTCTGACGACTGATGGCACTTTGGGCCCAGAGTTCCGGGCGTTGGGCCTTCCGACCCACGTGCTCGACCGTCGCGCCGGCCGCGACCCGCTCTTGCCGGTCCGGCTGGCCGCTCTGGTGCGCCGCCGTCGCATCGACGTGATTCATTCCCACAACGTCGGGCCCTGGCTCTATGGCGGCCTTGCGGCAGCCGTGGCCCGACGCCCCCTGGTGCACACGGAACACAGCAACCTGTTCCCTCACCAAAAAGGCCTCAAGCTGGCCGAACGCGCCCTGTCTTTGCCGTGGCTCACGCACACCGTGGTGGCCGATGCCGAACGCGTGAAGCGCAAACTGGTGGCCCAGGGGATCGATTCCTCCCGCGTGCGGACCATCATGAACGGCATCGACACGAACGCCTTCACGCCTGGCTCGGATCGCCGGGGACCACGGGAGCGCTTGGGGCTCGAGCCCCAAGACCTGGTGGTGGGCACGGTGGGGCGTTTGGTACCTGTCAAAGATCAGGCCTGCTTGCTCGAGGCTTTTGCACGCACGGAGGTGCCCCATGCCCGCCTCGTGCTCGTGGGTGATGGACCTCTGCGGCGCGAACTGGAAGACAAGGCGCAGCACCTGGGCATCGGCGCGCGCGTGGTGTTCGCCGGAGGGCGGCGCGACGTGGCCGACCTGCTGCCGGCCTTCGATGTGTTCGTGCTGAGCTCGAAAAGCGAAGGTCTCCCGCTCACCGTGCTCGAAGCGATGGCCTCCGGGCTCCCGGTGGTGGCCACGGATGTGGGAGCGCTCGCCGAAGCCGTCATCCCGGGTCGAACGGGTCGCTTGGTCCCCCCGGAAAACCCCGCGGCCCTCGCCGAGGCGCTTACGGCCTTGCTAAAGGACCGGGAAATGAGAGAAGGTATGGCCGCTGCGGGTCTTGCCAGAGCCCGCGCGCACTTTGACTTGGGTTTCATGACGCGCGAGTACCAGTCTCTTTACGAAGCGGCGGTAGCCTCCTGAGGGCCACACAACGCACCGCACATGCGGCGGTCTGTCACCAAGCTTTTTCGCGTAATGTATCCTTCGTTACTACACATTCACAAAAATAGCATTATCCTGAGCCGGCGACGGAAACATGCCGGGGCTGATCATCTACACAAACGACGACACGAGGGCGGTTCTCCTCCAGGAGCGCGCCACGATCGGGCGTGCGCCCGAAAGCGATTTCGCTTTGCCGGACCCGATCCTCTCGCGCTGTCACGCCGAAATCGAGCGCCGGGCCGACGGCTATTACATCGTCGACCGGGGCAGCCGGAACGGCACGTTCGTCAACGACACACCCGTGCTGGGTGCGCGCCGCTTGCAGGACGGTGACGTGCTGCGGGCGGGCGAGAGCCGCCTCACCTTCGTGGACGCACTGCCCGACTCAGAGACCGCGGGATTTCTCTCACAGCCCACGTCCGAAGGGCAACGCGGGCTCACCCTGGCCCGCGAGATCACGAACCCCGGGCTTGGCTTGCTCGAGGGTGCCGCCGGGGCCGGCCTGGAACGGCTGGGCAGGGCTGCGCGCGCACTCGCAAGCTGCGAGAGCCTCGCCGAGGTGCTCGAGCGCGGCAGCCACCTCTTCGCTGACCTGGCGCGGGCCGATGCCGCGGGCATTGCCTTGCTCGAAGGGCGCCCCCCGACAGTCATCGCGAGAGCCAGCGTAAACCGCGGCGAAGGCTCTTCGCACGTGGTTCCTCCCGTTGAGCTCATCCACCAGGTCATCGCCGCCGACGGCGCCGTGGTGGCCCGGCTCGTGGAAACAGACAGCGGGCCCGCCTCCGCCGTTTGTATTCCTCTGCGCAGTGGGGGTGAGCGCATGCTGGGGTTCGCCTATGCCGCCCGCTCGCTGGGCGCGCTCGGTCCTTACGGGTACGCCGACGAGAGCGTGCTGGGGCTATGGGCACACCTCCTTGCGGCCCAGATCGAAGCGGCGCGGGCGCGCGAAGTCGATGTGGCGCATCGGCGTCTGCGTTCGGACCTGGGATTGGCCGCCTTGGTGCAACAGAGGCTGATGCCCGCCAGCGCCCCCCAGATCCCGGGCTACGACGTGGCGGGGCAGTGCCTACCCAGCCTGAGCGTGGGCGGCGACTACTTCGACCTCTCGACGGACCCCGACGCCGTTCGGTTGGCCGTGGGGGACGTGAGCGGCAAGGGCGCCGGAGCCGCGATGTTGATGATGGCCCTGCGGGCCGCCGTGCGAACGCACTGGCAGGAAGATTCTTTGGGCAGCGCAGCTGCGGCCATCAATCAAAGCTTTCTCGAGAACCTCCCAGACGATCGCTACGCCACGGCCGTGCTGGCACGCCTGACGCCCCCTACCGGGCGCCTCACGTACGTGAACGCCGGCCACATCCCGCCCTGGCTCGTGCGCGCCAGCGGGCGCATCGAGCGCCTCACCTCGGGCGGAACGGGGCTCGGCATGTTGGAGAACTCCCTCTACGACTCCTCAATCGTGCGCCTTCACCCAGGCGATACGCTGGTGTCCTGCACGGATGGCGTGGTGGAGGCCTTCGGGCGAGAGGGCGATCGCGTGATGGAGGAGTCCCTCCTGCGGAGCGCCCCCAGCCTGAGCGCCGAGACACTGCTTGCCCGTTTGCTCGAAGCGTCTGCACCCCGCGGGGGACTGGAAGGCGACGATCGCACGGTGCTCGTGCTCAAGCGGTGCTGAAGGCGTCGGCGACCGCAGCTTCGCGTCTTCGAGGACCGCGCTAGACTGATCCCTCATGCACAGGGGTACCAAGGCCACGCGATCCCAGAGGGTGTCGATCGTGTCGTGCCTGGCGGTGAGGGTGGTTTGGGGGCATGCACTTGGGGTTGCGTGCGAGGGGCGCGCCCAGGCGCAAGACGAAGCCACCGCCCCGGCTGCCGCGGATGCGAGCACCGAGCGCGACGGAGATGCGGCCCTCGCTCGGGCAAACGCGGCGCTCGAAAAGCGTCGCTTCGTGCAGGCGCGACAGGAAGCGCTCACGGCGCGCAACCTGTACAGGGAAGCCAGAACCCTGACCAAAGAAACCGAAGCGCTCGTCCTGCTGGGCCAGATAGAAACCGAGGCCAACAACCCCCGGCTTGCGATCCATTACATCACACAGGCTCGCAACATCCTCGAGCGCAACCAGACCGGGCGGGCGGCGCCTCCGCACCTCCGCGGGGCCTCGTCCGACGGGCCGGCACACGAGGCTCCGCCTGTCCCGAACGAAAGCGAGACGCGAGCGAACCCCAGCGCCCTTGCCGGAGCAGCCGGCAAGCCCGCGGAGAGTAGGCCCACGCCCCCGCCCGACGCAGGCGCCCCGTTGCGACCGTCGAACGCCGCGCCGGAGGCGGAGCCGACCCGCCGGAAAGATCGTCCCGGGCGCCCAAAACCTGACGCGGGCGTTCGAGATCCCCTTGCTCAAGGAGTCCCTGACGCCAGCGCACCGCCGCCGGGCGAGGTCCGCCCCGCGGTGAGCCGGCTCGCAGGCAGCGCCCCATTCATTGCGCCTACCGATGCAGGCCCCCGTAGCGAAACACAGCCCCCCACCCCCTTTCGCCCCGCGCCCCCGCGCCTCGCCGCGGCGAAGGCTTCCTCGTTATACGGGTCGGCGCTTCAGGCCACCGACCCGGGGCCGGCGACCCACGAGTCGCTCCCGCCGCACCCCGCGGACCCCGCCGAGGGCCAGTCCACGTCCAAACCGGTCCTGCGAGCGGTCGTGTCGGAGACCGCCGTCCTGCCCACGTCGCGTTCACGCACGGTGTGGGTCGCCGGGGGCCTCCTGCTCGTGGCGGGCGGCGCGGGCGCCGCGTTCGCTTGGCAGCGCCGAAAGCGTCCCTGAGATCGGCGCGTCTCAGTTCCCCGGGAAGCGTCCCGCGTCCACGAGCGCTTTGCCCAAAGAGACGACTTGATCGCGGCCGCCATCTACCCGGAACAGCCACCGTTTCCCAATCTTGCCGTTGGGCGCGAATTCAATCTCGATCCGGTTCACTTCGGTCCACCAGATCCGAAAATCCTGGACCGTGAACGACGTCGGGTAAACACCGGCGATCCCGCGCCCCGTCGTCCGATTGATCAATCCGTAGATGAAGTGGCCCTGGTAGGAACAATCATCGACCGTCGCGCCGTTGGCCTCGATGAAGGTGTCGCCGTAGTTCGCCTTCGGCCGACCGTACGTCTCGACGGAGATACGCTCTGACTCCTTCCACAACCTCCGGCCCTCGGTCATGCCGACCACGTCATCCATGCCGTACATGACGAAGACCAAGTCGTTTTCGGCGCCCGCGACATGGATGAAATCCTCGGTCCACTCCGAGGTGTTTTCGAGATACTCGATCTCGAGTCCGGCGAAGCCGTAGTAGAGGCGATCGATCTTTTTCGAAAGCCCCGTCGTCACCGGAATGTCCACGAACTGGCCCCGATCCACAGGGGTGCCGACGACGACGGGCGTCTTGTCCCACTTGTAGTTCTTGTAGACGGCGTCGAAGCCACCCGAGTGGTCTTCGCCGGTTTCGTTGTCGACGAAGTTACGTATGCCCCATCCCCAGCCCCACCCGAGGTCGATGTTCGGGTCGCCCCCGTGGAGGTACCCGTAAGCGTACTGCCACTTCACGGGAGCCATCTCGACGGACCGCGAGGCCTCCGAGACCGTGTACCAGCCCTCGGGTGGCGCGTCCGTATCGATCGCAACCGGCGCATCGGGCGGCACACCCGCATCGGGCTGCGCGGCATCCGGCATGGGAGGCGGGGCCGCATCAGGAGGAGGAGGCGGCGGCGGTGGGGGCGGGGCCGCATCCGGAGGAGGAGGCGGCGGCGGTGGGGGTGGGGCCGCATCCGGAGGAGGAGGCGGCGGCGGTGGGGGTGGCGGCGGGGGCGGGGGTGGCGGAAGAGCGGCATCCGGTGTTCCCGCATCCGGAACGGGAACGGGGGGCGAAATGTCGGGGGGCGACACAGAGCTCGTGTCCCGGACCGCTGCGTCGAAGGTCGGCTCGAGCGGCACGTCGCCTGGCTCCGGGATAGGGGGCTCGGGCGGCCCCACCGTGACGGGCGCGTCGAAGCGTGGCAACGCCCCGGGCTCGCCGTCCAAGCTGAGGTCAGGGGCCGCGTCCCACGGCTCGCCCAGCTCGCCGTCCGTACCGACGCCACAGGCCGACACGCCGGCCCACACAACCACCCAGAGGCCGACGGCCTGTCCCAGCCGCCCCGCCCCGCATGATGAACTTGTGCGGCCCCGTTCCTTCGCCCGCATGAATGTAACGAAAGATTACCACGGGCGCGACCGGTTGCCCCGTGGCGCCGCGCTAGGCCCTGTCCAACCGGCGCGCCAGGGCGCTCAGGACGGGGCCCGCGGATCCCTCGATGCGAAGCGCGGCCAGGGCATCACCCCGGGTTTCGCCACGGTTCAAGATGGCCACCGGCTTTCCTTGCTCGGCCGCACGCTTCACGAAGCGGTAACCTGAAAAGACAGCCAAGGACGAGCCCACCACCAACAGCGCCTCGGCCTGCTCCAAGACGCCCCACGCTTCGGAAAGCACGGAGGGCGGAACGTGCCCGCCGAAGAACACGACCGCTGGCATGAGGTCTCCCCCGCACCCACAGACCGGCGACTGGAAGCGCTCGAGCCAGGAGGCCGAAACCTCCGCGTCACCATCCGGCGCCAGCTCGGCTTCGCCTGCAAGGTCTGCGTTGAGCGCCGCAAGCTCGACCTGCAGGTCCGACCTCGCCATTTCCGATTGGCAAGACAGGCAGACCACCCGCGACAACGCCCCGTGTAGTTCGACCACGCGGTGGCTTCCGGCCTGGTGGTGAAGTCCATCCACGTTCTGGGTGATCAGCCCCGAAAGCCAGCCCCGCCGCTCCAGGGTCGCGAGCGCCGCATGAGCCGCGTTGGGCCGGGCGGCAGCGAACTTCGGCCACCCCCAAAAACTTCGTGCCCAGTAGCGCCGGCGCACGAGGGCGTTGCGCAGGAAGGCCGCGTGCTGGATCGGCTGGCGAGGCATCCGACCGGTGGTGGGGCCGCGATAGTCGGGAATACCCGACTCGGTGCTGCAGCCCGCACCTGTCAACACTGCCACCTTGCCATGGCGAAAGAACCGGACGAGCTCCGATACCGGGCCCCCGTCGTCCGAAAACGACGACGGCATCGGAGACGGCAGGCGGTAGGGTGGCGGTCCGGTCATCGTGCCATCAGATGCGCGGAAGCTCGGACCCGATGCAACGTCAGGGCGCGCTTGCGGGTGCGTCACGCGCCACGGCACCGGGGCGGATGACGAGATCGGGACGCACACCCAGCGCGGCTCCGTAGCGAAACACGAGCCGCAGCTCATCCGAACCCGGGTCGACCGCGCTGCGCGGCGGTAGACGCCACTCGGCGCGAGACAAAAGATGCAAGGGCAGACGGCCGTCGGGCCCAAAACGCGCGAGGCCCCCGGACATGACGGGCGCCACCAGACACATGAGGGAAAGAGCCAACGCCGCAGGCAGGCGGGCTCGACCGAGCTTCGCCGAGAAATGCAGGATGCCGGCTGCGAGCGCCGGCATGACGAACCCAAGAAAATCCGCGAGGCGTGCTTCGCGCGCGACACCGGCACCCGCCGCGCTCAACACCCCCGCCCACGTGCCATACAGCACCAGGCCCCCCCAGCTCGGTAGGCGCAGGGCGAGGACACCAAGACCCAGAAGCGCCAACAACACGGCCACGACGCCCAGCCCATCGGCCAACGAAACCGCCGTTTGCCACCACACCTCGAATCCCACCTGCCCCGCGGCCCGCCGGAAGACTCCGAGCGAAATCAGGTCGAACCAGCCGGCCCACCGGGCCGTGTCGCCGAAGCCAACCGCTGCCCCCCCCAGACCCGGAGCGGTCCCGAGGGCAAAGGCGAGAGGCCCTAGCAAGGCCCAGCGCGCGCGGCGCTTGAGACCCCACACCCAAAAGACCAAGCCGGGAGGCAAGAGCAAGGGCGCCACGGTGGGAGCGCTCACGGCCGTCACGCCCGCGAGAAAAGATGCCGCCAAGGCCGCTCGCGCGTCGGCCGGGTCTCTCAGCAGCAACGTCACGGCCCAGGCCCACGCGGCGACGAAGCCCAGCGAAAGCGCCTGTGCGGCTGACGCCGTCGTGTAGTGAGTCAAGACAGGACCGCAGAGGGTCACGGCGGCAACAGCCCCCAACACCGCCACAGGCTCGTGAACGGCGTCGTCGGGGCCTAGCCGCGCCCGGGGCGGCGGGCGCAGCCAGGCCGCAAGTTCCAAGCCCACACGGGTCCAAAGGTATACGGCGAGCGCCCCCACGACAGCCCCCAGCAGTGACAAGCGCATCGTGAGATCGCCTACGGGAAATAGAGTGGCCACGCGGCCGAGCGCCACAGCCGCAAAATCAACGGGCTCCGAGACGCTCAATGCGGCATTCACCCCCGAGACGGCTCCGAAGAAGGGCACTGCGCGCAGCTGGGCGAGGCCAAGCGGGGCCACCCACGCCAACACCGGCAGGGAGCAGGCGGCGGCGCGATCGGCCAAGCGAGAGGCTTCCCGTCGAACGGGGAGCGTGACGTCCATTGCCGCCATCGAACGCCAATCACGCTCGCCTGTCGAGTCTTCGTGCGAAGTTTCCTGACCTGCGACATGCACCCCGATGAGCCTCGAGGGGCCACCTCTGCCACTATGAGCCCGCAGCTCTCTGCCGGCCGTTCGGCCGTCGGCCCCAGGTTTCGGACAGGTCACGCGGAAAAATATGCGAAAGCAACTCTCGCGCTAAGTGATTGCACAATTCACCGGCTCGCCATACGCTTCCCTTTCCCTACATGAGCATTCATGTTTAGCCCGTTTCAACAGGCGCGGTGCCCGTGAGTCTGATTCGGGCCACCCCGCAAGCCACGCAGCACGGACGCTACACCGTGGTGCGAAAGCTCGCCGAAGGCGGGATGGCCGAGATCTTTTTGGCCAAACAACATGGCTCGCAAGGATTCGAGAAGCCCGTCGTCCTCAAGCGCATTCACGCGGCCCTCTACGCCGACGAGCAGTTTCGCAACATGCTCATCGACGAAGCCCACATTTCGATGGGCCTGTCTCACAACAACATCGTCCAGGTGCTCGATCTCGGCCAGGCTGGAGGGCGGTATTTCCTGGTGCTCGAACTGGTCGACGGCTGGGATCTCGGGCGGCTCTTGCGACGAGCCGAACGGGTGGGATTGCCCTTCCCTCCCGAGCTCGCGCTGTACGTGACCGCCCAGGTCTGCCGCGCGCTGGGATATGCCCACGCCAAGTCGAGCGTCGAGGGCAAGCCGCTCGGCATCGTTCATCGCGATGTGAGCCCGCAGAACGTGCTCATCAGCGAACAAGGCGAAGTCAAGCTGGCCGACTTCGGCATCGCAAAGGCTCGCCGGAAACGGGACAACACAGAGACGGGTGTGGTGAAGGGAAAGATCGCGTTCATGTCCCCCGAGCAAGCTCTGGGGCAAACGCTCGATGCGCGTTCGGACCTCTACTCCCTGGGCACGCTGCTTTACCTGCTCGTGCTCGGGCAACGGCCCTTCGAGGGGGCGTCGGATCTCGAGGTGCTGCTGCGGGTCCAACAGGGCGAGTTCACCCCTCCCCTCGCACGGGCGCCGGACCTTCACCCCGCCCTCGTGGCGATCCTCGAGCGGGCCATGTGCTTCGATCGGGACCAGCGCTTCGGCTCCGCCGACGACATGCTCGCCGATGTCGAGGGGGCCCTGCGCAACACCTTTGCCTCTCCGGGCCAGACGGAGCTCAAGCAGTGGCTGCTCGAGCTTGCCCGCCGCGACGGGGAGCCCCCCATCGGGCGGCAGGGCCCAGGGGCCGTTCCCGAATCGGCAATCCCGGGCGGCGAAATTACCGGAGAAGCCCTGGTGCTGGGCGAAGAAGCGGCAAGGCACGACGAGCCGACCCTGCTGCACGAGGCCGGGTCACGGAGGGAGAACGTGGCACGCTTGGTCGGCGCCGAACCTACCGTGGCTGACTTGCGCATCGGGCCCTCCTGGCTCGAAGAAGAAGCGCCGCGCGCCATCCGATCGACCCAGCCTTCGCGCTGGACGGGCCTCTTGGTGGTGGTGGTACTCTGTGCTTTGGGCGCGGCGGGCTTCGGGCTGTGGCGGGCCGCCTGGGGAACCCGCGCGGCCGAGGTGACTCCGCTCCCCCCACCTCCCGCGGAGGACGAGGCGACGCCCCCACCGCCCGTGCAGCCGCCCCCCCGCCCCCCCGCGAGCGCCCGAGCCGAACGCGCGGAGCCGCAACTGCGCGCGCCGCCCCCGAAAACCGAGTCCGTCGACGAAGTGCCGGCAGACGAGGCCTTCGAGGGCGCAGCCGACGTCACGGAGCTACCGTCCAACACCGCGGCTTTGCCTTCCGAGGATCCCTCGAGGAGCCTGCCTCCTTCCCGAAGCTCCCGTCGCGAGCTGCCGCCGCCGCCGGTCGAAGGGCTCGACGAGCTGTCCTTGCCTGAACGCACCCGGGAGCCCGTCGCGCCTGCCCCCGAGCCTGTCGTCGCCGAACCCCCACCCTTGCCCGATAACGAGCCGCCGCCCCACGAAGGCGCGGCCGAGAACGCACCCCGCGGCGCGGCAGAGGGACCGGCCCCCGAAGGCGCCCTGGAGCCCGAAGCGCTGGGAACGCCCTGAGGCAGCGCTCGCCGCTCGGCCAGCGCTGAAGTAGTCTCAACGCCACCATCATGCGAGGCCTCCGCCTGATCCTGGCTGCCGCGGCCGCCGCCTACTCGGTGAGCCAGTTTTGGACCGAGCGGCGCAAGC
Source organism: Myxococcales bacterium (assembly GCA_022184915.1). Lineage (NCBI taxonomy): Bacteria > Pseudomonadati > Myxococcota > Myxococcia > Myxococcales > Myxococcales bacterium. The sequence goes on along the minus strand of JAGTJU010000002.1, from coordinate 490,383 downwards.
TCGCCCGCGTCCGCAACATGCCTGTGCGCCAGGCGATCGCCGAACATGAACGGGATCGCCACGACGCCCAGCGAACTCTCTATCTCGTCACGGCTCTCGTCTGCACGGTCGCCCTGGGTCTGGCCGTTTATGCCTTCGGCGTACTCCCACCGCCCCGCGTCCAGGGAGCCCCCTGAGGTGTTCGGGTCAATGTTGCTGGCGGTGCTCGTGTTGGCGCTCGGTACCGAGGTCAGTGAACGGGTGCGTGTGCGCCGTGAAGAAATCATTCTGCGCAAGCTCCCCGAGTCCGAGGCGTTGGCCTACTACGAAGTGCTCAAGCGCCGCGTCCGCAAGGTGCGCGTGCTGCGGGCCGTGGTGCTCTGTGCGCTCGTGGTGATCGCCCTATCCATCAAGCGCATCGTCTTGGTGCGCGGCGGATAGTGCGCCCGGGGGCCGCTTGACGGCCTTCCCGGCAACCGATATGCCGTGGCCATGCGAATCTACTGGGGCCGCGACGCCTTCACGGCGGATCCGGCGCGCCCCGGCGGTGCGGTCGTCGCGATCGGCAACTTCGACGGCGTCCATCGCGGGCACCAGGCGCTGCTCGCGCGGGCGCACGACGTGGCCGCCCGGACGTCCGGACGCGCCTGCGGCGTGCTCACGTTCGACCCGCACCCGGCCCGTCACTTCGCCCCCCAGCTGGCACCGCCCATGATCATGCCGCTCGCGGCTCGGCTCGAGACCCTCGCCAGCGCGGGCGCCGGTTTTGCGCTGGTGCAGACCTTCGATGCCGCGTTCGCCCACACCACCCCCGAAGCGTTCGTCTTCGACCACCTGCACGCCGAGCTGGGCGTCAGTCACGTGGTCGTGGGTTACGACTTTGCGTTTGGCAAGGGCCGCCAAGGCAACGCCTCAAAACTCGTCGCCTGGGCCAGCCAGGTCGGCATCGGTGTGGACGTGCTCGAGCCCGTGACCGTCGAAGGCATCGTGTGCTCGTCCACCAAGGTGCGGGAGTTCGTGCTCGAGGGACGGGTGGAGGGCGCGGCTCTGCTTCTGGGTCGCCCCTACGCCCTCGAGGGCCAGGTGGTCCATGGCGCCGCCCGCGGGCGCAACCTCGGCTATCCCACCGCCAACGTCGCGGCCGACACGGAGCTCCTGCCGCGCGCCGGGATCTATGCGGCCTGGGCCACGGAAGCGCCCCCCGTCTCGTCTGCCGCCGCCGAGGTCTTCCCGTCGGGGGAAGCGCCCGCGTGGCCTGCAGCCGTGAGCGTGGGAACGAACCCCACGTTCAACGTGCAGGGCGCCCTCTCGATCGAAGCCCACCTCATCGATTACAGTGGTGACCTCTACGGCAAACGCTTGCGTCTATCCTTCGTTGCCCGGCTGCGAGACGAGCTGCGCTTCGACAATGTCGAGGCGCTCGTTCGTCAGATCGCGGCCGACGTGACCCAGGCGCGAGACCGCCTCCTGCCCCCCTCATCCCTTGGGAACCCATGACCGCAGCCACCGAGCCCTTCGAGACGGAAACGATGGCCGAACTTTGTGCCCGCCAGGGCCGCTTCGGCGCCGCGCTCTCCATCTACCGCAACCTGCTCAATGCTCATCCCCACCACGCGGCCGCGCGGCGTTGGCAAAGCAAGCTCGCCGAGCTGGAAGAGGCTTGGCAAGAAGACGGCGGAGGGCCCACACTTCCGCACGAAGTCCCCCTCCCGGGCGTGCCCGGCGTGGTGGCAGTCACGGGGCAAGATGCCCACGGCGAAAGCGCCGCGATCGTCGCCTGGGCGCTTCCGGCCACACGCACGCCTCCGGTGCTCGAGGTCTTGTTGTTGGTGCGAGGTCCCGAGGGCATCGAGCGCGTCAAGCGGCAGCTGAGCCTGCCCGCCTCGTCCGGTCGCATGACCCTTCCAGTGCCCGGGCTGCACAGTGCGGTCGCAGCCGTGGGGCTCCTGTCCGAGGGCGTGTTCGTCCCCCTGGCGCGCTCGGCTCTGCCGGTGGCGCCCTAGGCACGCCCCTCGCCGCCCTTCCCCATCCGCCTTATGGGCGGTGGAGAACAAACGTGGTACTGTCCCCGCCCGATGTTTTCCGGAGTCTTTACCGCCCTGGTTACGCCGTTCCGCAACGATCGCGTGGACGAGGAGGCCTTGCGCCGTCTCGTCAACGATCAGATCGACAACGGCATCGATGGTTTGGTGCCCTGTGGCACTACGGGTGAGTCGGCCACGCTCGACGTGGAAGAGCACCTGCGTGTCATCAAGATCGTCGTCGCGGAAGCGAAAAAGCGTGTCCCCGTGGTCGCCGGCACCGGCGCGAACTCGACGAAGGAAGCCATCGAGTTGTCGAAGGCCGCCCAGGACGCCGGCGCCGACGGCATGCTGCAGGTCACGCCGTACTACAACAAGCCCACGCAAGACGGGCTCTTTCACCACTTCAAGACGATCATCGAGGCCGTGCCGCTTCCCACGGTTCTGTATAACGTGCCCGGGCGCACCGCCTGCGATCTGCTGCCCGAGACCCTCGAGCGCCTGTGCGCACTCGACAAGGTCGTCGCGGTCAAGGAGGCCACGGGCTCGGCGGCCCGCGCCGCGGAGATCATCGCCCGTATCGGCGACCGCCTGGCCGTGTTGTCGGGAGACGATGCCACGGCGTTCGCGCTCTACGCGCTCGGCGGCAAGGGGTGTATCTCGGTCCTGTCGAACATTGCCCCCAAAGACATGTCGGCCATGTGGGATGCCGCCGTAGCGGGCCAGTGGAACGAAGCCCGTGCGTTGCACTACAAGCTCTTCGCCCTCTCGCAGGGGCTGTTCGTCGAGTCGAACCCGATTCCGGTGAAGGCGGCGCTCGCCATGATGGGGCGCATGACCGAGGAGATTCGGCCGCCGCTCTATCCGCTCTCGGCCAAGTTCCGCGACAAGCTCGCGCAGCAGCTCTCCCAAGCCGGGCTGCTCTAAACGCTCACGCTTGGCGGGACCTACAACCTCTCCTTCACGTCGACACATGAGCACGCGCATCGCCGTTCTGGGCGCCTCTGGCCGCATGGGCCGCGCCATCATTCGCATCATCAGCCAAACGGACCACGCCCGGTTGGCTGCCGCCATCGAACGCCCTGGCGCCGACGCCTCGGGCGCCGACGCCGGAACGCTGGCGGGGCTTGCCCCCCTGGGCGTCGCGGTCGACACCAAAGCCCCCGCCCCGGGAAGCACCGACGTCTGGATCGACTTCACGTCACCCAGCGCCACCCTGGCCAACATCGCCGCAGCCGCAGCCGCGGGGGCAGGCATCGTCATTGGCACCACGGGCCTTTCCGAGGCACAGAAGGCCGAAGTGGGCACCTACGCGCAGCGCATGCCCATCGTCTTGGCGCCCAACATGTCCGTGGGGGTCAACACCTTGCTCAAGCTCGTGAGTGACGCCGCCCGCACCCTGGGCACCGGCTTCGACATCGACATCGTCGAAGCCCATCACAAGATGAAGCGCGACGCCCCTTCGGGTACCGCTTTGCGCCTGGCCGAGGCCGCCGCCGAGGGCCGCGGCGTCGCGCTCGATGCCGTCGCCTGCTACAGCCGCCATGGCGACGTGGGGCCGCGCCCACCGGGGGAGATCGGCATCCAGACGCTGAGGGGTGGCGACGTGGTCGGCGACCACACCGTGTTCTTCTTCGGGCCCGACGAGCGCATCGAGATCACCCACCGAGCGTCGTCTCGAGACGCGTTCGCCCGGGGCGCCGTACGCGCGGCGCTGTGGCTTGCCGGAAAAACGCCGGGGCTCTACGACATGCGCGACGTGCTGGGACTACGCTGAAGACGCCCACTCTCGATTGATCCTCGCCCGCACGTGCGGGTACAAAGAACGGCAACGCCATGCCCCGAGGCCGTGCGCCCAAAGCTCCCGATTACGCGGCCTTGCCGACCGAGGCCGACAACCCGCGTTCAGAGCTGCTCGACACCCTGCCGGCCCTGGAGGTCGTCAAGCTCATGGCGGAAGAGGAGGCCAACGCCGTCAAGGCGGTGAGGGCGCGCGCGGACGTGATCGCGCAGGGCGCCCGTCTCATCGCCGACACCCTGGTCAAGGGGGGGCGGCTGGTCTACGTCGGCGCCGGCACCTCGGGACGCCTCGGCAACCTGGACGCGGCGGAGTGTGTTCCCACCTTCGGCATCCCGCCCTCGCTCGTCGAGGCCGTGGTGGCCGGCGGAAGCCGCGCCCTGGTCAAGTCCGTCGAAGGCGCGGAAGACGACACCCGGGAAGCGGAGCAGCGCATGCGCCGCATCGCCGTGGGCCCGCAGGACGTGGTCTGTTGCATCGCTGCCTCGGGCGTCACGCCCTTCGTGAGGGCCGCGCTGGAATACGCCCACAGCCGACGGGCCGCCACGATCTTCATCACCTGCGGCCGCACGGTGACCTACGAGGACGGCTCTCCGATCGCAGACGTCGTGATCGAGCTGGCCACGGGACCCGAGGTCATCTCGGGCTCCACCCGCCTCAAGGCGGGCACGGCCACGAAGATCACGCTGAACGCCCTGTCCACCACGGCCTTCGTGCTGCTGGGCAAAACGTATGGCGGGCTGATGGTGGACGTGCGCCCCACGAACGCAAAGCTGTGGGCCCGCGCCACGCGCATCGTGCGTCGGCTGACGGGCCTTGGCGAAGAGGAAGCGCTCGCGCTCATCAAAAAGGCAGGGGGGCGCGCCAAGGTAGCGCTCGTCATGCACCATGCCCACGTCAACGCCGTGCGCGCGAAAGAGCTCCTGGTTTTGCACCGGGGCTCGCTGAGAGCCATCGTGGGCGACCTGGACGTACGCGCCGGGGACTGACGCCGTTGGCCCTCAGGCCATCGGGAGCTTGCGCTTCTTGAGGAACAAGATGAGTGAGGGAAGCGCCAGGATGGCTGTGGCCAGGCAGGCCACCTCGCCCAGGATCGCCATCACACCAAAGCCTCGCAGGGCCTGATTCCGGGCCGCCAGGAGCGAGCCGTACCCCACAATGGTGGTCCAGGAGCAAAGGGCCACGGCGCCTCCGGTCGAAGCCACGGCCGCCTCGACGTCTCGGTCTTGCCGGTACCTTGCCATGACGTTGAGCGCGTACTCGGCCCCCACGCCGAACGTGATGGGCAACGCAATGAAGTTGAGGAAGGTGATGGCCACGCCGGCCCACCCCGCAGCCCCCACCATCCAGATCACACCCAGAATTAGCGAAAGCACGGCGGACAGGGCAGCTGACAGGGGGCGCATGATGAGCACCACCAGGAAGACCACCGCCAGCAAAGAGACCCCCGTTGCCACCGGCCCATCTTTCAGGATGGAGCGAATCATGGCACCAAAGACCACCGCGTGACCCGCCGTTTCGATGGTCTTCGTTTCACCACCTTCACCGCTCGGGATCGTGACCTTCTGCGAGACGGCCGCCATCTCGAGGAGGTCACGTCCGTTCCAAACTGAAAAGCCCTGCTCGACGGGGTAAAGCAGCACCACCCGCCCGAGGGTGCCATCGGCCTCAGTGAAGGGACGCCGCGCGAGGGGCGGCAGATCACCGGGCTTCAGCACTGCGAGGTCATCGGGCGGGTTCACCGCCGAGAGCTTCTTGCGCTCGGCCTCGGTTAACACGTCGAGCGCCGGATCGTTGGCCAACTTGTGGATCTGGGACACCAGGGCGAGCTTTTCTTCCTGCACCTCGGGAGGCCCCGGCAGCATGTCGTAGATCGTGACGACCTGCCCGATCACCTTGCGTTGCGGGTTGACCTGCTCGTCTTGCGCGCGCAGTGCAGTTCGCAGTGACTCCACTTCGGAAATGTCGTCGGCCAAAACGATGGTGGGCTGCGGCCACCTTCCGAAGAGGTCGTCGAGGCTGCGCGAAAACTGCCGCTGATCGTCGGACTGGTCGACGTTGGCAGCCAGCTTGCGGAAGTTGTACTCGAAGGGAGCGTCGAGAAAATGTGTGGTGCCGAGGGCCAACACACCCGTGAGGATCACCGAGCCCAGCAGGATAGCCGTGGCGTGCCGGTGCAGAAGCCGCCCCACGGGCGCCATCGACCAGGGCGCCACTTGACGCCCGAGCCGAGAGGCCCTCCGGTCCAAAAGCACGAGCATCGCGGGCAACATCGTGAAATTGGCCACCCAGCAAAAGAGCACACCTACCCCGCCCATGACCCCAAACTGCGAAAACCCACGGAAGCTCGTCAGCATCAGGCTCAGATACGCCGCCGAAGCACACACAGCCGCGGTCAGCGTGCCCTTGACCACGCCGGCCATCGCAGCAGCCAAGGCCTCGCGATATCCCAGGCCGTCGGTGCGCGCCTCCTCGTAGCGCGACAACAGCACGATGCCGTAGTTGATGCCGTTGCCCAGGATGATCGACCCCAAAAAGGCCGTGGACGCGTTCAAGTAACCGAACGCCTGCTGGGCCACACCGAAGGCCAGCACGGTGCCCAACGCCGCAGGGGCACCGATGAGAGGCACGGAGCGCACACGCCGAAAGTAGAGCCCAATCGAAAGCGCCACGATGGACAAGCAGGTCACGGTGACCCAGACGATGTCCCGCTCGACAGCCCGGCGGCTGGCGATGGCGGTCACGATGGGGCCGCCTGGCTCCACCGTCATCTCCGGGTGGTAACCCTTGGGATCGAGCCGCGCAATGATGGCCCTGGCTTCGGCCAGGAGAGCTTCGCCCGCACGCTCCACGAACATACCCCCAGGAGGCAGGGCCACGACCCACACGTACTTTCCGTCCTGGCTCATGAAGTAGCCGTCCGGAAACTTGTCGGCCAAGCCCGTCCGTCGCTTCTCGATGCGCTGGGAGAGCGCCCGTTCGTCCTCGTCCTCGTCGTCTCCTCCGAGATCGATGAACAGCGGGTTTTTCCGAGCGCCAATCTCCCGCCGCAGCCGATCTCGAATCTGCTCGAGATCGTCCACCGATAAATAGAGCCACTGGTTCCTCTCGAAGAACGCCTTCAGATCGAGGACGTTGTACGTGGCCAGCTCGGAGATCTCGCGCGGCAACTCACGCAGCGCGGCCGTCAGAGCCGCCGCGTACTTCAAGTTCGCGTCTTTGTCGGGAGAACGAATGCCCACCGCCAGCAGGCTCAGATCGCCCATACGGGCCTGGGTTCGCAACAGCGCCACCACCCCGGGGTCGTCACTGGGCAGAAGCTCGTGGAATGCCGTCTTCAACTTGAGCCGGGAGGCAAGCCCCCCGCCCAAGGCGAACAAGAGCGCGCCGACCACCAGAATCGCCACCGGGTGGCGGCCAACCCACGCCGCGTAACGTCGGGCCACGGGGGATATTTCGGAAGCGGAAGACAAAGCGCGAGAGCCCGCAGCGTAGCAGAGATGGGAAGTCCAACGGAAACTTGGAAAAGATTCTGTTCGTTTCGCCACGGACCCGGGACGCCGTGTGGAGATCTGTGCGCCGATCTGGCACGGACGTGGCACCGACGCCGCGCCCTGCGAGCCCGGACGCCGCAGGCTTGTGCCACCGCTCCTTGCTAAACTAAGCTGTGGCCAGCATCGGGCACGTCGCCGTGGGAATGCTGGCGGGTCGCCTGCACGGGGCCCGCGACAGCCGAGATCTGATGCGCACGATGTCGGCCTATGCGGGGCTCTCGCTGCTCCCGGACCTCGACATCCTGCCCGTGGCGCTGGGGCAACCCGACCACGGGTTGCTGGGGCATCGCGGCTTTACGCATACCTGGGTGTTTGCGGGCCTCGTCGCCGCTCTCGCGTACTGGATATTCCGGCGGGGCCGGTATCCCGTACGTGTGGCGGTCCTGAGCTTCCTGGTGGTGGCCAGCCACGGGGTTTTGGACGCTGCGACCACGGACAGCCGCGGCATCGCGCTCTTGTGGCCGCTCCTGCCCGAGCGCATCACCCTGCCCCTCCGCCCGATTCCCGTGGCCCCATCGGGGCTTGCGTACCTGTCAGCGCGAGGGCTCGAGGTGAGCCTGGTCGAAGCGCTCTACTTCCTTCCCTTGATGCTTTTGGCCTTGTGGAAGGGACCGCTGCGCTCCTTCCTGAAGAGCCGCCATCCCGTTTTCGCCCGCGTTCAGGTCTTTCTGATCGCCACAGCGTTCTGCCTGGTCTTGGGGCAGATCTGGCTCGCGCACTCGGAGCTGGTGGCAAAAACCTGGGCACCTCGGGCCCGAGCCTCGCCGGCCGGGTCCGCTGCCGCAGCGCTTGAACCCGACCCGCGTCCTGGACCCGACCGGTAGGGCCTCTCGCCTGATCCGCTCACACCGGAGAGGGTGTTCGATCTTCACCACCTACACCGGTGAAACTTCGACACTTCCGGCGACGTCCCTCGGGGCAGCTCTCGCCCAAACAGCTGCGGAATTCACCAGTTGCGTGAATTCTTCGTGTCTGGATCGCGTCTTGCTTTAAGCGGGCGCGACATGGACGTTCAACCCGCCACCGCCCCCCTTTCGACACGCCGCGCTTCCCGGCTCGCGCCCCGGCTGGCCGCACCCAAAGTGCTGCTCTGCGACCTCGACGGCACCTTGATCGACACGATGCCGATCCTGGCGGACTTGGCCACGGACGTTCTCGAAGAGGTCTACGGCATGGACCGCAAGCTGGCGCGGGACATGTACCTCACCACCTGCGGCCTTCCCTTCATTCGTCAGCTCGACGCCATTTGCCCGGGCGATGGCCGCAACCAAGCCGCGTCCGACCGCTTCGAGGCGGCGAAGCCCGCCCGCTGCAACACCGCGCGCCTGACGACCGAAACGCGCTGGGCGCTCGAGGAACTCCGCAGCCGGGGCGTGGCCGTGGTGGTCTCGTCCAACAACGGCACCGAGAACGTGAACACGTTCGTCGCCCACAACCGGTTTCCTTTCGACATGGCGCTGGGCTACGGCAACGGCTTGGCCAAGGGCCGCACGCACGTCGAGCTTGCCATGAAGCACTTTGGCGTCCGCCGCGAGGACCTCATGTTCGTGGGTGACTCTCTTCACGACGGTGACATCGCCGACCAGGAGGAGCTCCGCTTCATCGGCGTGGCCGGGACCTTCTCGCGCGAGCGCTTCGTGCTCAAGTTCCCGAAGCACCCGGTGGTGGACCAGTTCGCCCACATTCCGGACCTGTTCTGGCCGATGGCCTCCGCTGCGGGACTCTAAGTGGCCAGCCTCGACGTGGTCCTGATGGCGGCCGGGCTTGGCAGCCGTCTCGGTGAGCTCACGCGCCATCTTCCCAAAGCCCTCATCCCCGTGGCGGGAAAGCCGCTCCTGGCCTACGGACTGGGCTTCGCGCGGCTCCTGGCACCGCGGCGGATCATCGTGGTGGGAGGTTTCGAGTTCGAGCAAGTGGCCGACACGCTCGAAGCGCTTCGGAAGGGCCCCGCAGCCGATCTGCCCATCGAGCTCGTGCAAAACGCAGCGTTCCGACGCGGCAATATTTTGTCGTTCCAGGCCGCCCGGCCTCACCTCGTGGGCGATTTCCTGATCCTCAACGTGGACCACATCTACCGGCCGACGATTGCGCCCCTGGTGGCGGCGCCCGTCACGGATGTCACGGGCTTCATCGACACCGACCGCACGCTCGGCGCGGACGACATGAAGGTGCTGCGCGATGCAGAGGGCCGCATCCAGGAGATCGCCAAGCCCCTCTCCCAGTTCGATTGCGGCTACGTGGGCATGACCCGCGTGCCGGCCGAGGCGAAGGCGCGTTATCTGGCCGCCGTGGACGAGGCGATCCGCGAAGATGGGGAGGACATCCACGTCGAACGCGTGCTGGCGCGCCTGGCGCGCACATCCTTACCCCCCCATTGCCGCGACATCAGCGGCCATGGCTGGCTCGAGGTGGACACGCCCGAGGAACGCCACCAGGCCGAAGGCGCCCTGGGCGGCGGCGCCTTCGACGGTCTGCGGGCCTGAGGGGCTCAAGCCGCCGGACGGCCCGCGAGCGCGTCTGCGAGCGCATCCAGCATGCGACGGGTCGCCTCGAGATCCACGCACCCATCCGTGATGCTCTGGCCGTAGCGCAGGCTCGTGCCCGCAGGCGGCGGGAAGGCCTGTTTCCCTGCCACCAAGTTCGACTCGATCATGACGCCCAGGATGTGATCGTGACGGCGAAGCTGAGCGGCGATGTCGTCGAGCACCACGGGCTGCCGCGCGAAGTCCTTCGAGCTGTTGTCGTGGCTACAGTCGATCATCACTCGCGACGGCAAGCCCGCCTTTCGCAGCTCGTCTGCGGCCGCGAGCACGTAGGGCTCTTCGTAGTTGGGCCCGGCCAAACCGCCGCGCAGCACGAGGTGCGTGTCCTGATTGCCCGTCGTGGCCACCACGGCCACACGCCCCTCGACGTCGACGCCCAGGAAACGATGCGGCTGCGCCGCCGACTTCATCGCGTTGAGCGCGGTCTGCAGGCTACCGTCCGTTCCGTTTTTGAGCCCGATGGGCATCGAGAGCCCGGAAGCCATCTCGCGATGGGTCTGGCTCTCCACCGTCCGCGCACCGATCGCGGCCCAGGAGATGGCCTCCGCCAGGTACTGCGGCGAGATGGGATCGAGCACCTCCGACGCCGCCGGAATGCCCGCTTCCGCCAGCTGCACCAGGAGCTTGCGCCCCCTCCGTAGGCCGGTCTCCACGTCGTATGTGCCGTCGAGGTGGGGATCGTTGATGAGCCCCTTCCATCCCGTCGTGGTCCGCGGTTTCTCGAAATAGACGCGCATCAGGACCAGCAACGACGCGCCGTAGGTCCGGCGGGCCTCGGCGATGAAGGCCGCGTACGCTTCGGCCATCGCGACGTCGTGGATGCTGCAGGGCCCCACCACCACGAGGAGACGGCGATCCTGACCATGGATGAGCTGCCTCATCTCCTCCCGCGCCGTGGCCACGGTCTCCGCCGCCGCATCCGTCATCGGGATTTCCGCGACGATTTGAGCCGGCGTCGCCAGGGGTTTGCACTCTTTGACGTGAAGGTCTTTGGTGGGGCGCATGGGTCGAACGGCCGAAAATAGCAGCCAGCTGCGGCCCGCGCCGCCTGCGTGCGGCGGGTTCAGGTCCGCGCGCGGAACCGTCCGGCCCGCCAGGCACTCACGCTGGCTCCCACGGCCACGAGGCAGGCCACCGGCACGAACGCAAAGAGAGCCACGCGGGCAAACCCCGGGGCCCACGCATGCCGCGCCGCCGTCAGGGCCAGGTGCACCACGTAGACGAAGTAGCCGCTCATCAGCAAGGCCCCTTCTTTTCGGCTCACCGCCCCGCCCGTGAGCAGCAGGGGATAGCAACACACCGTTGCGAACAGCATCACGGGCACATCCAACGCCAACGCGCCGGGCGCGACGCGCACGGGACCGCGTGCCACCACGGCCGTTGCGCCCAGGACGAGGAGGATGTTGGCGATGTTGCTGCCCACCACATTCCCCACCACGATCTCCCTTTGCCCTCGCATCGTGGCCACGATCGACGTGAAAAGCTCCGGGAGCGACGTCCCGATCGCCACCACGGTGAGGCCAATCACCAACTCGCTGACGCCCAGCGCCCGCGCCATGTGCACGGCGGCATCCACGAGCCAGCGTGACCCGAGAACCAGCATGCCGAGGCCCACGCCGATCAAGGCCAAGTCCCGCGCGACGGTGGCAAAGCGGGGTCGCCCCACCGATCGGGGCACACCCTCAGGTGTTTCGGTGCCCTGGCGGCGGCCCACCTGAATCGAGCGCCAGGTGTACACGCAGCCGAGCAGAAGACACACGAGGCCGTCGACCGAAGAAAGAGCCCCGTCCCACGCCAGCGCGAACAAGAGCGCCGATACGCCCACCAGAAAGGGAAAGTCCCAGCGCAACACGGCCGGGTCCACCACCAACGGGCGAAGCAGCGCCGACAGCCCGAGGATGAGAAGCAGATTGCCGATGTTGCTCCCCACCACGTTCCCCACGGCCAAGTCGCCCTGACCCGCCCACGCCGAGAACACGGACACACCGAGTTCAGGGGCGCTCGTGCCCACCGCCACCACGGTGAGCCCCACGACCAGCGGCGATAGCCCCAAAGACAAGCCCAGCCGCGCAGCGCCACGGATGAGCACATCCGCGCCGCCCGCCAGTAGCACCAACCCAAGGACCAAAAGAACGGGGGAAGAGAGAGTCACGCGTGTTGTTGCCGCAGACTGTGAGCCAACGCAGCCTTTACGGCACCCTTCGAAGGGGTGCAAGGGTCAAGGTGTCCCCACGACCCAGCGCCGGGTACCTTCACCCGAAGCGCTGTGGTACGTTGTGGGCCATGTCTTCGCCCGGCTTTCCCAAGGCGCCTCCAGCCCGGCCGGGTGGGCCGGATTTGTCTTCGTTGCCCCCCTCCCGGCCAACGCCGCCCCCGCCCCCGCCCGCGGCAACGAGGCGGGTGGCCGCAGCGTCCCGCCCCCGCTGGTCGCCTCCCCCGGCGGCACCTGGATACACCCCGCCTCGCGCTCTCCCCGTGACGGAGACTTCTGCGGCAGGGCCGTTTCCCACGGACTTTGGCCCCGTCGCGCCGGCGCCCTGGGACGAGATAAACATGTTTCCCCCCACCCCGGAGCCGCACCCCACCGCGCCGGGCACGCCGGGATCGTTCGCGCCCTCCTTCGAGGCCCCACCGACCACCATCAGCGCCCCCCCCGTCATGGCGCCCGCGGTGCATACGAGCCCCGACGCGCCCCTCTACGCGCCCCCGGAGTTCCCCGCCCCGTCACCGTATGCCCCCCCTTACGGAGGGAGCCCGAGCCAAGACTGGGCGGCTCCCGGTCCCGCTTCGGGACCCAGCCATGCGCCAAGCCCCGACAGCCTTCTGGGCCGTGCGGCGGCCCGCTCGAAGAGCCAGGGTGAAGACCCCTACGCCACGGAGACCCTGCCGGCCGGAAGGCTCGAGCGTGTCCGGCGCCGGGGCCGCCTTGGTTGGCTGCTGGCAACCCTGGGATTCGCCGCTCTCATCGGCGGGGCCGCCCTGGCCAACAAGGAGCGCGAGCGCCTGCTGGCCTTGCAGAGTCAGCAGCAGGACGCTGTCGACGCTGCACAGGCCCGCGTGGCGGCCGCAGAGAGCCGTGCGGCCGAAGAGGCCCGAAAATTCGCAACGCTCGAGGCCGAGATCGCGGCCAAGGACACGGCGACCTCCGCAGACCAGAAGCTGATTGCCGACCTCAAAGAGCAGCTCACCGAGAAAGACGGCGAGATCGAGTCGGCGGGCAAGGAAGTGTCCGTGAGTCTGGTCGACGATGTGATGTTTCCCAGCGGAAAGGCCGAGCTTTCCTTGGGTGGGTACCGTGTGCTGGCCCGCGTGGGGAAGATCCTGAAGGGCGTCGAAGACAAACAAATCATCATTGGCGGCCACACCGACAACCGCCCCGTCAAGCGCAGCGACTTCCCCACCAACTGGGAGCTCTCGTCAGCCCGCGCGGTCAACGTGGTCCGTTACCTCGTGGAAGAAGTTGGGCTCGACCCCACGCGGGTCTCGGCCGCGGCCTACTCGCAGTACCGCCCCCGCAGCAAGAACCTGGCGCGCAACCGGCGCATCGAGGTGCTGCTCACCCCCATCGTCAAGGTGGACCGGAAAGCGGCTCGCTAGGGCGCTGGTGGCAAGGGCGCCCGCCTCGGGTAAGGCGGGCCCCCGTGGTCGCGTTTAGAACATCGCGCTGTTGATCCAGAGGTGGCACCAGATGCTGGCGAAGTAGCCGAGCGCGATGGCGGGGCTCCAGACCAGGTGCTTTAAAAACGTGTAGTTGTGCTGGGACTGTCCCATGAGGCCCACGCCAGCCGCCGAGCCCACGGACAGCAGACTTCCGCCCACACCGGCCGTCAACGTGATGAGTAGCCATTGACCGTCGCTCATCGCTGGCTGCATCTGCAGCACAGCGGCCATGATGGGAATGTTGTCGATGACGGCGGAGAGCAGGCCCAAGACGGTGTTGGCGAGGGTGGGGCTCCAGCCTTCGTAAAGGAGGTGCGACACCATCGACAGGTAGCCCACGTATCCGAGGCCCGCCACGCAGAGGATCACGCCGTAGAAGAACAGCAAGGTGTCCCATTCGGCCCGCTCGATGAAGCGGAAGGGGTCGAACGCCACGATGTCACCCAGCTGTGATTCGCTCGGGCTCGCGTTGAGCTGCGCCTTGCGGCCCTGCCGTTGCAAGTAGTAGCCGAAGACCTGCAGGAAGCCGAGGCCCGTCACCATTCCCAGGAAAGGGGGAATGCCGAGCACGCTGTGGAACGACACCGCCGTGGCGATCGTGATGAAGAAGAGGCCGAGAACCCGCCAGGCACCGGGCTTGAGCGTGGTCGTCACTTCGTCGGAACTTGGCAGTCCCTTGGGAACGGCCAACCCCATGAGGATCGCCGGAACCAGCGCGTTCACCACGGAGGGAACGAAGAGGCGGAAGAACTCGCCAAACGCCAACACGCCTTTCTGCCAAACCATCAAGGTGGTGATATCGCCAAACGGCGAAAACGCGCCCCCCGCATTGGCCGCCACCACGATGTTGATGCACCCGATCTGAATGAAGCGCTTGTTGTCGCGCCCGACGGAGCAGACCACCGCACCCAGAACCAAGGCCGTGGTGAGGTTGTCGAAGATCGCCGACATGAAAAACGCGGTCACGCCCGTGAGCCAGAAGAGCTTGCGGTAGGTGAAGCGCCGCTGAATGAGCCAAACGCGCAGGCCTTCGAAGAGGCCTCGGTCGGTCATCGCGTTGATGTAGGCCATCGCGGTGAGCAGGAAGAGCAAGATCTCGCTGTACTCCAGCACGGCGTGGCGAACGGCTTCTTCGACGTGATGCGCGTTGTCCGTGCCGCGCTCGACGAAGGCCATCAGCGCCCAGATGAAGCCCGCGGCCAGGATGACGGGCCCGGACTTTTTGAGCTTCGTGAGCTCCTCGCCCATGACCAGCAGGTAGGCAAGCACGAACACGCCCACGGCCACGTAGCCCGCCCAGTGATGGGTCAAATCAGCGCCGCCCGCCGACGCCAGGCCGGCCAGGCTGTTGGCGGCGAGGCCCGGGAGGCCGAGGTCAAGGTGAGGAACAGTTCCGAAGATGCCGCTCATGATCTGTGTTCAATCCCACGAGACAAGGGGAAACAATCGCAACGCGCGGCCCGAGTATAGGGAATCAGGGGGGTAAGGAAAGCGTCAACACCCCCGGAGGTCAGAATTCACCCCCACCTTACGTCGGGGCGCCCCACGGGCAACCACCTGTTCGTCTTCCTGGTGCCGCTGCGAGTCGACCTGGGGTCCCCGCCCGCCTCGACGGCGCAGAGCTCACGCCTGCCGCGTGATGGACGTTGCCATGCCGAGCCGCTAGTATCCCTGGCGCGAACGGTCTGCGACTCCTCGTCGCCTTGCTTCGTTTCTGTTTCTTGGCCTCGTATTTCGCCCTGGTCTCAACCTTGGCTCGTTCAGGCACCGGACAGCGGGCAGTGGGTTGGGGGAAGGGGAAGAAACAAACCGGGTCCGCGAACACCGGATTTTTCCGGTTTGAAACAGGAAGCCCTCCCGCAAGGGATGGTAGGGCCCGAAGGGGCAAGAGATGAGGATGAGATATGGGAAATAAGCTGTTTGTTGGAAATCTGTCGTTCGAGGTTGGTGAGGACGAGCTGCGCAACGTGTTCGCAGAATGTGGCGACGTGCGTTCGGTGTCGGTCCCTCTCGACCGGTACACCAACAACCCACGCGGCTTCGCCTTCGTGGAGATGGGATCCGAGGGCGAGAGCGCCAGCGCGATCCAGAACCTGAACGGACGCGACCTCCGCGGCCGGACCCTGCGCGTGAGCGAGGCGCTCGATCGCGGCGGGGGCGGAGCGCGGGGCGGCGGCGGCGGGGGCGGCCGCGAACGCAGTGACCGCGGCGGGCAAGGCGGAAGTCGCTGGTAGCCTAGACCACGGATTGAACGGACGGCTCGGGGCATCCGCCTCGGGCCGTTTTCGTTTTCGGGGGGCTAAAGCGCCCCAGCCATCCCCAACACGGCACCGTGGCCATCCTGCACGGGCGCGACGGTGGGGACCCACGAGGTGGTGTCCAGCTGCCGGTTGCGCTCGTCGGGCTCCATGTCGCTGGTGAGCAAGGCGGCTCCCAGCAGGCCGCCCCCCACGCCCAGAGCAAGGGCGCCAAAACCGCCCGAGGCCGAAGCGCCCTCGCCTGCGAAGGCAAGGTAAAGCCCTCCCAGAAACAAGCCACCGCACAGGCCTCCCAGGTCGATGAAGCGCACCCGCGCGATGCTGGGATTCAGCCGATCGCCCAACAACACGCCGCCAAGCGCGCCTGCGTTCAGCGCGATCGCGGCGGCCAAAAGGGACGCGTCACCTCCGTCCGTGATCGCCGCCGTGGCGAACCCTGCAACCGAGCCCGACCACAGAGCCCCCGAGCCCATGAGCGCGGCGCGGCCGGGCGTGGTGCCATGGAGCTGCCCCACGAGGCCCCCAGCCACGGCCCCCAGGGTGCTGGTACCCCAAAGAATCGTGGCCACGGTCTTGCCTTCGAGGTCATCGAAGGGCGCGCTTTTGGCCTGCTTCCACAGGATCCACGCAAGTCCCTCCTCGAACCCCACGAACAGGCCCGAGGAGATCGCCTGGGCGGCGCCGTAACGAAGCCCAGGGCCCCGATCGAGCTGGCGCACCAGCAAGGCCGCGGCCCCCGCAAAGCCCAGTGTCGGTAGGATACCGGCAGCGGCCGAAGCGGGTTCGGTGTGGACAGCGAGCGTGATGCCCGTCCCCAGTCCGTAAATCACAGACGACGTATAGAGAACGGCAAGTTCGTCGGTGGTGCGTCGGTCATCGCGAACACGGGTGCGAGGGTTTGGGTCTGCCCTGCCCGTCTGCAAGGTGAGGTCGTGCTTCCACCAATACGTGGCCAGCCACGACTGCTCCAGGGCCAGACGTTTGCGCGCCACGTCCGGGGCTGCAGCCGCAAGGCTCGTGAACGAGTAGCTGGCCACCGCGAACTGCCCATCACGCAAGAGCAAACGGGCAGCGTCGTACGCGCGTTCCCAGTCGTCGGGGGACAGCCGCTCGCGTGGCACCCTCGCGCTGGGGTCAAGCGCCGAGCGGTCGTCGGGCGAGCCGACCTCTTCGGCCCGGGTGGTGCCCGGCATATACATCACGAACAGGGAAGAGAGGACGCAGATCAGTCTGGGGAGAGCGCTCATGTGAGGGGTGGTCAGTACAACACGAAGGCGGGTTCCCTGGGGAGGAAGTATCTGGCCAAGCGGGTGGGACGGGCTTGCGCTTCGTGCGTGAGCTGGAGGCGGGCAGGCCCACGTTGCGCCTGGACAAGGTGAACCAGGTCCCGGCGTTCTTCGGCGCGCACCTCGTGCCCGAGCCCTTGCCACCCGCTTGGGAGATCCCATGAGCCGCCGCGGCCGGGCGGCGGGGGGAAACGGCGGCCAAGGCTTGCTCGGCCTGGGGCCGCTCGAGGGTTGTCGTACGGTTTCATGGATGCGCGCCGTCACCGTAGCTGCGACGTGTGCTCCCAGCGGATGACGTGCGGGTTGCGTTGTCAAGGTGGCGCGACAGGTGCCTTCTTGCGTTAGTCTTCACAACCATGCATTGCCCGGTCTCGAGCCCGCTTGTCCAGCGTTATCGGCCGGTGGTTATTCCCGCGGCCTTCCTAGCAACGATGGGAATTGCACCCCTCCGTCGAGGCATAGCCCGCTTACAAACGGCGGCAATTGTGTTCGATCAGACCTTTGACCTCGAGGAGTGCTCCCGCATCGAGAATCTTCACTTCGCCACCGAGTCGCGCGGCTCCCTCGTTTTCTACGAGAGCGAACACACGCTCGTTGCCATTCACCTGTTCAACGGCTTTCACGCGAACCGCTAAACCCGTAAACGCGTTCGGATCGTCCGCGCGTTTGGCCGAACCCAACAAGGTCCGCAGCTTATTCGCTGCGCCCTCGCCCAACTCGCAACGGGTACCGCGGAAGTCAATGTTTTGGGTGTAGGTCTGAGACTGACGGCATTTCTGGGAGAATTCAGCGGGTCGCTGATTGGATGGAAATGACGTCATTGACGACGGTGATTTGAGCCTGGAACGTGGCAGCCAACAATGCCCAGGCGTGGTCGAACCGTTCGCTCTGTGCCCACCCGCGAAGGTTGAGGATTGCTTGCCCGCCCTCGTGGCCCCAGCGCATGCCACTTTGCTTCAGGCGCTGAGTGACCAGGGTTTTGCATGCGGCCTCGGTGATGCCAGTGCCGATTGGCAAGCCTTGCTCCGCTAGCTCCGCATAGCGCATGCGCTTTCGTCGTTTCCTGAAGTAGGCCAGTTCAGTTGCGATCGTACTGCTTCTCGGATGCTTGGCTTTAAGATGCGCCAGAGATCGTATGACTTTACCCACCCCGTCTGGATCTTCTCGAAGAACATGGCGGAGGTCTGCATACCTGCGCCTTGCTTCCACGGTGCCGTCTCCATACGCGGCGGCCACAGCCTTGTTGAGATGTTCGGCCGCGTGGAAGAAGTCGACGACCTCCTCGCCAGGGGGCAGAGCATCATGAAGGTATATCCAGTTGTCGTTGGCCCCGTCTGCGGCCTTGACCAATCGCAGGTCAGGTCGTTGCGCAAGCGCAGCATCCAACTCCGCTTTGAGAGCCGCCTTGAGAGATCTTTTGTGAGGCTCAGGCATGCGTGCCGTTCGCACCGCTGCCAGGAGCCCCCCAGCCTTGTCGTAGAAGGAAAGCGTCGCGCAACCGACCTCTTGATATCCAGCTGGCCCCCTCGTCAGCTGTCCTCGGGACGCCGTCTCGGCACGTTTGTCGGCCCCCTGGCCGTCTTTCATCGGAGCCATCACTCCATCAAGGCTTGCCATAACCGTTACGGCTGCTGGCGGGACCTGCATAGCATCACGAAGGGTCTGCTCGAACACTCGTTTGTCGTCGTTCCAGTGCTGGGCGAGAACCTTCGGCAATCGGTCCAGGCTGCTCTTCGATGGCGCCATGTTTCCGACTCGCTTGAACAGCTCCTCCCCTGTCTGTGGGGTCACTTTGGGACACGACCCAGGCCCCTTGCCGAGCTGCTAGCGGGCTCCAGAAGCCGCCCACGATGCCCGTATTGAGCTCCATGGGAACGATGGCTCGTTCTCTGTCATCCGTTCGGTCCTTGTACAGCGTCCGCATGACCTTCACGGGGCCCGCAGCGGTCATGTATGTTTCCTCAGCGTGCAAAACTCTTCGGAACGTCGTCCCACGGACTTCGATCATGGGCACATCGACGTCGGCGCGGGTCAAATCGTCCTTCAGAAGCTCGCGTTCCACCTCCTGTAGCTCCTGATGCAGACGCTCCTCGAAGTGCTCGAATGTTTCCTTGGTCCCACGGCGACGCATTCCCTCATCTTCCAGGAGCGCCCGCAGTTTCGCCATCCACATCGGCTCCCGCCGTTGATTCGTGCCCTTACCGCCCCCGTTGACCATCCTCAGTTTCGTCATGCAACCTCAACCCCTCCCGACTCCTTCGAATTCCCGTGTAGACGAATTTTCGCGAGAAATCGCGTCAGTGCCGGATCTACACCCAGAATATTCTGTCAACTAACGTTAGCCGCCTCGCGTCCTGGGCCTCGCTGCCGGCGGCCCCGGGTACCTAGCGCGAGCCGCACTCGTCAGAAGTACTTTAACCACGGGCTGCTAAGTGATCGGAAGATCAAACTTTTTCGGTGGCCTGAACAGTTACCGGGAACCTCCCAGACAAACGCCCTCGTGCTGTTCCTTCAACGAATCGGCTACTCGATCAGTGGGACGAGTCCCATTTCATCCTCTATCGGTAGTGCATCTCGCAAATAAAGTGCATGCAAAACACTAGATGAATTGCTCCCGATGGGTATTGAGCTTCCGACGTCTTTCAAGGGAGCGAACGTTTCCGCGCGTTGCATGTCGCGCAACCGACGTAAGGCTTGCGCATCAGCTCCCTCTACCAAATGCCCTTTTCCGCGTGGCAGCGCTTCACTAGGGGAAACGAAAGATTCGAGAGGCTTACTTAAAGGCCAGGGTGCCGGCCCGGAATTCCAACTGACGAAGGTTCCATCGAGCGGCACAACGGCAATCCTGACGGGGCCGTCCAGTGCTGTTCCTTTATCGAAGAGCTCTTTAAGCAATACGCGAGCCTCCTTGAATATGGCCACAACCTGTGGTTGGCCAGAAGAGCAAGAGTCAGTGCAGAGGACAGACAACCCGTTGACCGCAAGCCGCAATGGAGATGCGTCGTTCACCTGAACCTCGGGCTTATGCACCCCCTCCAGCGCTGACCAAGTGTTGAGTTTCAGGCGTATTTCAATTGACTGGACCTCGGGTGGACTGAGGACGCCGGTTCGTGTTTCGCCAAGTGGGCCATGAACGCTGCGCGAAGCTACCCAGTATCTGCATTTTCCATCAATGAAGATGAACTCGTGGCCATTTTCTGAAACAACCTGTGAGCCAGCCGCCAGCCTCGCTAACTCAACTCCTTGAGAAAACCCAAAAGCCAAAGGAGATGAATTGGCTGCAGTCGCACTGCACTGAATGAAAGCATCTGTTCGCGAGGGATTCGCTCCATCTTTCGGTCCTTCGATCCCTCCATCTCGAGAGACTGCGGGGTCGCCGCCTTGGCATCCTGAGAGGACAAGTACGGCCAATAGCCCCGCGCGACCACCACGTCGAAACAGCCCAGACGTCATCGCTCAACGATACTACCTCTCGCGCCGAGAAGGTCCATGCTGACCTTGACCCCAGCGTTGAGCAACACGGACGTGAACGCCTTGTCCGTGAACTGCGACCCCTGGTCGGTGTTGAAAATGGACGGTGTTCCGAACTTTCCCATCGCTTCCCGCAGCGCCTCGATGCAGAAAGTGCTGTCCATGGAATTGGACACGCGCCACTGTTAGGTCTCACGTAAATCCGTAAACCCCCAGGAAGGAATTCCCGCACTGGGTCCCTGGTGGTTTTCGTGATGAGGGGGCGGAAAGCGGGACAAGGGTGAGGTGGCTTTTTGCGGGAAACGGGGATCTGGGTGAGGCTACCGGCCGGCAGGCATAACGCCCGCCCTTGGGACCCCAGAAAAAGGTTGGGCCCGCCACGGAGGCAACCGTGCGAGCCCTTGGCCGGTCGTGCAGTTGCGCCAAGCGACAGTACTGACCAGCGAGCAATACGTTAAGCAGGAAGGCTGGCAACAGGCAAGGCTCGAGCGGTGTCCGGCGCACGGATCTGGTAGCAAATGTGGCTTTCGCAGCCTCGGGACCTACGCCCGGGTGGAGCCAGCTGGGATGCGGGTGGCCCGGTACTACTGCCCGACGGCACATCGGACCTTCAGCCTGTTGCCCGACTGCTTGGCGTCTCGGCTCAGTGGCTCCCTGGAGGAGGTCGAGGCCGTGGTGACCGCGGTGGAGGCCGCGCCGTCGATAGAGGCAGCCGCCGATCGGCTGCGGCCAGACATCGAACTGCCCGGGGCGGTGCGATGGGTGCGCCGCCGCTACAGCGCCACCCGGGCGGCCCTGCTGGTGCTGGTGACCTCGACGCCCGCGCTGCTCGGCAACTGCGAGCCCACGCTCGCTGAGGTCCGCCAGCGTCTGGGCACTCCGGTACTGCGGCACGTACGAGCCGAATCCGAGAAGCAGCTTGGCGCCTTGCCCGCGCCAGTCGGATTCGGCCCCCGCAGTCGAGCCGCCAGCAGACTGTGGACACCTCGCGAACACGAAACGGGGCCAGACCCGCCGCCCTAACGCCTGTAGTGGTCGAGGCATAGGCGCTCACCGCCAAAACCACGGGCGCCGAGGAGAAAACATGGACACCCAAGCCGACGACAACGAGCGACGCAAGGCCGTCGCGCTCTTTCGCTATGGTGTGATTGCCGACCTATTGCACTGGCCCAAAGGCAAGCGAGGCCTGGGCGAGCAAATCGCAAAGAAGGCGGACCGCACCTACGACATCCCCGGCTCACGCAGGAGCCGTATCGCTGCCGAAACCATCAGAGACTGGCTCAAGGCCTATCGCCACGGCGGCTTCGATGCCCTGATGCCCAAGGCGCGCAGTGACGAGGGGCAGGCACGCAAGATCCCACAGTCCATCGTGGACCTTCTGTGCATGGTCAAGGAAGACAGGCCCGCACTGTCTGTGCGCATGGTCATCGATGCCGTGCGAGCCTCGGGCGAGGTACCACAGGACCTGGAGCTGGCGCCAGCCACGGTGCATCGGGTGCTCTCTCGTGCAGGCTTGATGGCTCGCAAGCCCGAGACGCCAACGAGCAACGACCGCCGTCGCTTCGCCTTCGCGAAGGCGGGGGAGATGTGGATGAGCGACGTGATGCACGGACCGTCCGTGCTGATCGGAGGCAAGCGCCGCCAAAAGACGTATCTCATCTCATTCATGGACGACGCCACCCGAGTCGTCCCGTACGCTGCCTTCGCGCTCGGCGAAAACGTCTCTTGTTTCATGCCCGTCTTCGAGCAAGCGCTGCGACGGCGTGGACTTCCCCTGCGGCTTTACGTCGACAACGGGGCAGCATATCGGTCGCATCATCTGTCCCTCGTCTGTGCCAGGCTGGGCGTGACTCTCATCCATGCACGCCCCTACCAGCCCCAGGGCAAGGGCAAGCAGGAGCGCTGGCACCGCGAGGTGCGCCGGCAATGCCTTGGCACCCTCGCCGAAGGAGACACTGCGAGCCTCGAAGCCCTCAACCGCAAGCTCTGGACCTGGGTCGAGGGGGAGTACCACCAGGCCCCTCACAGAGGCCTTGATGGCGAGACCCCGCTCGAGCGCTGGGCTCGCGCTTGCGACGAGGTGCGGCTGCCGGACATCGGCGCAGACTTCAGTGCGCTCTTTCTCTTCGAGGAAAAGCGCAAGGTACACAAAGACAGGACCGTCAGCTTGCGGGGCGTCGTCTATGAGGTGGACGCTTCGCTCGTCGGCGAAACCGTCTCTTTGCGCTTCGACCCGAGCCGGGTCGGCAAGCCCGTCGAGCTCTGGGTCAAGGGGCGCAAAGTCGGCCTGGCCAAACCCGTCGATGCGTATGCCAACTGCTTCGTCAAACGCGACAACGAGGTGCGCTCCGTCCTGCGTGCCGACCGCGTTGCACCGAATCCGCCAGAAGGACTTCGCCTGCGCGACTTCGACGTCGTCGAGCACCACGACCAAGGAGAGCGATGATGTACCGCAAGCACTTCGGCCTGAACCGCCATCCCTTCGGCAAGGAGGTCGAGCCTGATGACCTCTTTGTCTCATCTGCAAGTCAGGAGCTGTCGGTCCGCCTCAATCACCTCATCGAGATGAGGGGCATCGGCCTCGTCACGGGCGACAGCGGCAGCGGGAAGACCACTGCCTGTCGCAAGGTAGTCTCGGGACTGCACACGGGGCTACACAAGGTGGTCTACGTCGCCCACTCGACCGGCAACGTCATGGACGTCTACAAAGCCATCGCCTGGGAAATGGGCCTGCCCACCGAGCGCAACCGTGCCGCCGTGTATCGGCAGATCCGAACCGAGGTCACACGCCTGACCACCGAGGCACGGTGTCGCCCCATCCTCATCGTCGATGAGGCCCATCATCTCAGGCCTGACGTGCTCGAAGACCTCAGGCTCCTGACCAACTACCAAATGGACGCAGAGAATCGGCTTTGCCTGCTGCTGGTGGGACAATCTGAGCTGCGTCGTCGACTGGGCATGGCTGTCTACGAGGCGCTCAGCCAGCGCATCGTCATGCGCTATCACTTCGCAGGTCTTTCCCGTGAGGAGCTGTCCGGATACTTTGCTCACCGGCTTCGCCTCGCGGGGACCGAGCTGCCGCTCTTTGATCCCGCAGCCCTCGAGGCAACCTTCCAGGCCACAGGAGGTCTGCCACGAAAAGTGAACCTCCTTGCTCACCACGCCCTCATGGCCGCAGCTCTCGCACGGGCCAAATCCGTGACTGTCGAGCACGTCCAGGCAGCTTTGCCGGAGGTCGGGTGACCATGGGCACTACGATTCCATTGGAGGCTGGTCCCATCATCCAGCCCGGGCTCGACGAGCTTTGTGTCGCGCCCGCGATCGGCGTCCTTGCCGCCCTGGACGCCACGCTCGCAGCTGCTGCCCAACAGCTACACGCAGCGCATCCAGACCTAACCCTGGGCGGGCTGGCCTTTGGTGAGCCGCTCTCACCGCAAGCGCGCTCGGCGTACCTCCTTCTCTTTCGCTGTGTCGACTTGCGCACCGCGATCAGGGAATACAGGCACGTGGCCATCGACAACGCCTGCGACCAGCTCGACCTGCCCTTCTGAACCCCGAGAAGAATCCCCAAATCAGCCCCGGCTTCGCCTCAACCGCGCCGGGGCTTCTCCATTTGTGCCCTTATCCAACCCGGCACGCACCCACCCTCCAATCTGAGAAATCAACCCCCTGTCAGGGTGATCTTCGCTGAGAAACTCGAGGTGAGATAGCGTGAGAGACAACACGCCACGATAGAACGCGCCGCGAATACCAATCCATCACGGCAACCAGATAGCAATGCCCCATCGCCGTGGGGATGTACGTAATGTCCGAAGCCCACACCTGGTTCGGCCGCACGATATTCAAGTTTCTCAGCAGATACGGAAATTTCTCATGCTCGGGGCTTGCCATCGTCGTACACGGCTTCGGGGCAAGTGCCTCCAAGCCCATGGCCCTCATCAGCCGTTGTACGCGCTTTCTGTTCACCCGCTTGCCACGGTTGCGCAAAAGCCGAGACAACTGCCGACTCCCCGCCGCTGGAAATTCTAGATGCAACCGATCAAGCTCGGTGCACAGTTTCAGGTCCTCTTCTGGGGCTTCCATTCCCTCGAAGTAAAACGTCGACCTGGGCAAGTCGAGCAGTTCGCATTGCCTTCGGATGGAGATTTTCTCTTTGGGCTCGACCATGGCGCATTTCTCCTTCACCGGATTCGCGCGAGCCCGCGTGCTAAAAAATCGTTCTCCAACGTCAGCTGACCAACCTTGCGTAGAAGCTCGGTCTCGCGTTCGGCGCCCAGCGCCTCGTCGTCGCTCGCACGACCTTGCTCAAACACTACTGCCATTCGCTCGATGGCCTCGGCTTTCCATTTGTGCACCAGATTCGGGTTCAGCTTGTAGACCCGCGCGATTTCCGCGATTGTGGTTTGTTCCCGTATCGCTTCCAGCGCTACTTTTGCCTTGAACGCGGCCGTATGCTTTTGTCGTTTCCGTTTCATGGGGGTAGATTCCTCTCGTTTCGAGGCGAATCACACCTTACCCCGTGGTCCAGTTTTTGGGGTCCACTTCCCACGTCCTGCCGAACCTCGTATAGCCCACCCACATACGTCGTCCTTCGCGTCAACGTGGGACCAAATACAGTCTTCTTTTCGTACCGACCTCCCTCCGCATCGTACAGATACGTTGTCGTCGCTCCTCCCGATACGATCTTCTCCGGAAGGTCAAATGCGTTGTACGTCACCACCTGGCCTGGCCGCTCCCACTGCCGCCCCGCCCCGTCGTACTTAAACTCCGCGTCGCTCCCGTTGCCCACCTCCCATCGCCGCGTCCTCACTGCGTGCGGGCGCGGAGCCCCCGCCGAAGGGTACGCGTAGCGAATGTCCTCAACCGGACTGTTTGCCGCACCATTCATGAATGTCTTTCGGCCCGTCAAATTGCCGTTGTCTGAGAACTCGTACTTTACACCGAACGCCGCTTGACTGCAGTTCGCACTCCCACCCGCAACGTCGCGCACGCACCACGTCTCGAGCCGGTTCAGAGCATCGTACCCAAACGTCTCCGTAAAGGCCCCACCGCTCGCCACACCGTCCCGCCTCTCCTTCACGAAGCCACCCGGTGTTCGCACGTAGCTGGCCTGCTGCAGTATCGAACTGCCCAACTTCGTCGTAATGCCATCGATCCACCCACGCCTCTGGTTCCACGTCCTCGTGGTCTCAACCAGCTGACCGAAGCGCTCCAACGTGATGCGGTTCGAGTCGTCACGCGCCAAAGCCTCCCAAAATACCTGGGTGGGGTTGTCAGCGTTCCGCACCCGCGACAGAGACCCATTGATCTCGTTGTAAACGTATTGCACGCGCGTCGTAGCCCCCTGACCCACACGCCCTGCAAGCCGCGCCTCGGGATACGTCAACACGTCCAAACGTCCCGCATCGTCGAACGACCGCTTGAACACGTGCTCCACCCCGTTCCGAACCGTCGATTCCACCACTGCGCGCCCCAGCCTATCGTACCCGAACGCCTTCACCACGCCGTCGGGTGAGGCGCTCCAGTGAAGCTGGCCGACGCCGTTCGGCGCGGTGTCCCATCGAAATGCCGTCGAGTGTACCCCCGCCGGCCTGCCGGTGTTTGGATCCGCAAGCTCTTCCACGCGTTGCTCTGTCGTTCGACCCATAAGGTCCTGTTCAAACGTCGTGACTCCGCCGAGAGCATCCTCCTCTCGACGAACCTCGCCAAGGCCATTGTAGAACGTCTTCGTCTCACCCGCATCCGGATCGCTGAGTGAAGTCCGCCGGCCCAGACTGTCGTAGGTTATGGTCGTTGTGCTCTAGCAGCGGTGTACACGCTGATCCTGTCGTGCCGGAATCTGGGCATCGATACCCGCGACTACCTCATCGACGTGCTCGGGAGGATCCGCGGCGGCTGGCCCGTCAGCAGGCTCAGCGAACTCACGACAGACGCTTGGGCAGGCCAAGCACGCTCTGGGGGGTGAGGGCCACCGGTCCCGGGGGGCGTAGCTTGCGTGGGCGGGCTGCTGTGCGCCTCTGGCCTGGCGAACAGAGCAACCCCGGTGGAGCTTACTGGCCGCGCACTTGACCGCCACCAGGCTGGGCGTAACGGGCTTACAGCGCTACTCCTTCAGCTCCTTGATCAGGGTCGTCGCATCACAAGGCCGAGAGGCCTTGACGACCGACCACTGTCTGATGTCCACGAGATAGCAGGCGGTGGGCCCGACAGACGTTCCTTGAAACGTTAAAGTCTCCCAACCTTTTCCTTCCTCAAAACGTGGGATCATGACGACTTCTACGTGGCGAGCACTCCTCGCGTGATGCCAAGTCACCTCGCACGTGAAGTTTAGCGGATTCTTTTCCTTTACAGACAGGCCTTCTTGGCGGTCGCGATACCCTTGAACGACCACCATCGACTTTAGGTGTTCGCCGCTGAGCTTCACAGTAGCTGGCACGTTCTTCAAGCTTTGAATCCGAAGGTCAATCTCCCTCCCGTCCTTTCCGATGACCCGCAGAGGCACACTCAAGTCCTTCCGCGGTTCTGGCCCAGAACCTGAGCACGACAACTGAACTAACACGAGAAGGAGGGACAGTTCGGTCCACCTTAAGAACCTCGTGTCGGCCATCATTAGCGAAGATTCTCCCCTGCGCTGAACTTTCGCCGCTGCGGCCCGTCGTTTTCAGGCAGCGCGATCACTTCGTTGTCGATGCTTCCTGGTATTGGCACTTCTTCTTGACTACTCTCGCCCACAATGTACTTCAGTTCTTGTCAATCTGGCGTCTCGGGTATTGATGCCACGGGGGGCCCCCGGCTTCGCATGCCCACTTCACATCGCCAGACGTGCGCGTTTTCCGGCCCCCGTCCATCAGCTGACCTGCGCCCTAACCCGCTAAGGCGGGACCACTTCAGGCTGTCAGAAACCGTCAATGGTTGTCGCCACCAAAAAGCAACTGATGGTGATCATTCTTGAAACGGACGTCAGAAGAATCCTCACAACAAGACCTTCTGGGATCTCTCTTCGACCATCCGGTACCACAGTGGTTGGAGGATTCAAGCACCGCTAGTCTCACTGAGTCCACGATATAGCATTCTTCTTTTCCCAAAGACGTTGAGTGGATCGGAGCACTACCTGCCGACTCCCCTGAGGCCAGAGCGGGAACAAGGGCAATGTGGACAAAGCGCGCTGCGGGCGTCTCCCGAGACACCTGAATCCTGTAGTTGGAGAGTGGAAAGTTGGCTTCGACCTCGCCCCTGACGCGGTGCTCATACACAACACGTAGCAGCTGAAACGCGCCTCCAGAAATGGACAGCTCATCAAGCTCGTGACTTGAATTCGCAGACATTCGCTCCCCGCGCAGGTTTGAAGGCACACCTACCCTCGTTGGGATCGGCCTGCTTGCGGAGAGGGAGCATGCAACCCCAAGTACAAGGATTGCTGGAAGCATCTGTCCGTCGGGCATAAGTTTCTCCGGGTTCTCCAACTGCATCGATTCGCGCAAATACGCTGGTAAGGTTAGGTGCGCTCGCCAGGTCAAAACGGAAGATCCACGAATAGCGACGCACCTGGAAACCGGACCAAACCGGCCTGGGTAATGGCTCTACCCCGAAGAGTTCCGGGCGCATCCCATGGTGCCAGGGGAACCTGGTGGGGTCGTCTTGCCATGTCGTTCAGAGTATCTCTGTCCTCTTGGCTCCAACCAGTACCGATTGGATGCGTATGAGAGAGCGTCACGGTGAACGAGTTGTGCGGTGCTGCCTGACTTACTCGATCCCAATCCACGGAGGCGCCGCTATGGCCCTCAACCAGAGACCCAATGAAATACCAGCCGGGATGCTCCTTCTGGATGAAGACCGCAACACCATACTCTCGTGTTTCGCCCAACGCGTTAGTTGTCCCCTGCTTTTCAAGGAGGGAGTGGGCTGCTTCCATGGCGTCCTTCGTAGTACGGTAGGCTCCGTTGTGACCAAATGTCGTTTGGGGCCCGTAAGCGTTGCCGGATACCCCGCCACCTGCACTCCCCTCCTTTCCTCGGTGCGGGTTCTCACCTGCTCTGTCTCCATACCTCGGCGCGTCCGTTGCCGTGTTCTTCTTTCCTCCCCCGTTGTCGGCTATCGCGCCGGCGGTTGACAGTCCGTTCCTGTCCTTCGAGGCCCCCTGGCCGGCGTTGCTTGCGGCTTGCTCCTTCAATGCCTTTTCGATGACTGCGGCCGTCGTCTTGCCCAACGAGCCACCCATGCTCCTCCCGAACTCGCCGCTGGACTCAACGTGAATTCTTGCAAGTTCAAACTTCGCAGACATCGTGCCCCTATCACCGGAGCTGGTGTAGGCCGTCATCTCCATGCCCAGGCTGAAGGTATCGATGTCATGCGCACCTGCTGGCCCCTGCGACATCCAAAAGGCCTCTTCGGCGCGCGCTCTTGCATCGATCAGCCTCATCTCTGAAACCCACTGCGGTTCAACGTAGATCTGCTGATTAGCGTAGCTCGACGAATACCCCGTAGGATCCGTAGCTCCTACCGGATTCCCCATCACGTACATGTACCGGTTGTAGCTTTGGCTGTACTGCGGTGCCTGTACCAACGGGTCAGCCGAGTTGAATCGCCCATTTACGGGGTCGAAGATTCGCCCCTGCATGTTGATCACCCCCAGGTCGTCCACCTCCATCTCGTGCCCGGTAAACCCGCGCGTGACCCCAGCAATCCCTGGCACAGCCGCTCCATCAAGTCGAGGCGCCTGCTGCGGGTTGAACCGGTTTCCGTACGGATCCGTGTACGTCTTCGGGCTCATTACACCCGCTTCACTCGTCGAAAATGACACCGTTCCCAGGTGGTCGTTGTGCAGATACTCCACCTCCAGCCGGCTCAGATCTGAACTCCGTCGCTCCAGCTGAGCGATCACCGTGTTCCCCAACCCGACGTAGTAGACATGCGTCTCTTCGTTGTTCCCCGCGGACGTTCCCACGTCCTGCCGAACCTCGTATAGCCCACCCACATACGTCGTCCTTCGCGTCAACGTGGGACCAAATACAGTCTTCTTTTCGTACCGACCTCCCTCCGCATCGTACAGATACGTTGTCGTCGCTCCTCCCGATACGATCTTCTCCGGAAGGTCAAATGCGTTGTACGTCACCACCTGGCCTGGCCGCTCCCACTGCCGCCCCGCCCCGTCGTACTTAAACTCCGCGTCGCTCCCGTTGCCCACCTCCCATCGCCGCGTCCTCACTGCGTGCGGGCGCGGAGCCCCCGCCGAAGGGTACGCGTAGCGAATGTCCTCAACCGGACTGTTTGCCGCACCATTCATGAATGTCTTTCGGCCCGTCAAATTGCCGTTGTCTGAGAACTCGTACTTTACACCGAACGCCGCTTGGCTGCAGTTCGCACTCCCACCCGAAACGTCGCGCACGCACCACGTCTCGAGCCGGTTCAGAGCATCGTACCCAAACGTCTCCGTAAAGGCCCCACCGCTCGCCACACCCTCCCGCCTCTCCTTCACGAAGCCACCCGGTGTTCGCACGTAGCTGGCCTGCTGCAGTATCGAACTGCCCAACTTCGTCGTAATGCCATCGATCCACCCACGCCTCTGGTTCCACGTCCTCGTGGTCTCCACCAGCTGACCGAAGCGCTCCGACGTGATGCGGTTCGAGTCGTCACGCGCCAAAGCCTCCCAAAATACCTGGGTGGGGTTGTCAGCGTTCCGCACCCGCGACAGAGACCCATTGATCTCGTTGTAAACGTATTGCACGCGCGTCGTAGCCCCCTGACCCGCACTTTGCCCTGCGAGCCGCGCCTCGGGATACGTCAACACGTCCAAACGTCCCGCGTCGTCGAACGACCGTTTGAACACGTGCTCCACCCCGTTCCGAACCGTCGATTCCACCACTGCGCGCCCCAGCCTATCGTACCCGAACGCCTTCACCACGCCGTCGGGTGAGGCGCTCCAGTGAAGCTGGCCGACGCCGTTCGGCGCGGTGCCCGCCTGCCGCCGGGAGAGGGCCCGGGACCACCGCGTACGTCCGCGGGCGGCTCGATTCGTAGCGATATGCTACGATTGACGCTATGGGACTTGCGAAGCGAATCGCGGAGCACACCGAGCCCTCCATCGAGGACACGGTGTTGTTGTTGCCCAACGCGACGTGGGCCGATTATCAGCGGCACCTCGAAATGCGAGGGGAAAAGTCCGCACCTCGCATCTCGTTTCTGGAAGGAACCATCGAAATCGTGAGCCCTTCACGCACACACGAGGAAATCAAGTCACTCATCGGGTGTCTCGTGGAAGTGTGGTGCCTCGAAAAGAACATCGAGTTTCGGGCTCTGGGTTCGTGGACGCTCGAGAACAAAGACGAGCGCCGCGGGGTGGAGCCGGATGAATGCTACGTGTTCGGCGACAAGCCACAGACCAGCCGCCCAGACCTTGCCATTGAAGTGGTGTGGACGTCCGGCGGTTTGAACAAGCTCGAAATCTACCGCAAGCTGGGGGGCCAAGAAGTCTGGTTCTGGCAGCGCGGGATCATCAGCATTCATGTCCTGCACGACGACACGTACCAGGAAGTGAAGGCCAGCTTGAACCTCGTGGGCATTGACGTGACGCAGTTGGCGTCGTTTCTCGATCGGCCGTCAACCAGCCAAGCGATGCGCGACTACCGCGCGCACCTTCAAGCGGGCTAACCGGGTAAGCCCGCGGCCGCGACGCCTGGCTACCCTGGTCCGGGGGACCTCGGGCCGCTGGGCACCTGGCCCCGGGTGCTCAGAGGAGTTTCGTGCGGTCGGAGAGACTCGAACTCTCACAAGGTTTCCCTCACTAGAACCTGAATCTAGCGCGTCTACCAATTCCGCCACGACCGCGACGGGACCGGAACATTAGGGGAGAGTTTCGCTTCGGTCAAGCGGCGGGCGGGGGAGATTCAGCCCGAAACACTTTTCGGCACGAGGCGGCACCCCTGTGCGAACATCGCCCCCGATGAAACACCGCCTCGTGCGCCTCCTCGCTTGGGTCGTGGCGCTCGCCATCCTGGCTTTTCTCTTCACCCGCATCCCCGTGGCTGACGTGGGGCGGGCCCTCGCGCAGGCCGCCCCCTGGACAATCCCCGTCATCGCCCTCGCCGTCATCCTGGTTTATGCCGCCGATGCCTTCGCGGCGTGGAAGACGTTTTCGTGGTTCGCGGCCCCCCTGACCTACCGGGAAGCCCTGACCGTGCGGGGCGCCTCCTACATTCTGGCGATGGTGAACTATGCCGTGGGGCAAGGCGCCTTCGCCTACTTCCTCCACAAAACGAAGTCCGTTCCGCTCCTCCGGACCGCGGCCACGGTCCTCCTCATCATGGGCACGAACCTGCTGCTTTTGTTGTTCATGTCGTCCGCCGGTCTGCTGGCCGTGACCAACGTGCCCCCAGCGGCCTCCGCCACACTGGCCACCTCACGCGGGCTGGCCTTCGCAGGGTACGCAGGCCTCCTGGTTTACGTGGTGCTCGTGGTGACCAAACCCCGCTTTCTGGCGAAGCGCCAGATGTTCGAGGTGCTCTTTGCGGCGGGCATCACCGGGCACCTCAAGGCGCTGGCCGCCCGGGTGCCCCACATCCTTTCGTTGCTGGTTTTTGCCTACCTTTACCTCTACGCCTTCGGGGTGAAGGTGCCACCGCTTCAGGCGCTCGTGTTTCTGCCGATCTCGTTCCTGGTGGCAGCCGTTCCTCTTCCCGGGCAGGGGCTTGGCACCGCACAGGCGGTGATGGTGGCCATGTTTCGGCCCTACGCGGCGGGAACGGGCGCGCAGGCTGAAGCCACCGTGTTCGCGGCCAGCTTGACCGGCTGGGCACTGGCAACGGGCGTGCAAATGGCGATCGGGCTTTTTTGCCTCCGCAGCCAGTTGAGCCAGGTGCTCACCCGGCCCGCGCCCCCCCCCTCGTCCGAAGCCCTGGATTGAGCCATGCGACGCCCCGCGCCCCGTGCCCAGGTCCACTACAAAAAGCCCTCCCTCGTCAACCCGGTGTCCGTCGCCGTGTTTGCACTCATCGGAGGCCTCGTTTACCTGGGCATCTGCTACTGGCCGGTGCTGAGCTTGAAGTCTCGTGCCAAAAGCGCGATGCAGGAGTACCTGGTTCAGTTCTACCGCCTGAATCTCAATCACGAGAAGAAGCGCCTCACGAAGGACACCGAAGCCCTCCTCAAAGGCCTGCGCAGCGCCCTGGGCGTGGCCGGGGTGGCGGACCCGAACCTGCAGCTGAAGGTGGACATGAACCCCAAGATGGTCGCCCTCGACCTGCGCTTTTCGTCTGATTTCGTGTTGCTCGGCCTGGACAAACGGTACCCCCAGGACAACCACATCTTCGTGGAAACGGACGCGGCCCGGGTCGACTGGTAACCCCGCAAACCCACGAACGTCCGTCGGCTCCGAGACCGGCGCCTCACGTGTTACACTGCCCCCGACGTACGTGTGATGCCCAAGCTGATTGTCATCGCGAACGAGGGAGAACGGGACTTCGAGCTGGGCCCGGTGACCACCATCGGGCGCCACCCGGACAACACCATCCAGATCCTGGACCGCATCGTGTCGAAGGAACACGCCCAGGTGATTCGCCAAAGCGACGGGCGGTTCCTGTTCCGTGATCTCGGCAGCCTGAACGGCTCCTTCTACGCCGAAGAACGCGTGGGAGAGCGCGTTTTGGCAGACGGCGACGAGATCACGATGGGTGCGGCCCGCCTGGTGTTCCGGGCCCAGGCCTCGGCCCCCGCGCCCGCGGAGCAGGTCCGCATCGAACACTCCCAGGAGACGCTCATCCGGCAGACGCTCCACACCGAACAAGAAAACCAGGAGTTTCTGCCCGAGGTGCGCATCACGGACCTCGAGGTGCTCCGCCGCGACTACGAAAAGCTTCGCATGGCGCACGAGCTCGGCCGCGCCATCGGCCTCGAGGTGAACCTCGACGTGCTGCTCGACAAGATCATCACCAAAGCCTTCGATCTGCTGCCGGCCGATCGGGGCGTCATCCTGCTGCTGGAAAACGGCGCACCCACACCCCGGATCGCGCGTACGCGAGACGGGCGCACCGAGCAGATCGCGCTTTCGTCTTCCATCCTGAACGAAGTGCTCACGAAGAAGATCGCGGTGCTCTCCTCCGACGCGTCGATGGACAGCCGGTTTTCAGGCGCGCATTCGATCATCATTCAAGGCATCCGCTCGACCATGACCGTGCCGCTTTTGCACCAGGGCGAGATCTTGGGCCTCATGCACCTCGATTCGCTCATCACGGCCAACGCCTTTGGCGAAAAGGATCTGCAGATCTTCAGCAGCATCGCAGGGCAAGCCGCCGCCGCGATCTCGAACTCTTTATTGGCCAAGAAGATCGAGCACGAGGCCAGCACCCGCGCTCAGTTTCAGCGCCTGCTTTCGCCGAATCTGGTGGAGCAGGTGGTGCAAGGCCGGCTGCAGCTCGAAAAAGGTGGGCAGCGCAGCGAAGTGACCCTGCTGTTCTCTGACATCCGCGGATTCACCTCGATGAGCGAAACCACGTCGCCCGAAGAGATCGTTCGCATGTTGAACGAATACTTCGAGATCATGGTGGACGTGCTCTTCCGCCACCAGGGAACGCTCGACAAGTTCGTGGGTGACGAGATCATCGCTCTCTTCGGAGCCCCGGTGGCCCTGCCGAATGCGGAATTGTGTGCGATCGAGTGTGCCCTGGAGATGCTGAAGGTGCTCAAGGACTGGAACCGCGTGCGCGTGTCCGAAGGTCTGCCCGAGGTGCAGATCGGCCTTGGCATCAACACGGGCGAAGTGGTCACGGGCGCGATCGGCAGTTCACGCGCGCTTCAGTACACCGCCATCGGAGACGCCGTGAACACCACGTCCCGCCTGTGCTCGAACGCCAAAGCCGGCCAGCTGCTCGTCTCCGAAGACACCTATCGCAAGGTGATGGACCGTGTGGCGGCCATTCGCTTGCCCCCCCTCAAGGTGAAGGGGAAAGAAAAAGAGCTGGCCGTCTACAACGTGATCGGCATGCGTTCGAGCGACTGGCGGCAGGAATCCACGCGGCCCGTGTGAGGGCCCGGCGCCCGGGCGAGGGCCCCTCGAGGGGCCGCTTTCCCAAGCCATGGCGTGGCTGCGCGAGAGGTCAGGCGGTCTCGAGCGCCTTGGCCGTGGGGCCGTGCACGACCTCACCGGCATGTGTGAGCAAGGTGCCCCGGGTCACCTCCTCGGCCACGTCGATCGTGAGCGTGGGGCCGCCCTCGGCCTTCTTCAAGATGTGAAGCACCAAAGCCTGAATGTTCCGGGCGTAGAGCATGCTGGCGTCGAGAGGCATGGTCGCGGGCCAGTTCGTGGTGCCCACGATCAGCACCTCGTGCTTCACCACTTCGGCGCCCGGCTCGGTCAGCTCGCAGTTACCGCCCTGCTCGGCCGCAAGATCCACGATCACCGATCCGGGCCGCATCTTTTCGACGGTGGCCGCCGTGACCAGCCGGGGGGCCGGCTTGCCCGGGATCTGGGCCGTGGTGATGACCACGTCGGCGCTGGCCACGTGCTCGGCGATGATCGCCTGCTGCTTGGCCAGGAACTCGGCGGACATCTCTTTGGCGTACCCACCCTGCCCTTCGCCGCTTTCCTCCATCGGCAGGTCGATGAACTTGCCGCCCAGGGATTCCACCTGCTCCTTGACGGCGGGGCGCACGTCGGAAACCCAGATCACGGCGCCCAGCCGCTTGGCCGTTGCAATGGCCTGAAGCCCCGCCACGCCCGCGCCCATGATGACCACCTTCGCGGGTTGCACCGTGCCCGCAGCGGTCATCAGCAGCGGGAAGTACTTGCCAAGACGGCTCGCGCCCACCAGCACGGCCTTGTAGCCTGCAATGCTGGCCTGGGAGGACAGCGCATCCATCTTCTGTGCCCGCGTGATGCGCGGCACGAGCTCCATCGCCAAGGTGCTGATCTTCTGAGCCGCCAAGGCCTTGACGAGGGCTAGGTTCTTGTGAGGCGCGATGAAGGACACGAGGATGGCGCCAGGCTTCAAGGAAGCCGCCTGCTCCGGCGTGGGACCCACCACCTTCAAGACGAGGTCGGCTTGCCCCCACTCGAGGGCCGGCGCGGTGGTGATCCGCGCGCCGGCCTCGGAGTAGGTTGGATCGAGCAAGTGCGACGCCCGGCCGGCATCGGCCTCCACCACCACCTCGAGCCCCGCCTTGACGAAGGCTTTTACGGTTTCGGGGGTGGCCGCGACGCGGGTCTCACCGGCTTGGGTTTCTCTGGGGACGAAGACCTTCGGCATGGGCCCCGTAGATAACACGAATTCGTGTGTTCTTACGAGGGATCACACCGCGCAGAACTGCTCGTAGTCGATGAGTTCGATCTTGCTCCGGTCGACACCCTCACCGCAGGTGGGGCACTTCGGATCGCGCCGCAACTTCATCTCGCGGAACTTGGTGTTGACGGCGTCATACATGATCAGGCGTCCGGCCAGGTTCTTGCCCAGGCCCAGCAAGATCTTGATCGCCTCGGTGGCCTGTAAAACGCCCACCACGCCGGGGAGCACACCCAGCACGCCCGCTTCCTGGCACGACGGTGCCATGTCGGGCGGCGGGGGCTCGGGGTAGAGGCAGCGGTAGCACGGCCCTTCGTCGGGAATGAACGACGTGACCTGGCCCTCGAAGCGATAGATGCTGGCGTGAATTACGGGCTTGCCCAGCTTCAGCGCCGCGTCGTTGAGCAGGTAGCGCGTGGGGAAGTTGTCGACGCCGTCCACGATGACGTCGAAGTCCTTGATGATGTCGAGCACGTTGTCGGAGGACAGCCGCGTCTGAAACGGGATGACCTTGACGTCGGGGTTGAGCCCCTTGATGGTCTTGGCCGCCGACTCCACCTTGGGCGTGCCAATGCGGTCCGTGGCATGCAAGACCTGCCGCTGCAGGTTCGACGAATCGACCGTGTCGTCGTCGACGATACCGAAGGTGCCTACGCCCGCCGCGGCGAGGTACAGCGAGACCGGCGAGCCCAGCGCGCCCGCACCGATCGCCAGGACCTTCGCCTTGAGCAGCTTGATCTGCCCCTCCTCGCCCACCTCGGGAAGCATCGTGTGGCGCGAATAGCGAATGGCCTGCTCTTGCGTCATCACGTAGGGGCGATCGAAAGCGAGCCCTGCCCGCTTCCAGGCGGTGAAGCCCCCCGCCATCGACGACACGTTGGCGTAGCCCAGGGCCTCGAGCGACTTGGCCGCCAGCGCCGAACGCGTGCCACCGGCACAGTAGATGATGACCTCGCTCGACTTTTCGGGGACCTGCTCTTCGATGCGCAGCTCCAGGAAGCCGCGCGGGATCCACTTGGCTCCGGGGATGAAGCCCTCGAGCCACTCGTCCTTTTCCCGTACGTCGATGACGACGGGGCTGGTGCCGGGTTTTCCGCGAGCCGCGACGATCTCCCGAACGGAGGGGACGTCGACCTCACGGATCTGGCTCTTGATGTCCTTGAGAAAACTCGTAAACGTGGCCATAGGGTCGCCTTTCCTAGCGCGAAGTGCCCGAGGTCGCAATCGACCCGGTGGCAGCTAGGATGCCGCGCACCCCCGTGGGTTTCGCCGCAGGGCGTAGCTCGCACGCCGGACCGGCACGCGCGCCTCCCCGTTTTCGATGCCGTGCCAAGGGGGTCTTCTCAGCGCCGGACAAACCGATATAGTAGAGTATAGTTTGTTGAAGCGCCGGGCCTTCCGCTGCATCCAAGGAAGCGGTCGGGCCCCGACCACTGCGCCACACTGCGTTACAGGAGACATCGATGTCCGCCAGCGTTGAAACCGTGACCCCTTCCGTTTCGCCCGCCGCCGATGAGGCCGCGCCCAGCTTCGTGAGCCTCACCGCCGGAGCCGCCGACAAGGTCCGCGAGATCCGCGCCGAGGAGAGCATCGAGGATAGCTACGCCCTCCGCGTGAAGGTCGTGGGCGGGGGTTGTTCCGGGTTTACCTACGATCTCTACTTCGATCAGGCCCAGGACATGGACCACCACTTCGAGGCCAACGGCGTGAAGTTGATCTGTGACCAGATGAGCCTGATGTACCTCATGGGTACGGAGATCGACTACGTGGAAGGCCTGCACGGCGCTGGCTTCAAGTTCCAGAATCCGAACGTGAAGAGCACCTGCGGCTGCGGAAGCTCGTTCTCCGCCTGAGCTGACGAGGTCTCCGGGACACCGCCGCCTCGGGGCCTTACCCCGGCGCGGCGGTTCGTATTTTGCGCTAGAGGATCCGCATGGACATCTACGAACGCCTGACCCGCGAGCTGGGTCCCCGCCGCGTGGTGCGCGACGAAGAGGCGCTCGAAACCTACGCGCGCGACGAATCCCTCCTGGGCCGCTACATGCCCGACGCCGCCGTTTTGGCCGCATCGGCCGAGGAGGTGGCCGTGGTGCTGCGGGTGGCGGCCGAGGCCGGTGTACCCGTCACGCCCCGCGGCACGGGCACCGGCAAAACCGGCGGCGCGCTGCCCGTGCGGGGGGGCATCGTGCTGTCCACCGAACGGATGCAGGCGATTCGGCGGATCGACGGCGATGATCTGGTGGCCGTGGTGGAACCCGGGGTGATTCTGGGCGACCTGCAAAATGCGGTCGAGGCGCAGGGGCTATTTTACGCACCCGATCCGGCCAGCCTCTCGATGTGCAGCCTTGGGGGGAACGTGGCCGCCAACGCAGGGGGCCCTCGGGCCTTCAAGTACGGGGTGACGCGGGACTGGGTGCTGGGGCTCGAGGTGGCGCTCATGGGAGGCGAGCGCTTGTTCTTTGGGCGTCGCACGCAAAAGGGCGTGACCGGGTACGACCTCGTTGCGGGCTTCGTGGGTTCCGAAGGCACCTTGGGGGTGGCCACCGAGATCACGGTCAAGCTGATCGGCAAGCCGGAAGCCACCGGCCTTTTGCTGGCAGTCATGCCCGACGCGGTGGTGGCGGGGAGGGCCATCAACGCGCTTTTGCGCCAGGGCGCGCGCCCCCGCGCGGTGGAGCTTCTGGATCGTATCACCCTGGCGCACGTGCGCCCGCACGCGCCCTACAAGCTGCCCGAAGATGCCGGAGCCGCCGTGCTCGTCGAGCTCGATGGCGAGGCCGAAGCGGTCGCCCGCCAGCTCGAGCGCCAGGGCCTGCTCTTTGCGTCGTTCGGTGCCAACGACGTGTTGGTGGCACGCGACGATCAGGACCGAGAGCGCATTTGGCAGACCCGGCGCATGGCCTCGCGTAGCCTCACGGCAGCGCACAAGTTCAAGCTGTCGGAAGACATCGTGGTGCCGCTGTCGCGCATCCCCGAGGCGTTTGAGCGCCTGTACGCCGTGGGCGCCCGGCACGGCGTGACGATCGCCGCCTACGGGCACGCGGGCGATGGCAACTTGCACGTCAACGTGCTGTCCGACGAGGACGCGCAGGATCCGGCCGTCCGCACGCGCATCGACGCCGCCATCGACGACGTGTTTCGCGAAACGTTGGCCCTGGGCGGCACGCTTTCGGGAGAGCACGGGATCGGCATCGCAAAAGCGCGGTTCATGCCCTGGGAGCAATCCGCGGGCGTGCTGGACCTACAAAAACGCGTCAAGCAGGCCTTCGATCCAAAGGGCTTGATGAACCCGGGAAAGATCTTTCCCTGAAGCGCCGGCCCCGGGCAAAGGCCCGTCAACGCACGGTCTCGCCCTCTTCGGCGAGCCGCTCGATCTTGCGTTCGCACTGGTGCCGGATGTTCCGACGCATGGCCTCGCTGGGATCGGACTCGGACTCTTTGACGATGCCTTCGTAGGTAGAGCACGCAAGCGATTTGGGATCCTGGCGGCACAGGTGGTTGCGCACCCGCTCGCAGGGATTGCGCCGTTTGTCCATCATCTCGAGCCCGAGCCACACGGCGCCGGCCAACGCAGAGCCCAAAAGCACGGCGTAGATCGCCCTGCGGCGACGCTGATAGCGATAAACGTCGATGCCTTCGGCTTCCTCGCGCATCTGCGCGAGCTCTTCGGGGGTCTCGTCCACCCCGCGAGTTTACCTCAGGCCGGAAAGCCCCGCGCGTCCCGACGCGACGCCGACCTGCGCGCCAGGGTGGCGGCGTGATAAATACCGAGCTCGCTCATGCCCGGTTCGAAAACGCCCCCCGGGGCTGCCAAGCGCCGCCCCCTTGCACCCGTAAACAAACCTGTGCCCCTCACCAAGGCCACGCGCAAGCCAATCAAGGGCAAGTGGCCCCCGGATCGCAAACGGGTCGCCGCCGTCGTGGCGGGGCTCGACGCGCTCTACGGCAATGCCACCTGCGAGCTCGACCACAAAAACGCCTTCGAGCTTCTGTGCGCCACCATTCTTTCGGCCCAGTGCACGGACGAGCGGGTGAACAAAGTGACCCCCCTGCTCTTCGCCACCTTCCCCACGCCCGAGGCAATGGCCGAAGCGCCTGCCCCCGTGCTGGAAGAGCTCATCAAGTCCACGGGCTTTTACCGGCAAAAAGCCAAGTCCCTCCTCGGCACCGCACGACTCATCGTGGACCGCTTCGGGGGTGAGGTGCCGCGGCAGCTCGAGGAGCTGCGCAGCCTGCCGGGGGTGGCCCGCAAAACGGCCAACGTCGTTTTGGGAACCGCCTTCGGCCTTGCGGTGGGCGTGGTGGTCGACACGCACGTACAAAGGCTGGCCCTGCGCCTTGGCCTGACCCGAAACACCACGCCGGAAAAGATCGAACACGATCTGATGGGCCTGATTCCTCAGGATCACTGGATCCAGATTGCGCACCAGTTGATCTGGCACGGCCGGCGCCTGTGCTTCGCCCGCAAGCCCCAGTGCAACAGCTGCCTTTTGGCCCCCCATTGCCCGAGCGCGTTTAGCGAAGGCTGATCGGCCCGGCGGTGAAGCCGCAAGGCCCGGCCCGCCTCAACCTTCGCCAAAGTAGACGGGGTCGTAGTGACACGTGGGGTCCTCCGCCACGGGCTGGGGGTAGGAGACCTCCTGGCCTTCGTAGTTGCGGAGCTTCCACGCGGCAGGGCCGCGCTCGAGCACGTACTCGGGCCCCACGGGCACTTTGCCCATGCCGCCCGGGGTATCGATCACCAAATGCGGGATGGCCATGCCCGAGATATGTCCGCGCAGCTGCTCCATGAGGGCCACCGCCGTTTCCACGCGCGTGCGGAGGTGTCCCGTGCCTTCGGCCACGTCACCTTGGAAGAGGTAGTAGGGCTTGACCCGCGCACGCAGCAGCTCGGTGAACAGGCGGCGCAGCACCCGGGCGGACGAGTTCACCCCGCGCAGCAATACGGTTTGGTTGCCGAGGGGCACACCCGCATCCGCCAGCTTGGCACAGGCCTCACGGGCCAGCGGCGTCAGCTCTTTTGGATGGTTGAAGTGCGTGTTGATGTAAAGCGGGTGGTACCTGCGCAGCATCGCGCAGAGCTCGTCGTCCACACGCATGGGCAAGACCACAGGCACGCGCGTGCCGATCCGGATCACCTCGACGTGAGGGATGGCGCGCACGGCAGCCAAGATCTCTTCGAGCTTGCCCGTGGCCAGCGTCAGCGGATCGCCTCCGGAGACCAGCACGTCGCGAATGGCGGGCGTGCGGCGAATATAGTCAACGGCGGCGTCCAGATCCGAGCGGCTGATCGCCGACTCCGCTTGGCCCACGAGACGCCTGCGGTTGCAGTGTCGGCAGTAAATCGCGCAGCGATCGAGCGCCAACAAAAGGCAGCGATCCGGGTAGCGGTGGAAGATGGCCGACACCGGGCGGTGGGCGTCTTCGCCCAGCGGGTCGAGCAGCTCTCCCGCTTCGACATTCAGCTCTCCAAGCCGCGGCACCACCTGCATCCGCACCGGGCAGTGGGGATGGCCGGGGTCGATGAGCGAGGCGTAGTAAGGCGTGATGCCCACGCGAAACTTGTCGGGGGCCACCTCCAGGGCCGCCCGCTCCTCGGGTTCGAGATCGACCCAGGCGCCAATGTCGTCGAGGTTCGACAGACGGTGGCGCAGCTGCCAGCGCCAATCCATCCACTCCGGACGGTGCGCGGCCTGCACCAAAGACCTGGGGTCCAGGGCTTCGTCATCGGCATGGGTGGATGCTGCCCCCAGGACAGGGAGCGAAGAAGGAACACGCTGGAGATCGACACTCATCGTCGTGGGTGGCCTGCGCAACCGGGTCTACATCACGTCGGCGTCGGCTTCGGCGTCAGGCGCCGCATCGGGCGCGGCGGCGTCGAGCCGTTCCGCCGCATCCGGCAGTGGGGCGGCATCGAGGGGCGCCCCCACGTCCACACCTCCGTCGAAGCCCATCGGTCCATTTGCGTCCAGAGCCCCCATACCGTCCGAGGTTGGCGACGCATCCGGCTCGTTCACGTTGGCGTCCCGTGGGCCACCGCCGTCCGGAAGGCCCACCGTCACCGGCGAGATCTGGATGGTCACCACGTTCTGTTTACTGATGTCGAGATCGCTGGCCGTGAGGGAACCGTCAGCCACCACGTTGTCGGCCGCGTCGAGCGCGCGTACGCCGATGGTCACCGCACTCCCGCGGCCCGGCGGGATCTGCAAGGTGAATCTGGTGGGCAAGACGATTGCACGCTTGTCTTCGGGGACACTGAAGGTCCGCATCTCGCCTTCGGCGGCAACCGTCACGGACAATTGGGCAATGCTGCCCGACGCCGATCCCACGACCCGCACCAGGACCACGGTATCGGGATCGCCGCAGGCGGACACCATCGAGAGACTGGTCGCCACGAGGGCAGCCAACCCCAGAAGCCTCGAAGACAATCGCGCCGCCAGATGCCGGCCTGCCCGCCCCGCCACGCGCTCAGAACTTGTAGTTGCCAAGGCCGCTCTCCGGAATCTCGGTGTCTTCTTTGCTCAGAATCAGCACACCAACAACCGCACCTGCGGCCACGAGCGCAGCCCCCAGGGTCACCCACACCCAGGGCGACACGCCTTCGTCCGCTTCGGAGGGGGCCTCGTCGTCATGGCCCAAGCGAAGGCCGGGGTGCCCGACGCCAGAGGGACCGCGGTAGCCAGGGAGCGCCGCCCCTGCGGAGCCCTCGGTGTCAGGCTCGGTCTCGTCCTCGTCGGTCTCCTCGTTCGGCACGTCCAAGTCGAGGATGGGGGCCGCGGCAGGAGGGCCAGGGGTCAACGGCCGCTCGCCACCGGGGCCCAAGCGAGCGCCCGCGCGCACGAGGCCAGCGCCCCGGGGCGGCATCTCCAGCCGTTTGCGGAGGTCGTCGATCCGTTGCTCGACCAGGGGGCCGTTCGGCGGATGGGGAAGCTCGACGAGGAAGCGCTCGTAATCGGCGAGCGCGTCTTCGTCACGCCCGAGCGTGCGTAGGCATTCGGCGCGGTTGAAGAGAAGGGCCGGATCCTCGAGGATCTCGTAGGCCTTTTTGTACTCGTCTACAGCCCGTGCGCACTGACCATCCGCCGCGAGCTTGCTCGCTTTTTGCGCGTGGGCGCGGCCCACCGAGGGCGACTGCGCCTCTGCGACGCCGGCTGTCGCCAGCATCACGCAGAAACCCGCCACGAGCGGCCCCCAGCATCTCACCCTGTCCATCAGCGTATTGCACCTCTTACGGTTCACGAGCGTACCCGTCGTAACATCGCATTTTGGCCTCTGTCCACCAAGGCCTTCGCACGGGCTAGGGAGAGGCCGGGGGCGCCGCCTGGCGCCCGAGACGCTTGACGTGCCCCAGAACCGCCTGAATCTTCCGTGGGCTCAGCGATTCTCCGAACGCTGGCATTTGATTTTGGCCCATCATGACGACGCGTTCGAGGTCTTCGGTGGGTCTCGACTGGACCTGCGGCGACGTCAGGTCACGCACCGGCATCATCTGAGCGATTTGAGGATCTCCCTTGCCGTCCACGCCATGGCAGCGGGCACACATCTGGGTGTAGAGCTTCTCGGGATTGACCTCCGCCACGGGGCCTGCGTCGTTTTTGCAAGCCGAAAGCAAGAGGACCACGAGGACGCCGGCACGCTTCATTCGCCCCCGCCCGCAACGTGAGCGTCGGCCCCACCCGCCTGCGCGGACGACGGCTGATAGATCTCGCTGCCCGACGCGCGGAACTCTGCCGCTTTTGCCGCCAGCCCCGCCTGGAGGGCGTCGTCGGGGCTCACGTTCTGCGTGGCCGCGTAGTCCCGTACATCCTGCGTGATGCGCATCGAGCAGAAGTTCGGTCCGCACATCGAGCAGAAGTGCGCCACCTTGGCGCCTTCGGCCGGCAGAGTCTCGTCGTGGTACGACTTGGCCGTGGGGGGATCGAGCGAAAGATTGAACTGGTCCTTCCACCGAAACTCGAACCGCGCCTTCGAGAGGGCGTCGTCCCATTCCTGGGCTTTCGGGTGGCCCTTGGCCAGATCGGCCGCGTGGGCCGCGATCCTGTAAGCGATGACTCCGGCCTTGACGTCGTCACGGTTCGGAAGGCCCAGGTGCTCTTTCGGGGTGACGTAACAGAGCATGGCCGTTCCGAACCAACCGATCATGGCCGCCCCAACGGCCGACGTGATGTGGTCATAGCCGGGCGCGATGTCCGTCACGAGCGGCCCCAGCGTATAAAACGGGGCTTCGTGGCAAAGAGCCAGCTGCTTGTCCATGTTCTCTTTGATCTTGTGCATGGGCACGTGGCCCGGGCCCTCGATCATCACTTGAACGTCGTGTTTCCAGGCGATTTTGGTGAGCTCACCCAGCGTTTCGAGCTCGCCGAACTGGGCCGCGTCGTTGGCGTCGGCAACGCACCCCGGGCGCAAACCGTCGCCGAGGGAGAACGAGACGTCGTACGCCTTCATCACCTCGCAGATGCGCTCGAACTCGGTGTAGAGGAAGTTCTCTTTGTGGTGCGCCAAGCACCACTTCGCCATGATGGAGCCGCCGCGCGACACGATCCCGGTCAGGCGTTTGGCCGTCAGCGGCACGTAGCGCAGCAATACGCCCGCGTGGATCGTAAAGTAGTCCACGCCCTGCTCGGCCTGCTCGATGAGGGTCTCGAGGAACAGATCGATGTTCAGCTCCTCCACCTTGCCCTTCACCTTCTCGAGGGCCTGATAGATGGGCACGGTGCCGATGGGCACCGCCGCGTTTCGCACGATCCACTCGCGGGTTTCGTGAATGTTCGCGCCGGTGGACAAATCCATCACGGTGTCGGCGCCCCAGCGGGTCGACCACTGAAGCTTCTCCACCTCTTCCTGGATGGACGAGGACACCGCCGAGTTGCCGATGTTGGAGTTGATCTTCACCTTGAAGTTGCGCCCGATGGCCATCGGCTCGAGCTCGGTGTGCCGCACGTTCGCGGGAATGATGGCGCGGCCACAGGCCACCTCGTCCCGTACGAACTCTGGCGTGAAGCCCTCGCGAAGGGCCACGAAGCGCATTTCT
Source organism: Myxococcales bacterium (assembly GCA_022184915.1). NCBI lineage: Bacteria > Pseudomonadati > Myxococcota > Myxococcia > Myxococcales > Myxococcales bacterium. Next base: position 445,513 of record JAGTJU010000002.1, on the reverse strand, counting down.
TCGGTCACGATGCCCTGGCGGGCATAGAACATTTGCGTGGGCGTGCGATCGCCCCGCGAGAGCCGGGCTTTGACCCAGGGCTCGCGCAGCTTGGGCAAGCCGAACTTGAGATCGTCCGTCGTGGGGCCGGTCGTGTCGTAGACACGCAAGGGGCGCTCGCCTCCGGAGATCGTGATCTCTCGCATGGGCACCACGATGTCGCTGCCTTCAGCCTCGCGCACGTAGACCTTGCGCGACGAGGGGAAATCGTCCTCGAAGGCGGGCAACGTCGACACCGGCGGTGTGGTGTCCACGCGCTTGCTGCGCCCGACGGGCTCAGCAACCAAGGTCTCGGCGCCGTCTCCGAGCACGGACAGTTTACGTGATGACCCGTTCGACTCGCTCATCGTCTCTCCCTTCGCCGGCATTACCCGGTGCAGGTTCTAGGGGTCGCCCTGGCCCCCACGGCCAAGGCCTCTCAGCCACAAGCAGCTCCCCCGCGTGTAGGGGGGCTATCTACCGGGCAGGGGCCCGCATTTCAAGACCAACGGACCTTTGTGCCTGCTCGTCGCGGGCGCGCACGGTCAAAGGCCGTCCTGCCACGTGTCGCTAGTTCAGGTAGCGGGGGTCGGTCTTGCCCTTACCGCCCTCGAGCACTTGCATCTGAACACGCGGCCGGCTCGGACGCTTGGGGCGGGGTTTCTCGGCGGGCACGCCTCGTCCGCCGCAGAGCACGTACGACAACACGCCCGCCACCAGAGTGCCCACCACGGCCGGCCAGGCGGCCAGCACGAGGCTGATGAACAACGAGAAGCCCACGATGATCGCCGCCAGAGCGCGGGCGGGCAGCACGAGCCCCCCGAGCACGCGGGCGGGGGTTTTGTCGTAGTGCACGCCGAAGGCCACGAAGATCGACAACACCGCAGGTCCCGGCCCGGCCGATGCGTAGGGGTGGCCCAAGATCGCAGCGGACAGGCCCTGCGCCAGATACCCGGCAATCGCGGGAACGAAGAAGACCAGAAGGAAGCGCTGCTTGCCAAGGGCCAGCTCCATCGCCGCGCCCACGAACCAAATGCCAAGCAGATTGAAAAGGAACTGGAGCAGATCAATGTGAACGAAGAGCGCCGTCAGGGGCTGCCACAGCTTCCCGAGCGCCACGCCAGACGAGAGCGCCAGGTGCGACACGATGAAATCACGCAAAGGCGGCGCCAGGACGTACACCAGGTACGCGAGGGTCTCGACGATCACGAGCCCCTGCACGAGGGGCGAGAGGCGCTGGGTCATGGGACGCATCCACGAAGGAAGTTCCATGTGACGTTCAGCAGGCCCGCGCATCCCTTTGAATCTACCACGCAGCCCAAAAGGGGGACCTCGCGGCGCACACGCTACTCGCGCTTTTCCGGAGACCCACGCGCAAGGCAAGAGCGCCTAGGTCGGGAAGGGTGCGTCGGCCTGCGTGTCGGCCCCGGCGTCGCTTGCGCCATCCAGCGACGCGCCGGCATCCGCCGCCCCCGCCGCCCCCCCTCCGTCGCCAGCCGCGTCTGGCCCTGCGGCGTCTGCTTCTCGTCCTGCCCCATCGATCGCCCCTGCGTCTCTTGCAGGCGCAGGGCCATCCTCACGCACACCTCCGCCCTGGCAGCCAGGGTCGTCGCCGTCGACGAGGCCGTCGGCATCGTTGTCGACGCCATCGACGCAGGAGGACCGGGGCGTCACCACCACGGACACCACCAGGGGCGGGGCTTGACCCTCGGTCACCTCGAAGGGCCCCGCCGCCCCGGACAGCACCATGCCCTCGGCCATCTCGGGCGGTTGCCCGGAAAAGTCGAGCCCCGTCAGGCCCACTCTGTACGTGCCCGGGGACACGCGCCGCTCGGCCTGTCCCAGGCCGCACAGCACGTTGAAGCGCCGCACGGTGCCATCGTCCGCCGTCTCCGTGACCCGAAAGGCCTCCACGCCGTGAGCACCGCAGGTCCGCGCAGAGAACGCGCCCGGAGGGTCGTCAGCGAAACGCCAGGAAAGGACGTAGGTGGCCTCTTCGCCACAGGCGCCCAGCACGAAGAGCGCCGCCATCAGGACGCCCAAGAGCCCGCGGGGGCCCGGAACGAAAAACCTTCGAGAAGACAACACGTCCGCTTTATAGCGTCAATTCACCGAGAAGGTGACGGTGCCTGGCTGGGCCAGCGACCTGAGGGGGGTGGTGTACGAAGTCACTCGCTCGGAGAGCACTTGGCCCGCGCCGTTCGAGAGACGAGCGGCCAAGGTGTAGGTGCCGTCGAGAACGGCCGGGGAGAGCCCCTGGTAAAGATTGCAAGGAAAAGGGAACTCCTGGGGGGGCACACCCGTGGTCTGGGCCACGAACGACACGGTGGTGGCGCCCACCTGCTCGCAGGTCAGCGGGGCCCCCGACGCGCTGGTGATCTGCCAACTGAACTCGAACGATTGCAGCTCGAAAATGACGGCCAACTCGGTGCGACGACGCCGGCTGATCGAACCCTCCAGGTCGATGGAGGACACGGAGAGGCCTGCGGAGGTCAGGAGGCTCACGGTGATCGCGTAGGGGCCCGCGGGCAAGGTGGAGGTGAAGCCCCCACCGTCGCTGCAGGGGAAAGGGAACTCGTAGGCCGTGTTCGTCGCCACGTTGCGTGCCTGGACGCGCACGGTGGTGACGTCCATCTCGTCGCACCCGAGGACGTCTGTGCCTGGGCCGACGTCCTCGAGACTCCACTCCACGAAGAAGACGGAGTCATCGTTCGCGTCCATGACGCAAGCTGGCGCGGCAAGCACCAAGAGCAACAAGGGAGCTAGTTTTGGCATGGGCATGGTTGGTTCCCCCTATTGGGCTTCACATCGGCCGTTTTTATTCGCACAGCGTTCGGCACAGGGCGCCACCACGAGCTGTGCGTCCATCGACGCGGGTTTACCCCATTCCACGGTGGCAAGCCGCGGGGGCGGGGTGACGGCCGCCGCGATGGCCTGGCCCTGGCCGTCGAGCGCCGTGATGGACACCGCGTAGCGCCCCGGGGGGATCTCGAAGGGCGTGGCCCCACGCTTCCGGGAGCACCCGAAAAGGTAGGACAGGGACGCCAGCCCCTCGGCCGGTGCGGCGGGCCGCACGTCGAGCCGAATCGCGTCGATCGGAGGCTCTGCGCAGCCGCAGCCCGAGAGAGCATACCCCCCGCTCGAATGGACCACCCACGACACCTCCACGGCGCCTCCCTCGACCGATACGCACCCCAGCGCTGCGAGCAGCCCGAAACACAGCCAAGCCCGCGTCCAGCCACCGTGGGCGCACGCGCCGGGGGAGGCGGTCACTTTGGTCACGGCCGGCGAGGCTAGCATCCCCCAGGGAATCTCTCACGGCCGAGGCCGGTTGCACAGCCCGCAGAGGTCTCGCAGGCGCATCCCCCCTATGCATCACCGCCCTCCCGTGTCTATAAGATCGCTTCTTCTCCAGGCTATTGGCCCCGCGCATCATCAAGGAAACCTGCCCATGCTGCATTGCCTGCTCGACGCCTCCGGCGGATTGGACATTTTGGCGCTCATCCAGGGCGCGTCTCTCACCGTCAAGGCCGTCATGTTCCTGCTGCTCGCGATGTCGATGCTGTCCTGGTACATCATCGGCTCGAAGCTGCTCTATCTGGGGCGGGCGCGGTCTCGCTCGGGGTCGTTCCTGGACGCGTTCTGGAAGACCTCCCGCCTCGACGACGTCTGGAAGCTCACGGAGGAGCAGGGTCCCTCGCCCGTCAGTGAGGTATTTCGCGCGGGGTATGCCGAGCTGGCCAAACTGCGCAAGCGACGGGCCGAACAGGGTCAGGAGAGCTTCGTTCAGAACGAGACCTCTCTCGGCGACATCGAAAGCGTCGAGCGCGCCTTGGCCCGCGCCCGCACCACGGCCATCACCGAGATGGAAAGCAAGATCCCCTTCCTGGCCACCACCGCCAGCGCGGCCCCCTTCATCGGCCTCTTCGGCACCGTGTGGGGCATCATGAATTCCTTTCGATCGATCGGCGCCAAGGGCGCTGCCAATCTGGCCACGGTGGCCCCTGGCATCGCCGAAGCGCTCGTCGCCACGGCCATCGGCCTCGTGGCGGCGATCCCCGCCGTGATGGCCTACAACTTCTTCTCGCGCCGCATTCGCGTGCTTTCGGCCGACATGGAGACCTTCGCCAGCGACTTCCTCAACATCGTGCGGCGGAGGTTCTTCTAGTGTCGATGAGCATCGGCGACAGCGGCGGCGGCGGCGGTGGCATGCTGGGCGAGATCAACGTCACGCCGCTCGTCGATGTGATGCTGGTGCTGCTCATCATCTTCATGGTGACGGCGCCGATGCTGCAAACCGGTGTCGACGTGGATCTACCGGATGCAAAAGCCCAGACCATTCCGGACGATGAAGGCAAGCTCATCCTCACGCTCACGAAAGACAAGCGCGTGTTTTTGGGCAAACTGCAAATCCCCTACGAGGCGCTCGAAGAGACGCTGAAAAACAACGTCAAGCTTCAGGCCGACAAAGAGGTCTACCTTCACGCCGACACTGAGCTGCCCTACGGCGAGGTGGTCAGAGTCATGGCGGCCGTCAAGCAAGCCGGCGTGGCGAAGCTGGGCATGGTGACGGACCCTCTCGACTAGGGCCAAGGGTGAAGCTTTGACCGAGGCGCACGTCAGGACACGCTCGCTCGGCTCCGGAGGCCTGGGCGGCGTCATCGTCACGCTCGCGATTCACGGAGGTCTGGTGGGGCTGTTCCTCTTCGCTCACCGCCCAGGGCGTCCACCGGTGGACGAAACCCGTGACCTCATCACCACGCAGCTGGTGAAGCTGGGTAAACCGCGCGAGAAGTTTTGGATGCCGAAGATCACGCAACCTCGGCCCACCAAGAAGGCTCAGATCATCAAGGTGGCCGAAGATCCAGAGGCAGCTCCAGCCCCCGAGGAGGCGCCCAAGCCCGAGGACGCCGAGGTGTCCGACAAGCTGCGCAACGCCTTGAACCGCGCGCGCCTGCTCCGGGAGAGCGCCGAGGAGGAAACGGACGAAGGCCAGCTCGATGGGATTCGGGAGGGCTCGGCAAGCGAGGCCGGCGCAGGAGACGCTTACGCCAGCCAGATCTTCGCCCTCATCCGGCGCAACTGGAATGTACCGGTAGGCCTCATCTCCGACGACGAGCTCAGCCAGCTGCAGGCACAGGTCAAGGTCAAGGTGGGCAGCGACGGGACGCTTTCAGGCGAGGCCATCTTCAAATCTTCCGGCAACGGCACCTTCGACGATTCTTGCTTGCAGGCCGTTCAAGCCACGGGGGCCGTGCCTCCCCCCCCAGCCGACCGTCAGGCGGTTTTCGAGCGAGGCGTCGCCCTGCTATTCAAGAAGTAGGCGCACGGGGTCGTCTCACCATAAAACATGGCGGGGGCGGCCGCTCGGCGCCCGCCGACGCAACCCATCGAGAAAGCGAACCGTTTATGCGCGTGTTGAACCTGAGCTCCGTCCGTCTGCCCGCCCGGCTGGTCCTGGTGGCGGTGGGATGTGCCACGTGGGTGTCCCACGCGGCGACCGCCCGGGGGCAAACCCCGGCGCCCACGAACAACAATAGCGCCGGTGGGGCCGACGAAACGCTGCCCCAAATCACCATTACGGACCCGAACCGCAACCTCCTTCGTCTGGCGCTGCCGAGCGCCTCGGGCGACGAGGGGCCGGGGGCAGAGGCCACGACCATCGCGCGCCGAAACCTTCAGATCGTGGGCCTCTTTCAGGTGCTCGATCCCAAGTCCTTCCCTCCCGCGTTGCACGGTGAGGGCAAGGGATTTTCCTCGGCTCTGTGGAGCCAGGTGGGCGCGCAGGCCGTGGTGAAGCTGCACGCCACGAAGGATCCCGCGGGCTCACTGCTGGAAGGCTACCTTTACCAGGTGGGGCGCGGTGATCGCCCGACGCTCAGCAAAAGCTACAAGGGCAGCGATCTGCGCACGCTCGTGCACGCGCTCACGAACGACATCATCGAGGCGCTCACCGGAGAGCCGGGCGTCTTTGGTTCACGCATCGTGTTCGCCCGCCCGAAGGAGGAACTGATGAGCGTGGGGGTCGACGGGGCTCAGCCTGCCGTCCACACGATGATGCGCTCGGATTCCCTGCTTCCGTCGGTCTCGCCGACGGGCGACCGCATCGCCTTCACCAATTACCTGCGCCGCAACCCCGACTTGTGGATCGTGCCCGCCACGGGTGGCCGCGCCAAGCGCGTCTCCGATCGCCCCGGCATGAACACCGGCGCAGCCTGGTTCCCCGACGGCGCATCCTTGGCGCTCACGATGACCCACGAAGGGAACGCCGAGCTTTACCGGATCGATGCGCGTTCGGGCAAGCTGCTCAAGCAGCTCACGAAGAACCCGGCCATCGACAGTTCGCCGAGCGTGTCTCCGGACGGGCGCCAGATCGCCTTCGTGTCGAACCGCCAGGGCAGCCCGCAGCTGTTCATCATGCCGGCGGCCGGGGGCGAAGCGAAGCGCGTCACTTTTCGGGGCAATTACAACCAGACGCCCCGCTGGAATCCCAACCCGGCCAAGCCCCTCATCGCCTTTACGGGGCGCGACGAAAAGCGCACCTTCGACGTCTACGTGCTGGACACGCGGGACGGTCACATTGAACGCATGACGCAGAACCAGGGCTCGAACTTCGACCCCGACTGGTCGCCCGATGGCCGCCTGCTGGTCTACGCGTCTTCACGGGGCGGGCTGTTTTTGCTGAACCCCCAAACGCTGGGAGAGACGCAGATCTACAAGGGACAGGCCCGTTCGCCCTCGTGGGGTCCCCCCCCCAGGTCGTCTCAGCGCTGAGCGTTCCATGCGCATCGCCACGATCGACATCGGCACGAACACCACCCTGTTGCTCGTGGCGGAACAGCGGCCTGATGGCACCGCTGCGCCACGGCTCGAGCGCGCGGAGATCACGCGCCTTGGCCGCGGCATCGGAGGCGACGGTCTGTTGCGAGACGAGAACATACGCCGCACTTTGGACGTGTTGGCGAGCTACGCCGACGACGCCCGGCGCCTCAACGCCACTGTGTTTGCGATTGGTACCGAGGGGCTACGCCGGGCGCCCAACGCTTCGACCTTTCTCGAACCGGCCGCCCGCATCTTGGGTACCGAGGTTCAAGTCATCAGCGGCGATCGCGAGGCTGCGCTCACCTTCCTCGCCGCCCTCCGCGCTTTCCCGCAGGACACCGCGCGCGAGGCCGCGGTGATCGACATCGGCGGGGGCTCCACGGAGATCATCCTGAGCCGCCAGGGCGAGATCACCTTTCGAGAGAGTCTGCCCCTGGGCTCGGTGCGGCTGACCGAGACGTTCGTCACGCACGATCCCCCCACGGAGGAGGAGGCTACGCGCCTCGGCACACACGTGGCCGCAGAGCTTTCGCGGGTCCCCTTCACGCCCGGGAGCACGTTGATTGGCACGGCAGGAACGGTGACCACCCTGGCCGCCATGGCCCAGTCCCTGACGGATTACGACCCCGCGCGGGTCCACGGCTACCGCTTGAGTGCGGCCGAGCTGCACGCGCAACTCGAGCGCCTAGCGACCGCCACGCAGGCCGAGCGCGAGGGTATGCCGGGGCTGGATCCGCGGCGAGCTGATGTGATCTTTGCGGGAGCCTTGCTGCTGAAAGGCTTGATGGACAAGGCGCAGGCACCCTTCGTGCTGGTGAGCGACCGTGGCATTCGTTGGGGGCTGCTTCACGAACAGCTGGAAAAACAGGTCACACGGTGACCTCTTGACCCACACTCACATACCCGGGGGTTCCCTGGCTGTAACGTCGCGGGGTATTGCCCCCCCTGGGAAGGGGGGGTAGGTTGACTCTCGTGTTTCGTGACGGGCATGGACCCGCTTCGCTGCTGCGTTTGGCGTTGTTCGCTGCGGGCCTTGCGGCCTGTAAGGCGAAGGTGCCCCAGATCGAGGCGCCTTTCGTTGAATCGTTCAACCAGGCCGAAGTGGCTCCCGTGTGGCACGACACCGGCGGAGGCTACACCTTGGTCGAAGGCAAATTGTCCGCCAAGGGCGCACGCAATCACCCTCTCTGGCTTCGAAAGCGGCTGCCTCGCAACGCCGTCATCGAGCTCGATGCTGTGGCCCAAACCCCGAACGGGGACATCAAAGTCGAGGTCTGGGGCGACGGCGAATCATTCGATCCGGACGGAAACAGCTATATCGCCACGGGATACGTTCTGATCTTCGGCGGGTGGCGCAACTCGCTCAGCATCATCGCCCGCCAAAACGAGCACAACGATGGCGTCAAGGCCCAGCGGGCCGACAAACGGGTGGAGCCGGGACGCTCGTACCACTTCACCATCACGCGTAAGGACGGCACGATCGACTGGAAGGTCGATGGAGAACCGTTCCTCTCGTACGCGGACCCGCAACCTTTGGAGGGGAGCGGCAACGAATACTTCGGGTTCAACAACTGGGAAACCGAGGTGCGTTTCGACAACCTGAGCATCCGCCCCCTGCCCTGAACCGCAGAATCGCTCGACATGAAAACTGACCTCACCGCCACCACCGAAATCACCGTTCCCATGGGGTTGGGGGGACGGATGCAGTTCGACCTGACGCGCGCCCTTGCAGGGCTCTCTGGCCGCCGCTCGGTGGGCGTGTTCATGCACGACAACCCCGACCCTGATTCCATGGCGGCCGCGCTGGGATTGGGACGCCTGTTCGAAGCGGAGCTGGGAGCCCGGGTCACGCTGGTTCTGGCGGGCATCGTGGGCAGGGCAGAAAACCGGGCCATGGTGGAGCAGCTCCAAATCCCGTTGGTTCCGCTTCACAGCCTCGACACCGACGCGTTCGACACGCTCGCCATCGTCGACAGCCAGCCCGGGACCGGCAACAACAGCCTTCCCAAAGGCCGTAGCGCCGACGTGATCGTCGACCACCATCCCGCGCGCGAAACGGCCTTGGCTCCCTGGTGCGACATTCGGCCCGAGCTGGGTGCAACGTCGACCATCGTGCTGCAGTACTTACGAGAGCGCGCCGTGCCGCTGGATGAGCGGCTCGCCACGGCTTTGTTTTACGCGTTGAAGACCGAGACGCGCGATCTCGGCCGCGAGGCCACGGAGGCCGAGCGCGCCGCCTACCTTCACCTCGTGTCCCTGGTGGATCACGACCAGCTCTACCGCGTCTGCCATCCGAAGGTGCCCAAGGAGCACTTCGTGGCGCTGGATCGCGCGGTGAGGTCGGCGAAGACCTACGGCGACCTGGTGGTGGCGAACCTCGACGAGCTCTTCTACCCGGACCTGGTGGCCGAGATCGCCGACATGCTGCTCACCTTCGATGGTGCGCGCTTTGCTCTGTGCGCGGGCCGCTACCGCGGCAAGGTCTACGTCTCGCTGCGCACAGAGGTCGACGACACGCGTGCAGGGGGGCTCATTCGCCGCATCATCGACCGCGAGGGCGCCGCCGGCGGCCACGGCACGATGGCAGGCGGGAGCCTCCACCGTCTGGTGTCCTCGGCCGAGGACCTGCAGGCCACCTTCGACGTGCTGGTGGGGCGTCTGCAAGAGGCTCTTGGACGCCCGCGGGAGTCCGGCCAGCGGCTGGTCACGGGCTGAAAGAGGGGATTTCACGCGGACGTTTTTCGTTCGCATTTGACCCCTCGACGGCCGCGACCTTCCGCGCTACCATCGGTTCCCTTCCACTCAGCCGGAGTGGCGAAATGGTATACGCAGCGGATTCAAAATCCGCCACTCGCAAGGGTTTGAGAGTTCGAGTCTCTCCTCCGGCACAAGGCACGCGCTTACTGCGGCCGAACGGCGGTGACCAGGAAAATGGCGTAGCTCCGTTCGTCCTTGTCGACGCTGCAGGCGGTGTCGAAGTGCACGTCGGTAAAGCCGGCCTGCCGCAACAGAGCCGTGAACGCGTCACGGTCGAAGCCGTGATGAAAGACCCCCTCCACCTCCGGTGGGTGGAAGTCGCCCGGCTCCCGATCCAGGTCGGCCAACGCCACCCGGCCGCCGGGAACCAGGTGCTCGAAGAACGTGCGCAGCAGCGCCGCGGTGTCTTGCACGTGGTGCATGGCCATCGCGCTGATGATGAGATCCACGCGCCGGCCAAGGGGGGCTGCAAGGAGATCCTGGCACACGGGCTCGACCTTGCCGGAGGACGCCAGCTTGGCCGTGAGCTGCGCGAGCATCGCGGGCGATGTGTCGACCGCGAACACAGACCCGACCTTGGGCGCGATCGCTCCCGTCAAAAGGCCCGTACCCGCACCGAAGTCGAGCACGGTCTGGTCAGGCTCGAGCGGCACCCGCGCGAGCAGGGCCGCACTCACCCCCGCAGAGATGCGTTGAGGAAGCGGACGCGTATCCCAGTCAGCGGCTTTGTCGGCAAAGAGATCGGTCATGTGCGATGTATGTCGAAGCGCGCGGCTTGGGTTAGCTCGTGGACGATGACGGCGCCATCTGCGCGTCGGCCGTCAGCTCGGCAAGCAGCGAGCGCTGGGGGGCGGCTGGCTGGTGCTGCGCCCGCATACGCGCCCTGGCCCTCTCGATGGCCTTGGCGGGGGTGCGGCGCAAGTTCCTCGCCAAGCCCACCTTGCTCAGGGAGTAAACGATCCACTTGGTGGGATCGAAGTGATAGCTCCGCACACCGTTGCGGTAGTCGCCGGGAAAGGTGTGGTGATAATTGTGGTAGCCCTCGCCCATGGTGACGAGCGCGCACCAGAAGCTGTCGCGCGAACTCTCTCGGTTCGAGTAAGGCTGACTTCCCAAGCGGTGCGCCAACGAGTTGACCGCGAAGGTGACCTGATAGACGAAGACCAGGCGGCCGAAGCCCACCAGCAACAGCCCCCCCCATACGTCTCCGAGCGCCACCCCGGCCAGGAGGGGCAAGCCGAAGGCGGCCAGTGCCGCAATCAGAACGAAGTGACGATGCTGCCAACGGACGAGCGGATCGGCCTGCAGATCGCGAGCGGGTGTCGCGTCGAGCGGTGAAGGGGTCATCTCGAGCACCCAGCCCACGTGTGCGTGCCAGAACCCCCTGCGCACACTGTAGGGGTCGTCAGGCGTGTCGGTGCGCGCGTGGTGTCTGCGATGGTTCGCCGACCAGGTCAGCGCCGACGTTTGAAAAGCAGAGGCACCGAAAATCAGAAAGAAGAGCCGGACCAGCGGGTGAGCCTCGTAGGCGCGGTGTGAGAAAAGACGATGGTAACCCGCCGAGATCGCGAAGATGGTGACGACGGTGCTCACGGCCGCCAGGGCCAGGAGTGCAATGCTGGGCCTCGCAAGCACGAGGTAAAGCGCACTTCCCACGACACCGACCAAATGGACGGCGGCCAAAAAGACCAGATTCGTCCAGTCGACGGACGATGTTTGACGAGGAGACATAGATCGAACATGCCGGATCCCCACGCTGCCGGCTCGGCAATCCCGTCACCATGAACGAATCATGACCAAACCGTGACAAAGCAGGAGCAAAGCGAAATTTCGGAACAATCTTCGCCCTTCCGCTCACCTGGACCGCTGAGGCACCACACCCGGACGGCGCAGCGCTCAGGCTTGCCGGCACCGAATGTCCTGTACTTCCCCGCGAAACTGTGGGACCCAATCGTGTGTCTTTTTCGAGTCTCGCGCTGATAAACCCTCTCCTCGACGCGGTCAAGGAGGCCGGGTACACCGTTCCCACGCCGATCCAGGCCCAAGCCATTCCCCCCGCCCTTCTGGGCCGTGACGTGCTGGGCTGCGCCCAAACCGGCACCGGGAAGACCGCCGCGTTCGTCCTGCCCATCCTGCAGCGTATTGATGCCGTGGCGGGTGACAACCCCAAGATGCGGGCCCTTGTCCTCACGCCGACGCGCGAGTTGGCTGCCCAGATCGGTGAGAGCCTCAGCACCTACGGAAAAAAGCTCGACCTTTACCACACGGTCATCTTTGGAGGCGTGAGCGAAAAGCCGCAGATCGCAGAGCTGCGCAAGGGGGTCGATGTCCTGGTGGCCACCCCAGGGCGGCTGCTCGACCTTTTGCAACGCCGGCTCGTTTCGCTTTCCGATCTGGAGATCTTCGTCCTGGACGAAGCCGATCGCATGCTCGACATGGGCTTTCTGCCGGACGTTCGGCGCATCATCGCGGCTTTGCCCAAAAAGCGCCAAACTTTGTTTTTCTCGGCGACGATGCCGCCCGAGATTGGCCGTTTGGCTTCGGGGCTCCTTACCAACCCTGCCCAGGTCACCGTGACGCCCGTATCTTCCACCGTGGAGACGGTCGAGCAGCGCGTTCTCTTCACTGACAAGGCCAACAAAACGCGCCTGCTGCTCTTCCTCCTCGGCCAGGACGCCTGGAAACGAACGATCGTGTTCAGCCGCACGAAGCACGGCGCCAACCGCGTCGTGGGGCTGCTGGAAAAAGCCGGGATGAACGCAGCAGCCATCCATGGGAACAAATCGCAGGGCGCACGGACGCGGGCCCTCGAGGGATTCCGAAGCGGCAGCATTCCCGTGCTGGTGGCCACCGACATCGCGGCGCGCGGCATCGACGTCGACGGCGTCACCCACGTGGTGAACTACGACGTACCGAACGAGCCCGAGACGTACGTGCACCGCATCGGCCGCACCGGACGGGCCGGCGCTTCAGGCTCGGCCTTCACCCTGGTCGACACAGAGGAGCGCCCCTACTTGAACGATATCGAGCGTCTCATCGGCCTGCGCATTCCGCGGGACGACTCTCATCCTTTCCCGCCCCGCACACCCTCTGTCGCCGAGGCAGAGGGCCCGCCGAGCGCGGGTCCCCGCCCGAACCGCCCCGGGGGCTTCAACCGTGGGGGACGCCGGCCTGCGGGCCGTCCCGGCCCTCGCCGCGGTGGCTCTTCCTCTGGCGCGCGGCGTTCGCCCTAGTCAGCCGAGGCGGAAGCCTCGGTGAGCGTCCGCACGTCGTGCAGCACGGCGAGGTCCTCCCGGGCTTCGATGACGAACGCGCGCACGAGGGTCTCTTCGCTCGAGATCTCCCGATCTCCGCGGCCCTGGCGGTTTCGCACGGCATCGAGCTCGAGCCCGGCGAACGCGAGGGCGGCGGCGGTATCTTCGCGCACCTCGGCGTCGTTTTCGCCGATGCCCCCGGTAAACACGATCGCATCGACCCCCCCCAGCACCGCCACCATCGCCCCCACACTGCGGCGCAACGAGAGAGCAAACCGGTCACAGGCCAGCCGCGCCGGGGCCGAGCCCTCGAGGGCCGCGGCCCGGACCTCGCGCAGATCCGACGAGACGCCCGAGACACCGAGCAGCCCCGAGCGGTTCGTCAGCGCGTCTTCGAGTTCGCCCGGCGTCACGTCGCATCGGCGGAGAAGGAACAGGAGAAGGCCCGGATCCACCGATCCGCAACGTGTGCCCATCATCATGCCTTCGAGCGGAGAGAAGCCCATCGACGTATCGCTCGAGCGTCCCTTGTCCACGGCCGTGACCGAGCAGCCCCCGCCCAGGTGACAAACCACCAGACGCGGGGGAACCCCGCCCAGGAGCTCCCCCACCCGTTCGACGGCATGGCTGACGCTCAGCCCGTGAAACCCAAAGCGCACGAGGCCCCAACGTTCGCTCCACCCGGAGGGCAAGGCGTACCCCGCCGCCGCCCTGGGCATTTGGGCATGGAAGGCGGTGTCGAAGCTGGCCACTTGGGGCGCCGTGGGAAAAGCCTGCGTGACCGCGCTCAGGCCTGCGAGCGCAGGGGTCATGTGCAGAGGATCCAGCGGCAGGAGCTCGTGCAGAGCCGCGCGTGCGTCGGCGTCGAGGCGAGCCGGTGCCCGAAACCGCAGCCCGCCGTGGACGAAGCGGTGCCCCACCACGTCGAAGGAGGGCGCCCGATGCAAAACATCTTTAATCTGCTCTGCCTGCGCGCGCGCCCCTTCGGAGCGCCAGCGCTCGTTTCCCCGTGCCTTGATCTCACCCTCGAAGTCCAGCACAGCCCACTTCAGGCTGCTCGAGCCTGCATTCAAGATGAGTGCTTGGTTCATCACGCCCCCTCTCTTTGTGGATCGCGCCTGCGGGCCGACTACCGGGGCTTCCATTTCCAGTTTTTCACCTCGGGAAGGTCGTCACCGATGCGGCGGGTGTAGGCTTTGTGCTCGATCCGCTTTTCTTGCATGGCTTGTCCAAGGTGTGCCGCCCGCGGCCCCACGGCAGGAACGCGCGCGGCCACGTCGCTGACCAAGTGGAAGCGATCGATGTCGTTCAATACGGTCATGTCGAAGGGCGTGGTGGTTGTGCCCTCTTCCTTGTAGCCCCGCACGTGCAGGTTGTGGTGATTCGTACGCCTGTAGGTGAGGCGGTGAATCAGCCAAGGGTATCCGTGGAACGCGAAGATGATGGGTTTGTCCCTCGTGAACAGCATGTCGAAGTCACGATCGGACAGACCATGCGGGTGCTCCGTGTCGGGCTGCAAGCGCATCAAATCCACGACGTTCACCACCCGCACGTGAACATGGGGGACCAAGTCGCGGAGGATGCCCACGGCGGCCAGAGTCTCGAGGGTGGGGACATCGCCACAGCAAGCCATCACCACATCGGGCTCCACGTCGTGATCGTTGCTGGCCCACTCCCATATCCCGATACCCATCGTACAGTGCTTGATGGCCTGCTCCATGGTGAGCCACTGGGGCATTGGCTGTTTTCCTGCAACGATTACGTTGACGTAGTTGCGACTCCGCATGCAGTGGTCGGTGACCGACAACAGAGTATTGGCATCGGGCGGCAGGTAGACCCTGATGACCTCCGACTTCTTGTTGACGACGTGATCGATGAATCCAGGGTCTTGGTGCGAAAAGCCATTGTGATCTTGGCGCCACACGTGGGACGTCAGCAGGTAGTTCAGCGAGGCAATCGGGCGGCGCCAGGGAATGTGCCGCGTGACCTTCAACCACTTGGCGTGCTGGTTGAACATGGAGTCCACGATGTGAATGAAGGCCTCGTAACAGGAAAAGAACCCGTGGCGCCCGGTCAGCAAATAACCTTCAAGCCAACCCTGGCACTGATGCTCGCTCAACATCTCCATGACACGACCCTCGGGGCCCACGTGCTCGTCCCCGGGGCGCAGCTCGGCGACCAACACGCGTTCCGTCACCTGGAATACGTCACCCCAACGGTTCGACGCCGTCTCATCAGGGCTAAAGATGCGGAAGTTGTCCTGGTTCAGCTTCACGACGTCCCTCATGAAGGTGCCTTGAACACGGGTGGCCTCGGCCACGGACTCACCCGGCGAAGGCACCGACACGGCGAAGGCGCGAAAGTCGGGCAGATGCAGGTCGCACAAGAGTTCGCCCCCGTTGGCGTGCGGGTTGGCGCTCATGCGTCGCTGCCCCTTCGGCGCCAGCTCGGCAATCTCCGGGCGCAACCGTCCCGCCTCGTCGAAGAGCTCATCGGGACGGTAACGCCTCATCCACGCCTCGAGTTGATGAACGTGCTCGGGTTTCGTCATACCGGCGATGGGAACCTGGTGCGATCGGGCTGTGCCCTCGACAGAACGACCATCCACCTCCGCGGGGCCCGTCCACCCTTTGGGCGTTGCGAGTACGATCGCCGGCCACAGGGGACGCCGGGCCTGTCCCGAGGCGCGAGCCTCAGCCTGAAAGCGCTTGATGTCGGCGATGCAGTCATCGAGCACCTCGGCCATGTGCTGGTGCAAGGCGTGTGGTTCGCTGCCCTCCACGAAGCGAGGAGCGTGCCCGCAGCCGCGCAGAAAACTGGTCAGCTCGTCTCGCGGTATGCGCGCAAACACAGCGGGTCCCGCAATTTTGTAGCCGTTCAAGTGAAGAACGGGCAAGACGGCCCCATCACGAATCGGATTGAGGAATTTGTTCGAATGCCAACTCGTGGCCAGGGGCCCTGTTTCAGCCTCGCCATCACCTATCACGCAACAGGCGATGAGCTCAGGGTTGTCGAAGACCGCGCCATAGGCATGGGAAAGCGCGTAGCCAAGCTCTCCGCCTTCGTGAATCGAGCCCGGTGTTTCAGGCGCCACGTGGCTTGGGATCCCCCCTGGAAAGGAGAACTGCTTGAACAACCGATCGAGTCCCGCCTCGTCCCGTGAGATCTCGGGATAAACCTCACTGTACGTTCCCTCGAGATAGGCATTGGCCACCAGGGCGGGACCCCCGTGCCCGGGCCCCGTGACATAGATCATGTCGAGATCGCCCGTGCGGATCACCCGGTTGCAGTGAGCATAGATGAAGTTCAAGCCGGGCGTGGTCCCCCAGTGGCCAAGCAGCCGTGGCTTGATGTGTTCCCGTTCGAGGGGCCTCCGCAGGAGGGCGTTGCTGAGCAGGTAGATTTGCCCCACCGATAGATAGTTCGCTGCACGCCACCACGCATCGAGGTGGATGAGTTCGTTCTCACCAAGCTTCGTCATATGCATACTCCTGCCCGGCCTTGCGAAGAGCAACGCCAAGCCCGCACGTCAAGGGCCTACTCAGGTTCAATGAGCGCCGGGCTTCCCCTGCGAGCGGCTCAACCACCGGTACGCGGTGTCGGTGGCCGCGGCGTAGACGGCGTGGTTCACCAGGTCGGACCCGGCCGGAGCGTCGCTCGCAGGGCGCCCTCTCACTTTCTTTTCGAGCGTGCTCGCGATCGTGATCGCTGCCGTGCCCACCATGCCCGCCATCGAGCCTTTTCCCAGCTCCGTTGCCACCGCCCCAAGTGCCCGCATGTCAGCAATCCCCCTCAGTGCATGTGGCATGCAGAGAGCCCCGTCGCAAGGGCACCTGCGCCAGCTCGAAGCGCCACGGCCAACGAGGAGGGCGCTATCGCCCACCGCCCTCGAGCAAGGCTCCGTCCCGGACGGGCTCCGGGGCGTACTCCCTCAAGAACTTGAAGAAGGCTTTGCGCGTTCCTCCCGGATGACGCCGGTTCCACAGCGCGACGAGCTCGGAAAAGCGCGCATCGCGAGACATCTCGATGGAAGCTTGCTCCTTCAGCTGTTCGAGCTGCACGTCTCCCGTTCGTTCGTAAACGCATTCAACGCGCCCGCTCATCGTGAGCTCGTCGATCTCACCCGTCTCCGGGTCGAGTGACACGACGAACGGAAACAGGCGGCAGGTCACCGGCCGATGCTCGTACACGGAGCACCGCCCTTCCTGATGGAACCCGCACAGGTCGTCGTAAGCTCCCGCAGGCTGGCGAGCGAGGCACATCACCCGCCGCCCCTCATCGAGCTGCACCACCGGCAACCCTTCACCGCCGTCATCGAAGCGGCTCGTTGGCTGAAACGAGGCCACCCGTCCCGGAGCCAGCCCCGTACCTCGGCAAACCTGCCACAGATCGTCGGCGGTGATGGGTACCAACGTCTGGGTGCAGCAGTTACCGCAATCCGTACAGTGGAAGTCTAGCCACTCCGCGCCCGGAGGGCCGGGACGGGTCACGGCCCCCGATGCCGCCGCCCTCGAAACCATGCCTTCGGAAGGCAGAAGGGGAAGGCGGACGACGGTCACGAGGGGCGGAGCATGGCACACCCGGTGGATGGTGTCGGCACCCTCTGACGCGAGTTCTGGCACTTCTCCCGGCCCCGCGACGGCCCGCGGCTCCCCTGTGCGGCTTCGGGGTGGGCAAGACGCAGCAAAGCGGCTAGCCTGCCCCCATGAGCAAGCCATTCGTTTCAGCTTTTGCCCATCGCGCCTCCTTGCTGGCCGCTTTCGTCACGTTGGCAGGCAGCTCCGCGAGCGCGGCGCCTCCACGAGACACGATCGTGGTGGGACGGTGCACGCCGGTGAACCACCTCGCGGCCACGAAGCAGGCCGGGTTCGCCTTTTTCGAGATCGGCGTGCAACGCTACGCCCGCCTGAGCGACACCGAATTCGCGGCCTTGCGCAAAGAGGTCAAGCAGCTGGGCGTGAAGGTACCCGTCTCGAACAGCTTCGTTCCGAGCGACATAAAGCTGGTAGGGCCCGAAGCGAACCTGGACATCCAAAATGCGTACATCACCGTGGCGTTGTCCCGGGCGAAGCAGCTGGGGGTCAAGACGGTCGTGTTCGGCAGCGGAGGCGCTCGCAAGCTGCCCGACGGATTTCCTCGTGACCAAGCACTCTACCAGCTGATCGACTTCGGCAGGCGCGCAGCAGCCGAAGCCAAGAAGCACGGCATTACGATCGCGGTCGAGCCCTTGAACCGGGGGGAAACGAACATTTTCAATACCGCCGCCGAAGCGCTCGACTACGTCGCAGCGGTGGACCGCCCAAACTTTGCACTGATGGTCGACTACTACCACATGCTCAAGGAAAACGAGGGATTCGACGTCATCTTGCGGGCCGGCAAGCGCCTCAAGCACGTGCACATCGCGGCCCCGGATCGCTCCTTCCCTCGCACGCCGGACGAGGCGAATTACGCCATGCTCTTCGAGACCTTGCGGAAGATCGGCTACCGAGGCGGGGTCAGCGTGGAAGCGAACGACGAGCCCCAGTTCGACGAGGTGGCTCCCAAGACGATCGCCATGCTCCAGGATCTGCTAGCCGCAAGCCGTGTTCCCAAGCCCACGCCGTGAAGAAAGCGCCGCCGGTACAACCCACCTGAGCTAGGATGCGCGCACCCATGTGGCTTCGTCGACCGTCCGACTACCGAACCCTGTTGTGGGCCGCCCTGATGCCGGCCGTGGCCCTCGCCCAGTATCTGCGGCCAGAGTGGATCGCCTATCTTTTCCCTGTGGGCTGCTACTTGGCGTTGAGCGCGGGCGTCATCGCGCACAACCACAACCACTGCACCACCTTCAAGAGCCGTCGGCTCAATCGATGGTTCAGCCTGTGGCTGTCGTTGTTCTACGGGTACCCCACGTTCGCGTGGATTCCCACCCACAACATGAACCATCACAAGTATGTGAACCGACCGGGAGACGCCACCATCACCTGGCGCTACCGCAACACCCACGATCTGTTCACGGCGGTCACCTACTTCTTCGTGTCCAGCTACTGGCAGAGCGAGCCCATCAAGACTTTCATCCGGAAGGCGCGCGAGGGGAACCGCCGGCTGTATCGCGAGATCCTCTTTCAGTACGCCGTATGGGGAACGGCCGCCCTCGCCACGGCCAGCTTCGGCGTGGCCCTGCACGGGTGGAAGCGAGGCCTGTGGGTGTGGGCGTGCGCCACGCTCTTTCCAGCGCTGTTCGCGCTTTGGACCATCATGCTCTTCAACTACGAGCAACACGTGCACGCGGATCCCTGGTCGCCGCATAACCATTCGCGCAGCTGGTCCGGGCATCTCGTGAATTTTTTCCTGTTCAACAATGGCTTGCACGCCGCGCACCACGAGAACGCCGGCACACACTGGAGTGAACTGCGGGAGGTGCACGACCGCATCAAGTCCCGCATCGACCCGCGGCTCGTCGAAAAGGGCCTGTTTTGGTACTTCACGAAGTGCTACCTGCTGGCGCCCCTCTTTCCCCGCTTCGGCACCCAGCAGATCGGCACGTTGCTGCCCGAGAATCCAGCCAGCGTGTCTCTATCCACGGCCGACGTGCCGCTGGCGGAAGCCGGGCAAACCGCCGCCATCGGATGAGCCCTCGGGGGGGCTCGTGCACGCTTCTGGCCAAAGCCAAGCTGTGGCCCTATAGTGCTGGGGAGATGACGCGCGTAGCTCGGAGACGCTGGTTCGACGCGGGGGTGGCCCTCGGGTCCGCGGCCGTGGTGGTGTTCGCTTTGGGGATGTCGGCCGCGCGCCCTGCGGTCGCCGATCCTGCGGTGGTTCCGCTGCGTGCCCTGTTGGCGGTGGAGGATCCGGCGACCGCGGGCGACGCCGAGCCTATGCCCATTCCCGCCACTGATGCCGAGACCCCGGGCTTGCTCCTGGGGAGCCCGACGGCCGAGCCCGAGGCCGACCAAAGCCCGGCGGTCAAAAAACAGGTGGCGATGGACGAGGAGGAGCCCTCGGTGTTCAAGACGTGGTGGTTCTGGACGTTGACGGCGGCCATCGTGGGAGGGACGGTGGGCCTGGGTATCTGGGCGGCCCAGCCCGAAGACTCACCCGCGCGCACCTGCTCCCCGGGAACGATTGCCTGCTTCGGTGACGGACGACCATGAGCTCTTCGACGACCAAACACTCTCGCTGCCACGCCGCTCTCAACCGGTGTTCGCTGTTTTCGGGCCTGCTTGCGGCCGCATTGACGTTGGCAGGATGCGGGAGCGAGATTGAGTACGCCTACTTTTCCGTTCAGGTCTCAATCGACCGGGCCACGGTGCCTGACGAGCTGAGGCGAAAGATTGCCTCCTGCGTCCTGGTCGTGGAAGGCGACGACACGGACTTCGTGAGCCTCCCGTGCACCTTGAACAGCGTGCCTTACGAGCTTGGCAAGGCCGAGTTCAGCACCGACGAGAGCCGTGGCCAGCTGGTTTTCACGGCGATCATGCGGGATCTCAACGGCGTCGACCTCGCGCGTGGCAGCTCGGCCCCCGTGGCCATCGTGCCGAACGTCAACCTCGAGGCGAGCGTGGTGGCCAAAGCCGTCCAGAGCGCCGACGCGGGCATGGGCGGCGACGCCAACGCTCCAGACGCAGGCGGCCTGGACGCGGGCGCAGAAGACGCGAACGGCCCCGACGCGGACAGCTCCGACGTGGCTGTCGGCGGCTGAGTCGGCCCGTTCAGCCGAGCTCGGCCAGGGCGCCCAACAGCTCGGCGCGCGTCTTGCCGTCGCCTACCTGGTCACAGAGGGCCACGCCGCGCTCGAATACGGTGCGTGCCTCGTCCCGCCGCCCGAGCGCCACGAGCACCCCCCCCGCGTGAAAATACGCCGGCACGTAGGCTGGATGCTGCGCCATCAGGTCGGAGTAGGCGTCCCAGGCGGCGTTCAGATCGCCGCCGTTCTTCAGCTCCTGCGCCAAGGCGTAGCGGGGAAACGGGTCGCTCGGGCGCTGGGCGATGAAGCCTCGAAGCAGGTCGAGGCGGTTGGGTGCGGCGGGCATGGCACTCAGGAGGTGGCCAGCGGTAAGGCCGGGCCGGGTCGTTCCTGGTGATTGGCCACCACGATCCGGTTTTTTTCGTCCACCAGCACCACGGTGGGCTTCCACGTCCGCGCGGCCGACTCGTCGACCTCCGCAAACGTGGCGATGATTGCCACATCCCCGGGCTGAGCGTGCCGAGCGGCAGCACCGTTGATGCACACCACACCCGAGCCCCGAGGACCGGGGATAGCGTAGGTCTCGAGGCGGCTGCCGTTGGTGGCGTTCCAGATGTGCACATGCTCGAACGCGAGAATGTCGGCAGCGTCCATCAAGTCTTCGTCGATGGTGACAGAGCCCTCGTAGGCCAAATTCGCGTCGGTGACGCGCACCCGGTGCAGCTTGGATTTGAAGAGCGAGCGTTTCATCGAGTTCCTTTCGTCCCGGCCCTGACGGGTCCAGGCGAGGTGTCCTATCTTTCTATCGTGACGTAATCGGTCCGCGTGTCAACGGCCTGGCACGCAGCGAAGGGAGGGCGTCGCCTTGGGCCTGGTTCGGTTGACTCGGACACGGGGATCCCGCAAGGTCAGAAAAACACCCAACGACCTTTCCCTCCGGGGGAAGAGCTGCGGAGCAGAGTGAGAGGAAAACCTTTCCAACGGTTCATCGGCGTCGACCTCGGCGGCGGCAAGGGCAAGAAGACGGCGGTGGCCGTGCTGAGCCGCAACGGCCACGGCGGCGCCACGGTGGAGCGTGTGGCGCCGCGCCTCGGCGAAAAGCCCCTGTACGACGATCGCCTCGTGCAACTCATCCAGTCGTTCGACGACGCCCCGAGCGTGGTCGCGATCGACGCACCGCTGAGCCAGCCCGCCTGCCTGCGTTGTCAGGTGCCCGTGTGTCCGGGACAGGAGGCGTGCGAAGACCCCGCCGTTCGGGTGATGCGTCGCCTCGCCACGGACCCCGTCAGCCCGCACCGCGACTACCGCCGGGGTAAGCCCGTGCTCACGCCCTACACGCAAAGAGCCACCGAGGTCTACCTGCACCGGAGGCGCAGTCTGCTGCCCCACGAAACGCCGGTCCAAAGCACGGGGCCCCTGGCCGCGCGCGCGATGCACCTGGCCAGGGCGCTTGCAGGCACGCACCAGCGTGGCGAGAGCCTGATTGAGGTGCTGCCGAAGGCCACGGTGTCGCTGCTCCGTCTCCCGAAACCGTACAAGCGGCACATCCGCGAGCGGGAAACCCGCGTGGCAATCTTGGCGGCGCTCGAGGGCGAGCTCGCCTTTGCACCTGGGGTGTGGCGTGAAGAGTGCGTGCAGAGCGACCACGTCTTCGACGCCGTGATCTGCGCGCTGACCGCCTTCTTGTGGGCCCGTGATGGGTGGCGCAAACCGGACGATCTCGCCGATCTGCCCAGCGAAGACGGATGGATCTGGGTTCCGCCCGAACCCGAAGCGACGCCTCAGCAAGACGGCCAACAAGAAGACGCCCCCGGCCCTCGCACCCGCCATGTGAGCGGCGCGTGAGGGCCCGCTTGCGCTTCAGCGCATAGCCACGGCGCCTGGCTTGGCGTCGAGCTCGTCGTTGGCGTCGTCGCTGCGGGCCTGGTGCAGAAGCACCGTGGCGCCCCGGTCCCGTAAGAACTCGAGAAAGGCCAGCGCTGAGGGCAGCTCCGCCGCGGGGATCTCGTCGAGCAGGTCGCGCGCCTGGCGCCGCAGGATCTCACCGGGGGCCTCGCCGGCCACCGCCATCTTCGGCAGCGTCGTCGGTTCGGCCGGCGTCTCCACGCGGCCCCAGGGGGGGCTGTTCGCCGTCTCGATCTTCATGTGCTCGACCCAGGTCTGCATGTGAAAGTGCAGCAGGTCCGACCGGTAGGAAAACCATCGCTCCCGCTCGGCAGGGAAGGCGAGGAGGACGTCCTTGAACCGGCGAAACGCCCCCTTGCCGTCGATGGCGACGAGCAGGCGATCCCGCAAAGCGTCGTCCGCGACCGACCCGACGAAACGCTCCATCCAGCGGTACTGCTCCCGCGACGAAGCCGGGTCGACCCGGAGGTAGCGGTCCGGGTTCGCGGCAACCTTCGCGCGACGCGCCGGTGCGTCCGGCTCGCCCTCCGTGATGGAGAGCAGGTCGCCCGCCTCGAGGTCCAAAAAGCTCTCTTGATCCGGCGAGTTGCGTTCGAACGCAATCTCCAGATCGCTCCAATTGACGGTTATGGCCATTTTCTGACTCCTGTCGCCCTCCTCCCACAGAGAGCGGCCAAGAATTTGTCTATAGACTACGGTGAGAATCGCTTCGGGCGGCGCGCGGCCCCCGAACTCCAGCCTAAGGTTGCCGGGCCCAGTTTGCAACGCTCCGTTGACGTTGGGCGGCAGAATTGCCCGCCGTCCGCATCACCGCGACCTTGACTTTCCGTCGTCGTTCTCTAGAGTCGACCCTCCCATGGCCCGCGTCACCGTCGAAGATTGTCTGGAGAAAGTTCCCAACCGATTTGCGCTCGTCATCCTGGCGGCTGAACGCGCCCGGCAGCTCGCGAGCGGCGCCAGCTCGCTCGTGGATTGCGAGAACAAGCCTGCCGTGAGCGCTCTGCGCGAAGTGGCCAAGGGCTGGGTGGCCTTCAACGAGTCCGTCGACAGTACGGTCTTCCAGTTCCTGGAAGAGGTCAAGCGGCGCGGTATGAAGGCGCCCCGCTAAGGGGCCCGGGGCCGGCCGAAGCCGGGCACCCACAGAGACAAAGCGGACAGGGCTCCTCGGGGGCCCTTTCACGTTTCGAAAGGGCTTGCGCGCGAAGGTTCACACCCGAAGGGCCATGAGGAATTTGAGGTAGTTGCCCTCGGGAAATCCGGGCGCCACGAGGTAGTCCGGTGGCAAGCCCACCCGTTCAACGATGCGCACGTCGGCGTGAGCCACTCCCGCCGCGTCCGCCAGAGCCCTATCAAGATCCGCCGGGCTCATCTTCACCGAGTTGGTGGAAAGGGCCATGAAGCCCCCCGGTTCGAGCACCCGCAGGCTCGCCGCGATCACGGAGACCATGTCCCGGGTTACGGAGAAGCTCTCGGAGGGCGCACTGCCGTGAGAAAACGTGGGAGGGTCGCAGATGACCAGATCGAAGCGACGGCCGCGATCAGCGAACTTTTCGAGCGCCTTTTGCGCGTCGCCGGTGATCTGCTCCATGCTGGCCGGATCGAGCCCGCTCAGCTCGTAGTTGCGCCGGGCCCGGGCGTGGGCGCGGGCTGCCGTGTCCACAGCCACCACCTCGGTGGCTCCGGCCAGGGCCGCACGCACCGAGAACGCGCCGGTGTACGAGAACAGGTTGATGACTCGTCGGCCCGCAGCCTTCCGGGTGACGGCATCGCGGCCGAGGCGCAGGTCGGGAAACATGCCCACCCCCAACGGCGCCGTCACGTCCACCGAGAACTTGGCGCCCGCCTCTTCCACCACGATCTCGAGCGGCGCCTCGTCACCTCGCGCCCGAACGGCGGGCTCGGGGGCCGCCTGTCCGCCAAGCGGCCGCAAGCGCTTCTGCTCGTAGATGCCCCGAGGACGCACCACGCGCTCGATGGCATCGAGGAGCTCATCGCGCCAGGGCAAGGAGCCGGCGGAGAGCCACTGGAGCAGCACGAAATCGCCGTAGCGATCCACCGTGACCCCGGGAAAGCCCTCGCTGTCTCCTGTGAACAATCGCAGCGCGTTGGGCCGCTCCTGCCCAAACAGAATCCAGCGGGTCTGGAAGGCTTTCTCGAAGCGGCGCACGATGGCGCCTGCGCCGGGATGCACCGCTTCGCGGGCATCGCGCGTGAGCATGCGGATCGCCACCGGGTGATCCTGGTCCACGAACCCCCGACCGAGGAACTCGCGGTTGCCCCCGATCATCTCCACCAAGGTGCCCGTGGGCTCCGTAACGGGGCGGCCGAGAGCCTCCCGAAACACCCAGGGGTGCCCCAAAATGACCCGGCGGGCGACGTCGTCCGGCAGACGGTATTGACCGTCCCGCGCCTGCACCCCGCGGGCCCGCGCCCGTGGCGGGGCGGCGTCCTGACCGGGCCGAATCACCCGGCGGGCGGGGATGTCTTCGCGCCTCAGGGGTGGGCGGTCTCCGAAGCGCCCCCCTCGGCCCTCGTCGCTCTCGCCTCGCGCGTCTTCCGTCTGTGGCGGGTGGTTGTCCCCGAAGCGCCCTGGGCGCCCGTCGCCCCCCTCCCCGCGAGGTCCACGCGGGGGCCGCCCTCGGTCGGGGCGAGGGCCCCGAGAGGCGCCAGAGGAAGGGCCAGAGCGATACGATGATGGTGGAGGACGTTTCACGGGACCTCACCATATAGAGAGCCCTCACCTCGCTGTCAAACCGGCTCAGCTGCCATTCCGCAGCGTCCGGGGGCCATCGCCCGGCCCCCCGGGCCCCCGAGGTGACACGCCCCCCCACCTGTGGTATACGGTGGGCTCGTTATACAAAGGTGAGCGGCTCGCGCGGTCCCGGTTCTGCCGGCCACGGGCCGCCGGCGACAAGGAGTTTGGCCCATGGCCGATGTCGATCGAGAAGAGCCCGTCTTGCAGGGGGTTGTGCAGTCTTTGCCCTCTCCGATGGGAAGCGGTGGAGTCCGCGCAGCAGCAGGAGGGAAAGAGGTGGACGAGGTATCGGAGGTGTCTATGGAGGGTTTGCAGGGGAGCCTGGACGAAACGCCCGGAGAGCCGACCATGCTGGGCTCGATCGAGGCCATCGAAGCGGCGCTCGAGGCCCAAAGCCGCAGTGCTCATCTCGACTTGGGTTCAGAAGACCGCACCGTGATTGCCCCTACCCCGATTCCGCCGGAGTCGGACGATCGCACCAACCCCACGGCAGACGCGCAGATCTTGGAGGCCCAGCCCGAAGAGGCACCTCCGATGATGCCGTTGCACCCCGCGGCTCAAACGTACGGCATGGCGGCCTTGGCGGCACGCGCACAGCCCGGCCCTTTCGGCGCGCGGCTCAGGAAGGTGCTGGGCAAGCCCGTTTCACTCTCGGCGCTTCAGCTCGGCTTGTTGGTGGTGGCCTCCGGTCTGTTCGGGGCCGTCCTGGCGCGGGGGGGGGAGCACGAGAGCGCCCCCACGGTACACCCCGCAGCCACACAGCCTCCTCGGGCTTCCGCGCCCGAGGTCGTCGCTCTGCCGACACCGGTCCCGCCACCAGAGCCCCCGGCGGCGAAGCCTGCGCCGGTCCAAGCGGCAGCGCCCCTGGGCCCAAAGAAAAAAGCTGACAAGAAGTTGGCCGGGGCTGAGCCGGCCAATCTGAAAAAAGCCACCCGCTGAGGGTGAAGCCCCCGGGCGTCGCGGAGCCCCTCTCCGCGGCGCGAGGCGGGACCGGTCGCGCCGCTCGGCAGACGGACGAGCAAAGCCGATAACTGCCGGAGACCACACCGATTCAAGTCGCGTCGAGAATCTGACGACCGGCTCTTCGGGGTTCATGAGCCGACTAGGAGAGTTGCTACTACGAGATCAGCTGATCTCGCCCGAACAGCTTGAGCTGGCACAAGAGGAAAGCCGCAAGTCCGGCGAGCGCATCGGGCACAGCCTGGTGAAGCTCGGGGCCATCCAAGAGGAAAACCTTACCCATTTCCTTTCCCGTCAGTACGGGGTGCCGGCCATCAACTTGGCCGAGTTCGAGATCGAAAGCACCATCATCGAGCTGGTGCCGAAGGATGTGGCCGCCCGGCATCGGGTGATTCCCGTCAGCCGCTCCGGTCAGGCGCTGATCGTGGCCATGGCCGACCCGTCCAACATCCTGGCCATCGACGATCTCAAGTTCCTCACCGGCTACAACATCGAGGTGGTGGTCGCGTCCGACGTGGCCATCGACGCGGCGGTCACGAAGTACTACGAGCCGAAGAAGTCGTTCAGCGTGGCGATCGAGAGCTTGATGAACGAGCTCGAGGCCGCGATCGAGATCGAGGCCGTCAAGGAAGAAGACATCAAGGCGGTCGATCTCGAAAAGATGTCGGAGGACGCACCGGTCATTCGCCTGACCAATCACATCTTGATGCAGGCCATCGATGTCCGCGCGTCCGACATCCACATCGAGCCTTACGAAAAGAGCTACCGCGTGCGTCTGCGGACAGATGGTGTTCTGCGCGAGATCATGCAGATCCCGATCGGACTCAAGGCGGCGCTTTCCTCTCGCGTGAAGATCATGTCGCAGCTCGACATCGCCGAGCGACGGCTGCCGCAGGACGGGCGTATCAAGCTCAAGATCGCGGGCGGGCGAGAGATGGACTTTCGTGTCTCGGTGCTGCCCACCTTGTTCGGCGAGAAGATCGTGATGCGTCTTTTGGACAAGGGCAACCTCCAGCTCGACATGACGAAGCTGGGGTTCGAGACCGATCAGCTCAAGGAGTTCAAGGACGCGATCAAACTGCCGTACGGCATGATGTTGGTCACCGGACCCACGGGCTCTGGAAAGACCACCACGCTCTACTCGGCGCTTCAAGAGCTGAATACGCCTGACGAAAACATCAGCACCGCAGAGGACCCGGTCGAATTCAACTTGCCCGGGATCAACCAGGTGCAAATGCACGAGGAGATCGGGCTGAACTTCGCTGCGGCCCTGAGGTCGTTCCTGCGCCAGGACCCCGACACCATCATGATCGGTGAGATCCGCGACTTCGAGACGGCAGAGATCGCCGTCAAGGCAGCGCTCACGGGTCACCGGGTGCTTTCCACCCTGCACACGAACGACGCCCCTTCCACCATCACGCGCCTTTTGAACATGGGCATCGAGCCTTTCCTCGTGACCGCATCGGTCAACTTGGTCGAAGCGCAGCGGCTCGTACGCAAGGTGTGCAGCGACTGCAAAGAGGAGGTCCCTACGCCGAAGGACCGCTTCAAGGCCATGGGCGCCTGGGACGAGCTCATCGACACCGCCCAGTTCTACATGGGCCACGGACGGGACTGCAAGACCTGCGGAGGCTCGGGGTACAAGGGACGCTTGGCCGTCTACGAGATCTTGACCGTCAAGGAGCCCCTCAAGGAGCTGGTGCTCCAAGGCGCCTCGGCCGCAGAGATCAAGGTGGAGGCCGTGCGATTGGGCATGAAGACTCTACGGATGTCGGCGCTCATCAAGGTGGCCAAGGGCGCCACCACCCTCGACGAGGTCATGCGCGTCACGGCAGGCGACTAGGAGAGTATGGACCATGACGGCAGCGGCCCCCCCTTTACAGGTCAACCTCCAGCAACTGCTCAAGGCGATGGTAGAACAAGGTGCATCCGATCTGCACCTGACCACCGGGACACCGCCTCAGCTGCGCATCGATGGGGTGATGGTTCCGTTGAGGCTTCCGCCGCTAGGCCCCGTGGAGTCGAAGCAGCTTTGCTATTCGGTGCTGACAGACGCTCAGAAGCTTCGGTTCGAGGAGGACAGCGAGCTCGACTTCTCCTTCGGCGTGCGCAACCTCGCCCGGTTTCGTGCCAACCTGTTCATGCAGAGGGGGGCCGTGGGAGGGGCCTTCCGTACGATACCGTTCAAGATCTCGACCACCCACGAGCTGGGGCTGCCCCCCATTCTCGACGAGTTGTGCAACAAGCCCCGAGGCCTGGTGTTGGTGACCGGTCCCACGGGCTCCGGGAAGTCCACCACTCTCGCGGCCATGATCGACAAGATCAACACCGAGCGCCACGAGCACATCATCACGATCGAAGACCCGATCGAGTATCTGCACGCCCACAAGAGCTGTGTCGTCAATCAGCGCGAGGTGGGCGGTGACACAAAATCGTTCAAGGACGCTCTGAAGTACATCCTGCGGCAAGACCCGGACGTGGTCTTGGTGGGAGAGATGCGCGATCTCGAGACGATCGAGGCTGCTTTGGTCACCGCCGAGACGGGCCACTTGGTCTTCGCCACGCTGCATACCAACAGCGCGGTTCAGACCATCAACCGCATCATCGACGTCTTCCCGTCGAACCAGCAGTCGCAAATACGTACCCAGCTGTCTTTCGTGCTGGAGGGCATAGTCAGCCAGAGCCTGCTGCCCCACATTTCGGGGCGTGGGCGCGTGCCGGCGGTGGAAGTCATGATTCCGAACGCGGCGATTCGCAACTTGATCCGCGAGGACAAGATTCATCAGCTCTATTCGCAGATGCAGATAGGCCAAGGAAAATCGGGCATGCAGACCCTGAACCAGTCCCTGGCCACGCTCTACCTCGCGCGACGGGTGAGTCTCGAGGAGGTCGTCACCCACAGCTCGGATCCGGAAGAGCTCGAGCAGCTCATCGCCAACGGCGGCGTTCAGCCGGGAGCCGTAGCCGGCGGGGTCCGGCCGATGGGGAGGCATTGAGGCACGATGGCAACCACGGCATTCATCTACGAGGCGCGCGCGCGCAGCGGCGAGGTCAAAAAAGGGGTCATCGAGGCGGAGAGCCCGGAGGCCGTCGAGGAGAAGCTCAAGCTTCAACTGCTCACGCCCGTTTCGATCAAGAAGCAGCCGAAGCAGCTCTCTTTCAGCTTCGGCTCGGGCGTCAAGACCAGCGACATCGTCATCTTCACGCGGCTCTTTGCCACCATGATCGACGCGGGCTTGCCCATCGTTCAATGCCTCGACATTCTCTCGAGCCAGGCTGAGAACAAGGCGTTCGGAAAGATCCTTGGCCAGGTCAAGGCCAGCGTCGAGGGCGGATTGACGCTGTCGGACGCGCTCAAAAGACATCCTCGAATCTTCGACCAGCTCTTCGTGAACTTGGTCGCAGCTGGTGAGGTCGGCGGCATCCTCGACACGATCCTGCAGCGCTTGTCTCAGTACATGGAGAAGGCCACGAAGCTGCGGCGCCGGGTCAAAGGCGCCATGACCTACCCCATCGCCGTGCTGGGGATCTCGGCGTTGGTGGTGGTGGTCTTGCTGACCAAGGTCATTCCCGTGTTCGAGAAGATGTTCAAGGAGTTCGGGGGCGGCAAGCTACCCGCACCCACCCAGTTCGTGATCGACATTTCCCACGCGATGATCGAGTACCTGCCGTACATCATCGTCACGCTCGTGGGGTCCGTGTTCGCTTGGCGGTGGGCCATGAGAACAAAGAAGGGCCGCCGCACCTTCGATCAAGTGGTTCTCAAGCTGCCGGTGCTCGGTGCCGTGATCCGGAAAGTCGTGGTGGCCCGGTTTACGCGCACCATGGGAACTCTGCTCGCCTCGGGCGTTCCCATTCTCGAGGCGATGGACATCGTGGGAAAGACGGCGGGGAACACGATCGTTCAGGAGGGTCTGAATTACACCCGCACGAAGATCTCCGAGGGCAAAGACATGGCTACCCCGCTCATGGAGACGGCTCTCATGCCGCCCATGGTCGTGCAAATGATCGCGGTGGGTGAACAAACGGGCGCTCTCGACAACATGCTGAACAAGATCGCTGACTTCTATGAAGAAGAGGTCGACGTGGCCGTGGCCTCGATGACCAGCTTGCTCGAACCCATGATCATGGTGGTCCTGGGCACGGTCATCGGCGGCCTCGTGCTCGCGATGTACATGCCGGTGTTCGAGATGGCGGGCAACGTCAAGGCCGGATGAGGGCGACGGGGCGTGAGCACCGCGGGCGACAGCGCCGGCTCGGGCCGCCCCTTCGCAAAAGGGGATGGCTCGACGACGACGGGGGGTGACACCGAGGCCGGGGCCGCGGACTCGGGCCGCTTCACCCCCATCCCCACGCCCGTGGGCCTCGAGAGGGCGAGCACGGGCGGCGACGACGGGCGCAAGCAGCTGAGGCGGCGCGAAGCGCTGCGCACCGTGGTCTACCTGATGCTGTTTCGGGTGGGCCTGGCCACGCTGCTCCTGGGCGCGTTGGTGGCGGTGGCCCTGGCGAACGGCAGCGCGGAGACCCTGACGGGCCCTTCGGGCCGCTTTGCCCTCACGCTGCTCGTGGGGACCTACGTGGTGAGCCTGGTCTACGGGCTCGTGGTCAAGCGCGTGACCGATCTGGTGCGCTTCGCGTACGTGCAGATGGGGGTCGACCTGCTGTTCGTGACCGTGCTCGTGCATGGCACCGGCGGCGTGCAGAGCGGGTTTCATTTTCTTTACCTGATTGACATCGTGGCGGTGGCCCTCCTTCCCGCGCGCCGCGGGGTTCTGTGGGTCTCGCTGGCCGCCGGGGGTGCTCTGACCCTGGTCTCTCTCGCCGGTTATCTGCAGTGGTTGCCCGAGCTGCCGGGCCAGACCCTGGCGCCCTGGGACGTCTCCCGGCGCGAGCTGCTCTTTCGCCTGGTGCTGAACCTGGCGGGGGTGGCCGCAGTGGGAGCCCTGGGCTTGTCGCTGGCGGCCCAATCGCGAGAGGCCGGCGAGAAGCTCCAGCGGCACGAGCAGTACGCGGGCGATCTGGCCTCGTTGCACGAAAACACGATTCGCTGCTTGTCGTCGGGTTTGGTAACGGTGGATCGCGAAGGCGTGATCACGTCCGTCAACGAAGCGGCCTGTGAGATTTTGGGGATCACGAGGCGGGCCGGGGTGGGCCAGCCGTTGGCGATGCGGGTACCGGGTTTGTCGGCGTTGCTCGATGAGGTGGGGCTGGTGGGAAACGTGCGGCGCCAGGAGGTGGATGCGGTACGGCCTGACGGGGCCGTGCGCAGGTTGGGGGTGTCGGCCACGCCGCTTTCGGATCACACCGGCCGCGTGATCGGTCGTGTGATCCACTTCCAGGATCTCACGGAGCTCAGGCGCATGGAGGTGGCCGTGGCGCGCTCGGAACGGCTGGCCAGCATCGGACGCCTGGCGGCGGGTGTTGCCCACGAGATTCGCAACCCCCTGGCCAGCATCTCGGGGTCGGTGGAGGTGCTGCGAACGCTGCCCGAAGCCGATGGCGATGCCAAAAAACTGATCGACATCACCGTCCGCGAAGTGGACCGGTTGAACGAGCTGATCTCGGCGCTGCTCGACTACGCCCGGCCACCCTGCCAGGAACGTAACCCCCTTCTCCTGACCGAGCTTGTGGAGGAGGTCGTGCGCGCCTTTCGCTCGGGGCAGCCCGAGGGCACGGTGGAGGTGGTACTTGACGCAGAGCCCGACGTCACCGTGCAGGGCGCGGCGGGCCAGCTACGGCAGGTGCTTTGGAACCTCCTGCGCAATGCGGGAGAAGCCATGCCGTCGGGAGGCTGCGTTCACGTCACGTTGAGCCAGGACGAGCTGACTTCGGGCCAGCGTGAAGCGGTGCTGACGGTCTCGGACGCGGGCATCGGCATATCGCCGGGAGACCAGGAGCACATCTTCGAGCCCTTCTTCACGAAGGGGAAAAAGGGGGGCACGGGGCTGGGACTTGCGACCGTGGCCCGCGCGGTGGAGGACCACCGCGGGACCATCGAGGTGCAAAGCACCCCCGGGCGAGGCACCAGCATCACGGTCCGTCTGCCGCTAGCGCGCCCCGCCTCAGCGTCTCCGCCGGCCCCTCCGCGCGCGCATCGACCGGCGGCTTGAAATCCGCTCAAGCGCCCGTTGCGGTCCGCCGATGGGTAATTTATGCCGATCAACGCCGTCGAGGGATCCACGAATTACGACACCGAGATGCTGGTCAAGGCCAAGGAGCAGCAGAAGGCCGAAGGGCGGGCCAACGTGAAGCTCATCGAAG
This sequence comes from Myxococcales bacterium, assembly GCA_022184915.1. Lineage (NCBI taxonomy): Bacteria > Pseudomonadati > Myxococcota > Myxococcia > Myxococcales > Myxococcales bacterium. The sequence continues at coordinate 413,115 of JAGTJU010000002.1, read as the reverse complement.
AGGCCGCCGTGCGCTCCCCCGAAACCGAGCGCGCCCGGAATCCCAATTCGACGCTTTCTGTCATCGCCTGACGCCCCGTCCCCCGGACCCGGGTCCTGGGCCTCCCCCTCGGAAAAGGGTGGAGGAGGCGCTTTTCGTCTCGTCGCCGGCATCAAGGTGCGCTAGTCGATGGGCGATGGGTTACCAAGCGACGGGTCGGCTGCTCAAGAAGTTCGATACGAATCAGATCTCGGATCGGTTTCGCAAGCGCGAGTTCGTGCTCGAGCTGGCCGACGGCAAGTATCCACAAACCGTGATGTTTCAGCTCACCGGCGACCGCTGCGAGCAGCTGGACAGCTACGAGGAGGGGCAGACCGTCGAGGTCGAGTTCAGCCTGCGCGGCCGGGAATGGACGAGCCCCAAGGGCGAGGTGAAGTACTTCAACACCCTCGACGTGTGGCAGGTGAGCGGCCCTCAGAAGGGCGCCGGGGGGCGGGACGAAGAGCCCTTGCCCGAGTTCATGGAGTCGATGGACGACGTTCCGTTCTGAGCACGGGTGGGGGGCGTGCCAGGAGGGTCTTGCAAAACCCAAACAACCAGGGTAGTTAGACCTTCTCCGCGGGATTAGCTCAGTTGGTAGAGCGTCAGCTTCCCAAGCTGAATGTCGTCGGTTCGAGCCCGATATCCCGCTCCGTTTCGCTTGGTAGGCATCCCCTAGTGGCGCTGCCCCGCAGCGGGCTCATGGGGCTCCTCCGCCGTCCCGGTAGGGTTCACGAGGTCATCGGACAGGAACCGCACCTGACCGGAAGCTAAATCGTAGACGGCCCCCACCACGGCGACACGCCCCGACGCCACGGCCGTTCGGATGTCCTGGACGGCGAGCAGGTCCTTGACGGAGTGACGGACGTTGTCCTCGACCGCCAGGTGGAGCTGTTCCGAAAAGGGACGAGATGGATCGTCGTGGTGCAAGCCCGGTTCGATGTGCCCGAGGAGCGACATGATTTCGGGTGGCTCCGCGTTTTCGGCCATCTTGCCGTGAAAGTGGTGGAGCGCTGCCGTGACGGCCCCGCAGTTCTCGTGTCCCAGCACAACCAGCAAAGGTGTCTTCAGGTGGTCGACCGCGTACTCGATGCTCGCCGCCACGTCGGTGCCGACGATGTTTCCTGCCACACGGATGACGAAGAGATCTCCCAAGCCTTCGTCGAAGAGCAGCTCCGGCGGCACACGGGAGTCGCTGCATCCGAGGATGGTAGCGAACGGCTTTTGTTCCCCCACGAGACGGTGGCGGAACGACGCGTGCTCGTGGGGGTGGCGGGGCCGCCCGAGCATGAAGCGGGCGTTCCCGTCTTCCAGGGCCGCAAGCGCCGTTGCCGCCGTTCGAGGCGAAAGAGCGGCTGACGGGGAGGCGTCCGGGGCAGGAGGGGGCGGCGGGGCTGTCGTCCGTGCAGCACCGCCGCAAGCACCGGCGCTCACGACGCCAGCCAGGAGCAAGGGTCCAGCGAAGCGCAGTGCAAACGAGTACGTCATGTCGTTGTCCCCTCTCCTATCGCAACGGCGCGGACTCGGGGTGCGTAAAGTTTTCGCGTTCCGACGGGCGGTTCGAGACCCAGCGTGTCGCCAACCGTGTCCCGCCCGCTAGAGTACTCCTGGTCATGAACGACGGGGAGCTCTCGAACCCGAGGGATCAACGCCCCGAGGTGGTGTTGGTCGGCGGGGGACACGCACACGTTCAGGTCTTGCGCGGGCTGGTCACCAAGCCCATTCCCAACGTGCGGCTCACCCTGTTGGTCGATCAGCCCGGAGCGCTCTACTCGGGCATGGTTCCAGGGGTCATCTCGGGTCAGTACACACGCGAGGAGGCCACCATCGACCTTCGGCCTCTGGCGGCCCGCGCCGGGGCTCGCCTGGTGATCGGCAAGGCCGTTCGGGTCGATGCCGGCGCGGGCCACATCGAACTCGCGGGGGGAAACTTCCTTCACTACGAATACGCCAGTCTCAACGTGGGCTCAGTGGCCAGGGGGCCGGAAGGCCAGGACAGCCCTGCACATGCAATCGCCACACGCCCGATCTCGGAGTTGGTCTCGCGGCTCGAGCTGGCTCTCGCGAAACTTTCTCGAGAAACCCGTCCTTCGAAGGTCTGCGTCGTGGGGGCTGGTGCGGCGGGGGTCGAACTGGCCTGTGCGATCGCAGCCCGGCTCGGCGCGACAGACGGGGGACACCGCATCCACGAGGTGAGCCTCATCGGCGGGGGGGGAAGGCCGCTTCCGGGAGCCACGACGCGGGCGCTCTCGCGCGTGCAAGCCGCGCTCGGACGTCATCACATTGCCTTTTGCGGCAACACCCGCGTGCGCGCGGTGGACGCGTCGGCGTTGACCACGGCGTCAGGTGTCCGCTTGCCTTCGGATCTCACGATCTGGGCCACGGGGGCTGCCGCACCGCCGGTCATTCGTGACTCTGAGCTGCCCCACGATGCCCGCGGCTTCGTGCGCACCGATCAACATCTGCTGGTCGAGGGCTGCTCGAACCTCTTTGCCGCGGGAGATTGCGCCACCTTGGCGAGCGCTCCCGAAAAAGAGCGCGCGGGCGTGTACGCGGTGAGAGCCGGCCCCATCTTGCTCGCCAACTTACGCAGGCGCCTCGCGGGGCGCCCCCTCGAGAGTCATCGCCCCCAGAGCGACTACCTGCGCCTCCTCAATCTGGCGGACGGAACGGCTCTGGGCTCCAAGTGGGGCCTCGCTTTGCAGGGACGATCCGTGGCGTGGCTCAAGGACCGCATCGACCGCGGCTTCGTCTCTCGTTTCCGCTTCGACGATTGACCCGAACATGACGAAAACTCTCAAGCTCATCCTTGCCGGCCTCGCGGCAGGTGCCGTCCTCGTGGCTGTGAGCCTGCTTCCCGTGGCCACGTGGCTCCTCAGCTTCGTCGCGTGGGTGAGAGAGCTTGGGATCCTGGGCGTGGCGGTCTTCGCGCTCGCCTACGTTCTGGCTACCGTGCTCATGCTTCCAGGCTCCGTGCTGACGCTCGGCGCTGGGTTCTTGTACGGGCCGCTGTTCGGCACGTTGGTGGTGTCGCCCGTCAGCGTGGCAGGCGCCACGCTGGCCTTCGTGGTGGGACGCTTCGTGGCACGGGATTGGATCAGCCGGAGGCTCGCGGGCCGTCCGCGCTTTGCAGCGCTCGACGATGCCATCGGGCAAGGGGGCTTCAAGATCGTCTTCCTCCTGCGTCTCTCCCCCATTTTGCCCTTCAACGTGTTGAATTACAGCCTGGGCCTGACCCGCGTGTCCCTTCCCGCCTACGTGGCCGGCTCGTTCGTGGGCATGCTGCCTGGGACGTTCCTGTACGTTTATCTCGGCTCGTTGGTGACCAACGCGAGCGAGCTCCTCCAGGCCCGCGGGGGGGCAGGAGGCGCCACCAACGCTTTTTATTGGGTGGGGCTCGGGGCCACCCTGCTCGTCACCGTACTCATCACCCGCACCGCGCGGCGGGCCCTTGCCCGCGAGCTCGACAAAGGCGAACGACATGGACGCAGCCCCGCACCTCGAACCTGACGACGAAAGCAACCGACGCCTGCTGGCGGCCGTGCACCCCAGGGGCTGGGTCAATCCGAGCCCCTCGGGCCGTTACAACCTGGTGGTGTTGGGCGGGGGCACCGCGGGGCTCGTCTGTGCCGCCGGGGCAGCGGGCCTCGGGGCCAAGGTGGCGCTGGTCGAAAAGCATCTCCTGGGCGGCGATTGCCTCAACGTCGGCTGTGTCCCCTCAAAGGCCCTGCTGGGCGCCGCAAGCGCCCTGCACGCGGCCCGGAACCTTGGTGACTTCGGAAGTGCGTGGCAGGAAAGCGCCGAGGCTTCTTTCGCGCACGCCATGGCCCGCATGCGGCGTCTGCGAGCCGACCTGGCTCCGATCGACAGCGCCGCCCGGTTTCGCGACCTGGGCGTCGACGTGTTCTTGGGACAAGGGCGCTTCACGGGGGAAGACACCCTGGACGTGGGGGGCCAGACACTGCGCTTTTCGCGGGCCGTGATCGCCACGGGCGCGCGGGCGGCGCTCCCGCCGATCCCCGGGCTCGCCACAAGCGGATACCTGACGAACGAGAGCGTCTTTTCCCTGACCACACGGCCGCGGCGTCTGGCCGTGATCGGGGGCGGTCCGATTGGCTGTGAGCTGGCGCAGGCCTTCCGCCGCTTTGGCGCCGAGGTGACCGTGCTCGCCGCCGGCGCGCAGCTTCTGCCCAAAGAGGACGCCGATGCCGCCGCCGTGGTGCGCACGGCCTTCGAACGCGAGGGCATCCACCTCGCGCTCGGCAGCACGATCACGCGCGTCGAGGTCACAGGGGAAAATAAGTGCCTCACGTATTCCCCCGCGCCGGGCGCGCCCGAGGTACGCCTCGAGGTCGACGCCCTGCTGGTTGCGGCCGGGCGCGCACCCAACGTGGAGGGACTTGGCCTCGAGGCCGCCGGCGTGGCGTTCGAGCCCCGCAAAGGCGTGCGCGTGGATGAGAGGCTCCGCACCAGCAACCGTCGCCTCTTCGCCGCGGGCGACGTGGCCGGTCAGTACCAGTTCACCCACGCCGCAGATGCGATGGCGCGGATCGTTCTGCGCAACGCCCTATTCTTTGGGCGCGCACGCTCGACCCGCTTGATCGTCCCCTGGGCCACGTATACGGATCCGGAGGTCGCCCATGTGGGCATGGGCCAAAAGCAGGCCGACGCCACCCCCGGTGTCTCCACACTCACCGTTCACATGAAGGACGTGGACCGCGCCCTCCTCGAGGGTGACACCGAGGGCTTCGCGCGTGTCCACATCGATCGCAAAGGGCGCATCCTGGGGGGCACCCTCGTAGCCCGCCACGCCGGGGAGATGATCGCCGAGCTCAGCCTGGCCATGACCGCCGGTATCACCATGGGCCAGATCGCCGAGACCATCCGGCCCTACCCCACGCAGGCGGAGGTCTTCAAAAAACTGGCGGATGCGTACAGCCGAACCCGGCTGACCCCCGGTATCAAGCGCGCGTTTTCTTGGCTTTTGGCCCGGCGCCGCTAGGCGCGTTTCCCGCGGCCGTGACGACGCTAGCGCGTCTCGAACGCGGGCACGAGGTCGGCCAGGAGAACGCGCAGCCGGTGGCGGGCGCGGTGCAAGAGCACCCGCTGGTTCTCGGCGGACAGGTCGAGCACCTGGCACACTTCGGCGGCGTCGATGCCTTCGATGTCCCGCATCGTCACGATCACCTGGTAGTTCTCCGGCAGCCGTGACAACGCTTCGTCGAGTGCCAAAGCCAGACGTTTGCGTCCGAGCTCCGTTTCGGGAGACGCCTCCGGAGCGCCCCCGCCGGACCATGGCAGCGCCTGCGCCCCCACGGCTTCGGCACCAGCCGGCTCGTCCCCTTCGCCCCCTGCCGTCAACGCCGAGAAGGGCACGGTACGTCTTTCCCGCTGCCCCCGGGTCTTCGCCCGGTTAACCAGGATGGAGAACAGCCAGGTGCGGAAGCTCGACCGGCGCTCGAAGCGAGCCATGCTCTCCAAAACGGAAACCCAGGTCTCCTGCACGACCTCTTCGGCCAGGGCTTGGCTCGAAACGTAGGCCGCGGCCACCCGCAACATCGAGCGGTGGTAGCGCTGGTATACGGCCGTGAAAGCCGCGCTGTCCGCGTGTCGCAGGCTCTCCACCAGGCGATCAGCGTCATCTCGCCCCGGGTCGACCGGCGGCGCGGGGGCGGCCGGCACGCCCGGGGGGTCCGACACGGCGGGCTGCGAGGGGCCCCCTTGCGAGTGCGACATCACCGCAGGCACCATATCAAGAATTGGCTTCCGGCAACGCGGACTCGAACGGCCGAAGACACCGCTTTGGTGGATGCCGCACCGAGGGACTGGTTACGGTGCAAGCACTTGCGCAGCAGGGGGCGAAACCGTTGTAACGTTTCGGGGGTCTCGGCGACTATCCCGATCGAGGCCGTTTCGGAGCCCCCCCCTGCAATGTCCCACGACGTATGTCCTTCCTTTACTCGCGACGCGAGCGATGAGATCGAACGCGCCCTGCCAGCCTTCCGCTACGCCCGTTGGCGGTGGCATGCCTTGCGCTGCGCCCGGTGTGGCGCTTACCGTCGTGAGGTCCTGGCCACCACGCGCTTCGTTGCGCAGGTCGGGAAAGTCCCCGTCGACACACCCCCGCCCCCCGAGCTGTTGCGCGTCTTCGCAGCCCAGGCGGACGCCTTGCGCGCAGCCAGACCCTCCGCCGTTGCGCGCTTCGTCGCGTCGGTCAGCGCCGTCATGGCCCGGCGGCGTTGGGGTGTTGGGGCCGCGGTGACTCTGGTGGTGGCGTCCGGGCTCTTGGCGTTCCTTCCCGGAAGCGAGGCCTTGGGGGTGCACGCGGGGGAAAGCCCCCTCGCAGAAATCTCCGCGCACGCGCGGATGCCGCTGTCGGCGGGGGCCATGTGCGCCCTGGTCGAGCTCGTGGGGGGGGCCTTACCCCTGGTTGCGCTCGCGGTGGCCTCCCGGGGCCTGCGCCTCCGTTTGGCTCCCGCTGCGGTCGTCTGCGTGGGAGGTCTCGGCGCCCTTGGCGGGCAGGCGTTTGCGCAGACGGGCTGCCCTGGCGACGACCTCATGCACCTTTCGTTGTTTCACGTGGGTGTGGTGACGGCGTTCATCCTTGCCACCTGGGGCGTGGCACGGAAACGGCAAGGCCTACGTGCATCGGCGTAATTCTTCATCCGAGACCGTATCTCATGTCTTCCTTCCCCGCCCCTGATCCCCAGCCGCGGCTGCCGCTGTTCGGACCGCGGCTCTTCGCCCGCAAGCTCGCGGCTCACGGGCTGCCCATGCTGCGTCGGGACGCTGTCACGACGCTTCAGATCAACGTGGGCAAGCGTTGCAACCAGGCCTGCCATCACTGCCACGTGGACGCGGGCCCCAAACGGACGGAGACGCTGCAGGGGCACACGGCCGAGCGATTGATGGCGCTCATGGACGACCCACAAATTCAAACCATCGACCTCACCGGAGGCGCCCCCGAGCTGAACGAACACTTTCGTCCGTTGGTCGTGAGGGCCCAGTCGCTGGGCAAACGGGTCATCGATCGGTGCAACCTCACCATCCTCTTCGAGCCCGGGATGGACGGCCTTGCGGAGTTTCTTGCAGGACAAGGGGTGCACATCGTGGCCAGCTTGCCCTGTTACTCGGCCGAGAACGTCGACAAACAAAGGGGCCGAGGGGTGTTCGACAAGAGCATCGAGGGCATCAAGCGCTTGAACGCGCTGGGATACGGACAGCCTGGCTCGCCGCTGCAGCTCGATCTCGTCTACAACCCACAGGGTCCGTCGCTTCCGCCCGAGCAGGCGAAGCTCGAGGCCCGCTACAAAGCCGAGCTCGCCGAGCACTTCGGTCTTTCGTTCAATCGACTGCTCACCCTCACCAACATGCCGATCAGCCGGTTCGCGCACGCGCTCGAGCGTACGGGCCAGCATGAAGCGTACATGTCCTTGTTGGCCAACCACTTCAATCCGGACACGGTACCTGAGCTGATGTGCCGCAGCTTGGTGAGCGTGGGATGGGACGGACGGCTCTACGATTGTGACTTCAACCAAATGCTCGAGATGCCAGCCGAAGATTCAATGGCCCGCACCTCCACGGTCTTCGAAATCGAAAGTTTTGCTGCGTTCGTGGGCGCACGTATCGCCGTGGAGGATCACTGCCTCGGCTGTACGGCGGGCGCGGGCTCGAGCTGCGGCGGAGCCCTCGGATAAAAAAAGGTGTAACGACGGCAGGGCTGGCGAGACCAATCGCCCGAACCCTAACCGGAGACACACCGATGAACCGTACACTTCGCCTAGGCCTTCTGGCCATCATGCCCGCATTCACCGCTGCTTGCGGGAGCGACGATGAGAGTGACAGCACCGACATGACCCCGGGTCCGGCCATGCAGCAGGCGTCCGCCGAAACGCAAAGCGTTCTGGCGCTCACCGCCGGCTACCGAAACTGGTCCAAGTTCGCTGAGAACCCCACGCTCAAGCCTTCTCCCACCCACAACAACATGCAGGTCATCAGCTACTACAACGACGTGGTAGGGCAAGCCATCGCCGCGAAGACCCTGCCACTCCCCAACGGCGCCCTGATCGTCAAGGAGAACTGGGCTGCAGCCACCGACGCAGGCCCCATGGCGCTCACCATCATGCACAAGCAGGGTGCAGACTGGTACTGGAGCCAGGTGACCCCAGATGGCAAGGTCTTCCTCGACGGCATGGGCGTTCCCCTCGAGGGCAAGTCGGTTCCCATGTGCGTGAACTGCCACCAGACCAACGTGAACGACGGTCTGCGCACCCACGATTTTTCGATGTAGGCCCGAAAGCGGGGTCGCCGAAACGCTGACCCCGCTTCACCAGACTTTTTCGAGCCTCAGCTCGCCGCGCTCAGGCTGATCGCCCAACCCACGGCGGGCGAACCTGCGCATTCGTCCACCCTCAAGCAGTTGATGGGCTGGCCCGCGTTCCGCGCGAGGAAGGGCCCCAACGCCCCGTGCGCCTCCGCGGCCAAGGCGGTCAACCCGTGGGCGTCGAGATAAACGAGCACGCCGGATAAGGATCCCGCGCCGCTCGCGAGCGCTGCTATCACGGTGCGAATCACGAAATCGGCGTCGGGGGTCAGGAGCCACTGAAGCTGAAACAGGCTCTGCTCGGGAGACTGAGCATGCGCCTCCAGGAACGACTGCTCGCGGCTCTCCATCACGGCCAAATCCGTGGAGTCCGCGTAAGAGCCCTCGATGGGATCGGGGAACCACACCCAGGGTGAGGCCACGCTGGGCGTGGACGAGGGCAGCTCGAATACGACCAGCGCCTGCGAGCGCGTGGCCATCAGCGAGGAGAGGGGCACCGTCCGCAGCGTCTCCATCGGCGCTTCGGGACGCGGCACCAACCGCGTATCGCCAAGGGCCGAGACCACACACGTCGCGAGGGCCTCGCAGGCGGCGGCTTCTCCTCCTGGGTAGTCGCCGAACGCGAAGTGAGAGGCCACCGCCACCACCAGCTCGCGCTCGGTCTCGGCGAGGAAGCTGGCGATATCAGACAGAACTTCCTGGAGCGGGCCACAGACGATCGGACCGTGATGGATGTAGAATGCATCCTCGAGCCAGCAGACACGCAGATCCAAGACCCGCACCCCTGCACGAAGTTGCTGTAGGATGGGGAGGGACTGTGCCTGGGTAAACGCCTTCACCAGAGGGCCCAGCAAATGCCCGAGCCCCTCGGCGTCGAGATACTCGACCACTTTGTCCCACGTGGGATCCGCGAACGAGGGAACGAGACCTCCCGAGACATCGTAGGTCCCCGCATCATGCGACTCGGGTAACACGAGCTTCCACAACGGTTTGGCCAAAACGCCTGGCGTCTTGGACATCCAGTTGGCGAGATCCATCGGTTCCTGAAGCTGCGGCGCCTTGCTCATCGTGCAGCGCTGCTTCGGCACGCCTTCCGGGCAGCTTGAGCCAGGTGCACGAACTCAGCCCCGAGCCGCCCACGGCAGGTGGTGGTCGCAGGGATCGATGCGCATTCTCCATCAAGCTCCTGCCGGGGGCCGACGATGGGGCAAACCGCGTCTCGTTACGAGCGCAGGTGGACACAAGGAAGGATGGGATCATGGGTTTCGACATTGCAGCTGGTCTTGACAACGGCACATTGAACACGCTCATTGCACAGGTGTATGCGGCGGTGTATCCAAGCCTTTTTCGCGACACCATTCAGGTGAACGAGGCGGGCATCTCTTCCGTTTCGTTCGACATTAACCAGGCTCCCACGGCTCTACTGACGCTGTCCGAGGCAGATCGGGAGCAGCTGGAGAAAGCGTACAAGAAGGCCCTCGCCGTACATGCGAGCGCCACCTCCGCGGAGTCGCTTGCCGCAAAGACCGTGGCTGCCGCAACCACCGCTACCTTGGGCCTTCAGGCCTCGAGCGTCGCCCTCACGGTGAATTACACCGGCGGAGGCACCCCCACCCAGGTCACCGCGTCCTTGGCGGCCACGGTCTCGATCGACGCCGCCGTCGTTTCGGGCAACAACGTCCTGACCGTACAGGTGGTTACCGCAGCGCTCAACATTCCTGGGCAGTCGGCGCTTCAAGCTCTGCTCAACGAAGGGTTCGTGCCGGGATTTCTGATTCCCTACCTGAACCAAAACATTCTGTCGCCCATTCAGATCCCCGCGCTCGCGTACGGGTCCCTGCAGGTCAGCATGCCTGTGCCGGTCGTGAACGCGCCGTACGTCACCGCCTACTCCGCCCTGGGCGCGACCCCGCCCGACGTCCCTCCACCGTCCACCTGGCCAACCGGTTGCGTCTACGTGGCCACCGACGTGGCCGCCTTGACGGCCGCCGCCAGCATCCCCTTCCCCATCGGACCCTCGACGGGATTCGATTGGAAGATCATCAGCGGTGAGGCGCGGGCGCAGGTGCTTCCGCCCCAGGGCATCACAATCAATGCGGACGGCAGCCTCACGGCGACGGCCGTGGCCAATGCCTCCGCGCAGCTCACGGTTCACACGCCCTGGCCGCTCCCGAACTTCAGCTTCGGTCCTTCCGCAACCGCGTCGCTCACCGCGACGCTTCAACCCTCCGTCGTCAACGGTGAGCTGGTGGTGCAGGTGGCTGGGATCGTGCTGCCGAGCTTCAGCTTCTCCTGGGGCAGCATCCCCGACTGGGTCGAGTGGATCTTGTCGCCCCTGCTCGACGGCCTTGCCGACGCCCTCAACGCCGTCTTTGGTCCGCTCATCAAGGACGCACTCTCGGGGCTTTCCATCCCTGTGTACACGATTCCGTCCATCTCCATCCCTCTTGCGGGCAAGGAGATCTCGGTGCACGTCAACCAGGCGACCACCTCGGCCACCGCCGGCAACAGCCTGCTCCTGGTGCAAGCCAAGGCGAGCGTGAGCTCGACCGAGGCCGCCGTCGCCAAAGTGCTGGCGCGGTCAGCGGCGTAAAGCACGGTGCGGGTCGCGCTCCTGGCAAATGACGCAACAGGAGCGCGACGCACCCGGGCTCACGAGGAGCTTGTGCCACGTCTCAAGCGGGGGTGAGCCCCTGCCGATTCAAACAACCGGTGGGCGCCTTGAATTCGAGAAAACTGGGAGAAACGATCCTGGAGGAGCTGTGGTTTGGGGAGGACGATCTCCAGGCCAGCAACCAAGAAGCGTCCACGCATTTCGCTGCGTTCTTGGGCGAGGTGGAGGGCCTGCGCCCCTTTCCCGTGGTGGTGCAAAAGGTGCTTGCGAAGTTGGCCCAACCCGACTTCGAGCACCGCGCCGTACTCCGCATGATCGAGGAGGATCCCTCGCTTTGCGCGAAGCTCTTGCGTACGGCCAACTCGCCCCTCTTCCGCGGTCGAGACGCCTGCGTGAGCGTGGGTGAGGCGATGATCCGGATGGGAGCGCGCACGGTGACCGAGCTCGTGGCCTCGGTGGGTGCGATGAGCGTGTTGAACGATGCCACGGGAGCGGGCAAGCTGGTCCGCGATCACTCTGCCGGTACCGCGGCGATCGTCAGGACACTGGCGGCGCGCCGGGTGGTTCCTTCGGGCACCGCGTTTTTGTGCGGGCTTCTTCACGACATGGGGAAGCTTCTGCTGCTGCAATCCGATGAAGAGGAGTACCAGAGCCTGGGCAACGCCATCGCGGCAGAGCCTGACCGCATTCATCTGGACGAGCGGCGCATGCTGGGCTTCGACCACGCCGTGCTGGGGGGGCACGTCTTGGTGGGATGGCAGATCCCCGATCCGGTGCCCCAGGTGGTGGCCTGGCACCATCAGCCCGGGCGCGCCTACGCGCATGCTGGACAGGTGGGATCGTTGGTAGCTCTGTTGCGGTTGGCCGACCAGCTCGAGGCGCTGATTCGCGTCCCCGGCGCGCCCGACCCCGCGGCTCTCAAGAAGCTGGCCTCGGGACCCGACGCCTCGTTCGCGTCGTTCTCCGCAGAGGAGCTCGCCAAGCTGTGGCCCGAGCTCAACGAAGCGCGCTCCGAGGCGCTGCAGCTCTTTCGTTGAGGCGGAGAGGCCCTAAGGTCCGCACCCGAGACCTTCACCGAATGTCGTCGTAGAGCTTCCGCAGGGTGTGCGCAGGAACCCCGACGCGGTAGAGCAGAGGAAAGACGTTCACTACGGCCGTGAAAAACACGGGCCGCTCGATGAACCGCCGTCCCGAGACCGTGACAGACGCCTTGACCCGCGCGATGCGGCCCTGGCGACGCAGACGCCGAGACAACTCGAGATCCTCCATCAGCGGCTGCTCCGGAAAGCCCCCTAGCCTCTCGAAGACCTCACGCCTGACGAACAGCGCCTGATCTCCGTAAGGCAAGCCCGCGTAGCGCGACCTCAAATCTGCCAGGTGCAACAAGGGGCGCCACCAGGGACGACGAACGCCGTCGGCGATGGTCCATGTCCGAAACGCGCCCGCCACGGTGTCGTGTCGATCCAGGGCGCGTTGAATCAGACGGGGCGCCTCCACGGGCAGACGCACGTCGGCGTGAACGAAGCAAAGCACGTCCATGTCCGCAAGACACGCGGCGCCGCGGTTCATCTGCGGGGCTCGTCCGCAGGGACCTTCGACGAGCGTGACCTCGGGATGGCGACGTACGAGCGCCAACGTGTCGTCCTGGCTGCCGCCATCGCTCACGACCACCCGCGCGAAACCCCGGGCGTCTCGCAAGGCAGAAAGCTGGGAACCGATACGTTCGGCTTCGTTCAAGGTGGGAATCACCACCCCGATCGAGAGCTCGCGCGCCCTTGCGCTCATCGAAGCCCTATCCCGAGGCGCGCGATCACCTCGGCGGTGCGGGGGGCGCTCACCTCGCCCCTGGCCAGAAGGTGGCTGAGCCGACGCAGGCCCACCTCGTCGTCCACGTCGAACCAGGACTCCACGAGGGCAACGGACATGCCACGACTTTGCAGGCGCGCAGCCGTGGCGCCACAGGTCTCCGGCACGCTCCACGGCAAGTCATGCAACACACCAGGTGGGCACGAAGAGAGCCCCAAAAGATAAAACCCGCCGTCGTCGGCCGGCCCCAACACGGCCTCCGCCCGCCCCGCCAGCAGCAGGTCCCGAGCCGCCTCGAGTCGCGCCACCGGTAGGCCGGGGGCATCGGTCCCAAGGGCCATGACCGGAAGACCCCGTGCGAGCGCACGCGCGAGGACGGCCTCCATTTTCTGCCCCAGGTCGCCCGGCCCCTGAAGCCAGATCTGCCCACCGGGAAAGGGGCAGGCAGGCCACGGCGCCGCCAGGGCCACAATCACGTGTGCCCATGGCAAGACCACGAGACCGGCCAGCGTGTCATCGAAAAAGGCGCGCGCCAGGTCGGCCGCGGCGTCCCTGCCCACCGTACGGGCCAAGCGGGTCTTGACCTGTCCAGGCACAGGCGGCTTGGCGAACACACAGAGCGTGATGGGCGTCATAGCGGCGTTCGTCATCACAAATCACGAGGAGGTCCCCGGAGCTTAGCGGCTCGGGGCAACCCGTGCGGGGACTGACGAAGAGAGGCGCGGGATGGCCGCCCCTGAGGTAGCTTTCGCCCCATGGCCTTCCGCCCGTCTTCGCCCCTCGTCCCCGCGGCCGCCGCTCTGCTGCTCGCAAGCTGCACGACAGGTCGTTCCGAACAAACCGCGCCACGAACCCAACAGGTACCACCAGAGGCGCCGCCGGAGCGGCCTCGCCTCATCGTCACCACGGACATCGGTGGTGATCCCGACGACGAACAAGCCCTCGTGCGGCTGCTCGTCCATGCCAATCTGTTCCGCATCGAAGGCCTCATCGCGTCGGCCGCCGGCACCCCGGGGGAGCTGGATCGGCACGTGGTGCACCCCGCGTCGATTCACCAGCAGATTGACGCCTATGCCCAGGTCTTCACGCAGCTGTCCCAGCACGCCCCCGGCTTTCCCAAGCCCGCAGCGCTTCACAGCGTGGTGAAGGCGGGCAATCCCCACCGAGGCCGCGCCCACGTCGGCGAGGGGCACGACACCGAGGGCTCGAACTGGATCATCGCGCGGGTGGACGCTGCCGAAACAGGGCCCGTGAACGTCGCCGTCTGGGGGGGGCCCACGGAGCTCGCGCAGGCGCTCTACCGGGTCAAGCACGACCGCAGCGCCGACGAGGTCGAGCGCTTCGTGAGCAAGCTCCGGGTGCATGCCATCGATCATCAAGACGACAGTGGGCCCTACATTCTCGAGACCTTTCCCACGCTGTTTTACGTCTTGGACGTCGTGGACGCACAGCCTCGCACTGTGGGCGGACCCAACATCGATCGGCGCCCCTCCGTTTACCGGGGCATGTACCTGGGCGGCGACGAAGAGCTCACCTCGCGCGCTTGGCTGGAGGAGAACGTACGCACGGGGCACGGGCCCCTGGGCGCACTTTACCCGCCCAAGACCTGGACCGCCCCGAACCCCCACGGTGCTCTCAAAGAAGGGGACACGCCCTCGTGGTTTTACTTTTTGAATCAGGGCTTGTCCGATCCCGAGCAGCCCGCCTTTGGGGGATGGGGCGGCCGCTTTGTCCCCTCGGCAAACAACCCACGTGTGTTTCGCGACGCCGCCGATAGCGTCGCCGGCCGCACCGAAGCGCGCGCCACCGTGTACCGCTGGCGGTCCGCGTTTCAGAACAGCTTCGCGGCGCGCATGGATTGGTGTGTGAAGCCCGTCGGCGAAGCGAATCACCCCCCGCACGCCGTCGTCGACGGGGACACCTCGCTCGCGATCCTGCAAAGGCGGGTCCCTCCGGGGGAGAGTCTCACTCTCGACGCGTCGGCATCCTCGGACCCCGACGCTCAGCCCCTGACCTTCCGCTGGTGGACCTACGCCGAAGCGGGCACCTACCTGGGCGCGCACAGCCCCCCCCCGGCCGAAGGGCCCCGCGTGCGCCTGCGCGCCCCTCAGGACGGCGCCCATACCGACCTTCACGTGATCCTGGAAGTGACGGACACGGGCTCACCACCGCTCACGTCATACCGAAGGGTGATCGTGCAGATGTGAGCGCCTGGTGTCAGCCAACCCGTGCGTGATAATGTTGGCGCATCGTGACTGACTCGCACGCTGCAACGCCCACCCCCCGGGAGATGTCTATCGATGACGCCCTGGCCTTCGCCGTCGAGATGTTGAGGGACGGCAACACGAACGATGGCCTCAAGCTGTGCGACCGCATCTTGGAGGTGGCGCCCGAACACGCAAGCGCCCTTCATTTTCGAGGCCTCGGCCTTCACCAGACAGGCCGCTTTGCAGAGGCCATCGCGTCCATCGAACGCGCCCTGGTGGTTGCGCCTCGCTACACCGATGCCTGGAACAACCTGGGCAACATGTTGCTGCAGGCCGAACGCGTGGCCGACGCCGAGGTGGCCTATCGCAAGGTGCTCGAGATCGAGCCACAGCACGCAGACGCCTGGAACAACCTGGGAACGGCGCTCAAGGAGCAAGACCGCCTCGAAGAGGCCGAGGCGGCCGCCCGCAAGGCTTTGGAGCTGCAGCCCGCCCACGCCGATGCCCACCATACGCTGGGCAACGTGCTCCGGCTGCGCAAGCGTCCGCACGAAGCCCTCGAGGCCTTCAAGCAGGCCATCCTCCTGCGCCCTCAGCATCCCGATTCCTACCGTGGCCTCGGTGCCGCGCTTTATGCCGTGGGGCAGATTGAAGAAGCCGCGGAGGTCTACAGGCGCTGGGTGGCTCTCGAACCCGAAAACCCCTATCCCCAACACCTGCTGGCCGCCTGTACGCAGCAGGCGATCCCCGAGCGGGCGTCCGACGCCTTCGTGGCCTCCACCTTCGACAGGTTCGCCAACAGCTTCGATAAAGTGCTGTCGGGCCTGCAGTACCGCGCGCCGGCTCTACTGGCGCAGGCCATCGAGGAGTACCTCGGCCCTCCGGCGCCGCGCTTCGATGTGGCCGATGCGGGTTGTGGGACGGGCCTGTGCGGGCCGCTCTTGCGCCCGTGGGCCCGCACGCTCGACGGGGTCGACCTGTCCAAAGCCATGGTGAACCACGCGCGGGATCGCAAGGTGGGCGATGCCCCCGCCTACGATGAGCTGACAGTGGCCGAGCTGACGGCGCACTTCTTCGGCCGCCCCGCATGCTACGACCTCGTGGTGTCCGCAGACACGCTTTGTTACTTCGGGCGCCTCGAAGCGCCGGTGGAGTCCCTGGCGAGGGCGCTACGTCCGAACGGGCTTCTGGCCTTTACGGTGGAGCGCGCCGATGAGGCCCACGCACCCGACGGCTTTGCGATTCATCCCCATGGGCGCTACAGCCAAACGGAGACCTACGTGCGCAGGGTGCTCAAGGGCGCAGGCCTCAGCCCGAAGCTCATCGCCTGCGTGCACCTACGCCTCGAGAAGGCCAAGCCCGTCGACGGTCTGCTGGTGCTTGCGAAGAAGCAGGGTCGGGCGAGCTGAGCGCGCGGATCAAGCGGGTGTGCGCCCCTTGATGAGCCCCACGAGCTCGTCGACCGAAAGGGCACCGGCGACCCCCGTGCCCTCGAGCACACCGTCCACCAAAGCGCGCTTGTCCGCGTGCAGCGCCAGCACGGCTTCTTCCACGGTGTCTTCGGCGATGAGCCGGATGACCGTCACCGGCCGCGTTTGCCCGATCCGATGGGCCCGATCACTTGCTTGATCTTCGACGGCGGGATTCCACCAGGGATCCAGGTGGATGACCACGTCGGCCGCGGTGAGGTTCAGCCCCACGCCGCCTGCCTTGAGCGAAATCAAAAAGAACTGCGCTTCGCCCGCCTGAAAGCGCTCGACCCGCGCGGCGCGCTCGGGGGCGGCCGTCGTGCCGTCGAGCCGCAGGGTATCGTACCCAGCGGCGCGCAGATGGGGCTCGACGATGTCGAGCAAGGACCGGAACTGGCTGAAGATCAGCGCGCGGCTGCCGTTTTCCTGAAGGTCGCCCGCGAGGCGGAGCAAGGTCTCGAGCTTGGCGGACGAGGGGCCAGCGTCCGGCTGTACGAGCCGTGGGTGGCAGGACAGCTGGCGGAGCCTGGTCAGGGCCGCCAAGAGCAGCATGCGGACGTCCTGCGCCTTGGGCTCGCCGTTCTTTTTTTCGTTGGCCTTCCTCTGCTGCTTGTCGATGTTCGCCAACGCGCTCGTGCGCAGCGTCTCGTAGGCCCTTCGTTCGGTGGGCCCCAGCGACACCTTGCGCACCACTTCGGTTCGCGGCGGTAACTCCTGGGCCACTTCGGCCTTGCGACGACGAAGCACGTAAGGCCGGATGATCTCGGCCAAACGTCGCCGCCGCTCGAGATCGCCATAGCGCTCGATGGGCACGGCGAAGACGGCGCGAAACCTCTGCCAGCTGCCGAGCAAGCCCGGAGAGACCGTGTGAAACAAACTCCACAGCTCGCTGACGCGGTTCTCGAGCGGCGTGCCTGTCAGGGCCAGCTTCCAGTCGGCTGCAAGGCTTCGCACGGCGCGCGCGCGCTCGGTGCTTGCGTTTTTGATGGCCTGCGCCTCGTCGAGGATGAGCGACGCGAACGGGACTTCGGAGAGAGCCCCGGCATCGAGCACCGCGATCGCGTAGCTGGTGACGAGCACGTCCCCGGGCCCCAGCGTGGCAAGCAGCTCCCGGCGCCCCGCCTCGCGGTACGCCTGAACGCGCAGGGCGGGAGCAAAGCGCGCGGCCTCCGCAAGCCAATTGGCGTTCACGGAGGTCGGCGCGATGACCAGCGCGGGTCCCTCGGGGGCCCGGTGCTCGAGCAAGGCGAGCGCCTGCAGCGTCTTGCCGAGCCCCATCTCGTCCGCCAGGACAGCGCCCGCACCCCAATGCGCAAGACGCGCGAGAAAGCGCACGCCCTCCCATTGGTAGGGCCGGAGCGCTGCCGTCAGCGCGGGGCCCACCTGGGGTTCGATGTCTTCGCTCTCGTCGAGGCGGCGACGAAAGCGAGCGAAGGCCGCATCGGCCTCGATCTGCTCGGGATGATCCAGCAGCGAAAGGACCCGCGCCGCTTGCGCGCGCCCGAGCTGCAGCAGATCACCCCGGGCATCGGTGCGTTCCGCCTCGGCCAGCTCGAGAAGCTGCCGCAGCTCTTCCGCAAGCCGATAGAAGGTGCGGCCCGCCACGACCACGTAGCGGCGTCCTTCGCGGGCAGCTGCCAACAACTCGGCGAGCCGTATGGTGGTGCCATCGGCCGCGAGCGCCTCGCCCTGCACACCGAACCAATCCCGTTGGGTGTTTACACGCAGCTTGAGCTGTGCGCGCCCCACACTCCCCCCGGCAACCAGAGGCCCTTCACGAGGCCACTCGACCTGAAGAGGGTTGTCCTCGGCGGACTGCAGCTCCTGAAGCTGCGTGAGCCAATCGAAGGCGGCGTCACCCGCGGCCACGCGGTAGCTGAAGGGGGTGTCGTCTTCGGGCGCATCGAGACCGAGACGCGTCGCCAAGGCCGCCGCAGCAAGCTCTTCCTGCGCGAAATCGCGGCGTACCGAGTGGCGCTGCTGATAAACGCCGCCCAGGACCACGGCGGGCCCTTGGCCGGGCCGCCAGGTGGGCCCGCGAGGCAACGGACGCACGAGCAGGGTCACGTCGAGGGCGCCGCTTTGCTGGGGCTCCACCCTCACCACGGGTTCGAAGCGGGCGGGACGCAGCTCACCTATCCAACTGGCCGGCAGGGACAAATCCACCTGCCCTTGCAACGGTTGCAGTCGTGCCAGCAGATCCTCTTTCGCCTCCGGCGCCAGCCGCACGTCGGTGTTGGCGAAGGCCTTGACCAGGGCCGCGGTCTGCGGCGTCAAGGTGGCCAGGACGATGCGATGAGGCTCTTCGGCGCCCACCGCGATCACATGCCGTCGATCCGGAGTGAAGCGGAGGAGTGCCGAGGCCGACAGGGACAGAGGGCCGAGCTCGAACGTCGAGGACAAATTGTGAGCCGCGTCTTCCACGAAGCGCACCGCCACCGATGCCGACGCCACCTCGAGCGCGGGATGCCCTGGCAGATCCCAGAACGTGCGCGGGTGCTCCCGCATCGCCAGAAGGCAGGCAAAGGTGGCGCGGAGGTCATGAGGCCCCGTGCCGTAGGGCGGCCGGCCGACCGGGTCGAAGTGGGCCCGAATCACCTGAAGATCCTCGGGGGTCAGCACGTCTTCCATCGCAGCGGCTTCTCGCCAGTCGATGCGCGCGCCCACCGAGAGCCCTCCCCCTCTTTGCCGCTTCTGCAGCACGGGCTGGACTTTCAACAGCGGCGCCTGTCCCGTGACACGAAACCCGATCCGCCGCTCTTCGCCTTCGGGATCGGGCTCGGGCAGATCGTCGAGCTCGCCATCCAGCCGCTGGAGTAAGTACGACCACCCGGGGGTCACGAGCACGTGGCGCAGCCCCTCGAGGGCATCTTGCGAGCCTTCTCCACAGACGAAACGCACGAACGCCTCCAGCGCCGCCCGTTGCAGACCTGGGTGCGCCTCCTGGTCGTGTTTGTGGCCCTGACTCACCGAGAGGTGGGGCACGTCCGTCTCCCAGCCGATGAGCCGCAGGTGACACTTCACCGTGCCGTCCACCGTGGGTGCGTAGAGGTCGTCCTCTCGGTACACCAGATGAGGCTCGGCCGCGGCCTCCACGTGAACCCCTACCGGGGCGTGGCGGCCGGGCACCCGCGTATCGGGTGGCAAGCGCCTGTGGGCCGCGAGCAGCCAGTCGGTAAAGCCGGCCAACACGGGGTCGGCGGGGGGAGTGGCTTGCTCGAAGCGTCGGCGCGCCTCCTCCAGGGTCGCCCGGGCCAAGGCCGCTTGGCTCAGCCGCTCTAGGGCGGCGTCCTGCAAGAGCTTGCCCATGCCTCCGAGGGTGCCGGACTGCTGCAACAGCAGTTCGAGGAACGACAGCGGCACGTCGCGGCCGCCCGAAAAGCGGTGACGCGGCAAGGGGGCCTCGGGGCTGCCCACGGCGGTGAGCGAGGCGAACGCTTCGACGCCCCAAGTTTTCACCCAGCCGGCCAGGCGCACGGGGTCGCGGGGCGGCGAAGGGATGTCCTCACCCAGGAGGGGACCAGGCCTGCTTTGGGGCATCGAAACCACCCGCTCAAGCGCGGAGGACGGCGAGTCGACAGAAACGGGGATTCACCGTAAGTGGCATCGCCGGGCATTTTGACGCCAGGCGCGCCGGGTGTCCATGCCTGCGGCCTCATAAGGTGGGGCCGCCCCTGGGGGGCACGACGACGTGATAGCTTGATCCTATCGTGAACGTGCGTCCACACCCCTTCACCCTCCGTCAGCTCCAGTACGTCGTGGCGGTGGCCGACCTGCTGTCGTTCCGCCGCGCAGCCGAACGCTGCCGGGTGTCGCAACCCTCGCTGAGCGCGCAGCTCGCGCAGCTGGAGGACGCGCTTCACGTACGGATCTTCGAGCGCGACCGCAGGCGGGTGCTCGTCACGCCCGCGGGCGCCGCCCTGGTCGCGCACGCGCGTGCGGTGTTGCTGGCGGCCGACGATCTGCTGAGGGCCAGCGAAGGGGTGAGCGATCCCTTGGCGGGGCGCTTGCGCGTGGGGGTGATTCCGACCATCTCGCCATATTGGCTGCCGGTGATCGCCCCAGCCCTTCGCCAGGCTTTCCCGCGGTTGACCCTCGCGTGGCGGGAGGACAAAACCGAAGTTTTGGTCCACGCGCTCGAGACCGGGGAGTTGGAGGCAGCGCTCTTGGCGCTCGAGGCGGACGTCCCGGACGTCGAGCAGGCCCTCATCGCCGAAGACCCTTTCGTGTTGGCCATGAGGCCCGATCACCCCCTGGCGAAGAAGGCCACGGCGGCCTCCGCGGCCGATCTGGGCACGAGCGAGGTTTTGCTGCTCGACGATGGACATTGCTTCCGCACCCAGGCCCTGGCGCTGTGTTCTGCCACCCGCGCCCGCGAGGCCGAGTTTCGGGCCACGAGCCTGGCGACACTCGTCCAGATGGTCGCAAGCGGCGCCGGGGTGACGCTGCTTCCGGCCATGTCCGTGGCCACCGAGGCCGTGCGCGCCGGGCTGGTGGTTCGCCCGTTGTCCATGGCGGGGGCCCATCGCACCATCGCGCTCGTCTGGCGCAAGCGCGCGCCCCAGGGCGCCGCCCTGCGATCCCTCGCGGACGTGATGAAACGCAGCTTGCCGGCGCAAGCAGCCTCGAAGCAGCCAAAACAGCGGCAACACCGCTAAATCATGGCCAAAGAGTGTCCTGGATCCTGCCGACGCGTTTCTGGCACATTTTTTTTGAAGTGTCCCGGGGCCCGCTCGCCCTCACTCCGTGCCTGACAGCGTCCGAGGTTGCCTCCTCGCGGCGGCCCGGACCTGAGGTCGACGCGAAGCTGCGTCCGCAATCGCTGGTTGGGCAAGACAGACCACAGATCAAGGAGAGCCAGACAGATGAAAAAGCGAACCCTGACATCCCTGCTTGCCGGCACGTTGTTGCTGCTGCCCGCCATTTCCATGGCTTCACCCGAAGATCGGGCTGCAGCGGCGCAAGAGCGCCAGGCCGAGCTCGGTGACAAGCTGAAGGACCGCACGGAGAAGCGCGCCGAGGGCGACGCCGACCGTCAGGCCGCAGCCGAGGCCAAGCGCGCCGAGATCGAAGAGAAGATCGCGCAGAAGAAGGCGGAAATCGAAGCCAAAATCGCCGAGCAGAAAGCCGACGTAGAAGCACGTCGGGCCGAGATCGAAGCCAAGATCGCCGCACGCAAGGCGGAGATCGAAGCCAAGATCGCCGAGCACAAGGCCGATGCGGAAGCCAAGATGGCCGAGCACAAGGAGAAGGCCGCGGCCAAGCAGGCCGAAGCCGAGGCCAAGATGGCCGAGTTCGAGGAGAAGGCCGCTGCCAAGCAGGCTGAAGCCGAGGCCAAGATGGCCGAGGCCAAGGAGAAAGCCGCGGCCAAGCAGGCCGAAGCCGAGGCCAAGATGGCCGAGCTCGAGGAGAAGGCCGCTGCCAAGCAGGCTGAGTTCGAGGAGAAGGCCGCTGCCAAGCAAGCCGAGGCCGAGGCCAAGATGGCCGAAGCCAAGGAGAAGGCCGCTGCCAAGCAAGCCGAAGCCGAGGCCAAGAAGGCCGAATGGGAAGCTCGCAAGTCTGAGAACCGCAGCTAATTGGGGACCGGGCTGGGGGGCCTCCCTTCCAGCTTGATCCACGAAACCCCTCTGCGTGCACGCGGAGGGGTTTGCGTCTTTCGAAGTGATTCGTAGGCCGTTCGGGTTATTCATGCGTCGCTGCCTGATCGTTCTCCTCACGCTCTCCCTCTGCCTGGAAGCAACGCCGCGCGCGCGGGCTGCGGATGAAAGCGCCGACGCCCTGTTGGAGCGGGCCCGCGAGGCGCGGAACCAAGGTGATTGCTCGAAAGCCACGGCGCTCGCCAAGCGCGTGCTCCGTCGCGACAAAGACCGCGGCGAAGCCTATCACCTCATGGGGCTCTGCCACCTGGACGCAGGAGATCCCAAGGCTGCGCTGGCCCACTTCGCCCGCGCCAAGCGCCATCGCAACGGCTTGAGCCCTACCCTGCTCGCTTTCGATCGCGCGCGTGCGCTCGAGCTGCAGGGGCGGGACACGAAGGCCGAGCGCCTCTACCTCGAAGCGGCCCGGGACGAGGGGCGCTTGGGAGCGCTCGCAAGCGTCGAACTGGTATTGCTCGCGTTGCGACGCGATGACGTGGTCGCCGCACAGGACTTCTTCGAGATGGCTCTCATGCATCCGGAGAGCCCGCATCTGAAGGACGAATTGGCGCTGGTTGGGATCCAGCTCGAAGACGCCGAGACAGCAAGCAAAGAGCGCGCCCGCCAGGCCAGAGCCGATCGGGCGTCTGCCCGTGCGAGCGGCGAAGAGCGGGCCTCGGCGTTGACGCTCTCCCCCACTCGCAACGGAAGCGGACCGCAGCGACGACGAAGATCGCTGGACGGGGTCCGTGCTCTTGGGCCTCGGGCTGGGCTTTGATAGCAACGTGCAATATCTGCCGCGGACGGGCGATCTCTTCGGGACCGAGCGCCAGGCCTTCGGGGCCGGTGGTGACGCCTACGCGACCGCGGTGGTTGCCCTCGGTGGAACCTTCGCGCCCACGCGTCGCTATGACCTGGCACTCGACTATGCCTTCTTCCAGTTGGCCTACCAGCAGCCGGCATACGATCTCTTCGCCATTCAGGAGCACGCGCTCTCGCTCACCCAGAACGTTCATTTCGGGCGGCGCGTGACTTTGTCGCTGCCAGCGCTCGTGGAGGTCTCGTTCTCGGGGCTGCGCGAAACCTACGAGCTGTTTCAGGTCACGGGCGGCCTTTATCCCGAGCTCTCGTACCGCTGGGCTGGACTGACGCGCACCCGCGTGCAGGTGGGGTGGTCCCGTCGTCGTGTGGTCGACGAAGCCCTGCCTTTTCTCGATGGACAGCGCCAGGAGATCACGCTCACCCAGTCGGTGACGTGGGCCAATTGGCTCTTGAACCTGAGGCTACGCTACCGGCGCGATCTCCTGGGCGTGCGCGTGCAGCCGGGCGCGTTCGCGGCCAGCGACTGCGACGCCTGTAACGACGTCAGCAACATCACGCCCTACAGCCACGACGGGCGCAGCGTCTCGTTGCTGCTCCTATCGCCCTTCGGTAAGCGCGTGCGCTTCAGTGCAAGCGCCACATACGAGGAGCGCCCCTTCCTTCTTCCGAACCGCGTGCGAGGGGAAACGGAACAGGGGAATCGACAGACGCTACGCAGTTGGCGCCGCTTCGACCGACGGCTCTTCCTCGCTCCCACCCTGGCCGTGGGGCTGTGGGACAAGCTGTCCCTGGTCGCGCGCTACACCTATTCACAGAACGTCTCGAACGTGGACGGGACTCGAACGGCCGCCTGTGAAGACTTGGAGGTGGTGTGTCACCCCCTGGATCTCCAAGATCGGAACTACCGCAAGCACGCCGCTTCGCTCGATCTCGAGTATTCCTGGATGTGAACACCCACGCCGGTCAGAGCGGCGCAGCCCTTGCACGCTCTCATCGCAAGAGAGGCGAGATGGCGGCTTGCCTCTCGAGGCGGGGGCGCAGCGAGACGCGCGTGACCTCGGCCGTTTCTTCCCGCCCACGAAAGAGATCCCATGCCGAACTACGCGACGTCACTATGGACGGATGATTCCGAGGTCGCGCCCCGCCATCCCAAGCTCACGGGCCATCGACGCTTCGATGTAGCCATCATCGGTGCGGGCATCACGGGCATCACGGCCACGCTGCTGCTCAAGCGGATGGGCAAGTCCGTCGCGGTCTTGGAGTCGCGCCGGGTGGGCAAGGGCGAGACCAGCAAGACCACCGCCCACCTGACCCAATCGCTCGACACCCGATACCACAGCCTGCTGGACCGCTTCGGGCTCGAAACGACCCGCCTGGTGGCACGCTCCCAGCGGGACGCCATCGAGCGCATCGCGGAGTTCACCACGGAGCTCTCGATCCCTTGCGAATTTGAACGACTTCCGGGCTACCTCTATGCGGCCCAGCGCGCCCACGCCGAGGAGATCGAGCGCGAAGCGGACGCGTGCATGCGCCTGGGCATGGACGTGACCCTCATGGATCACGCGCCTTTGCCCTTCGATACGTTCCGCACCCTGCGCTTCGAGAACCAGGCCAGGTTCCAGCCGCGCCGCTACGTTTTGGCATTGGCCGAACGGATCCCAGGGGACGGCTGTGAGATCTTCGAGGAAACGCAGGTCTTGGACGTGGAAGAGCCCGACCGATGCCGCGTGATCACGGAAGGTGGCGTGCTCACCGCCGACCACGTAATCGTAGCGGCTCACGTCCCCGTCAACGATCGCCTGCGCATGGCCACGAAGATCCCAGCGTACCGCTCGTACGCGCTCGCGGCGCGTTTGCCCACGCCGGACCCGATTGGCCTTTTCTGGGACACGGAAGACCCCTACCACTACATCCGCACGCACGTGACCCAGGATGGCTCGAACATGCTCATCGTCGGGGGGAGCGATCACAAGGTGGGTCAGGAGACCGACACCACCCGGCCCTTCGAGGCGCTCGAACGCTACGTGGAGGGACACTTTGGTCCCTTGCCGATCGAGCAGAGATGGTCGGGTCAGATCATCGATCCCTTGGACGGCCTGGCTTACATCGGTCGCAACCCGCTCTCGCGCCATGTGTACATCGCCACCGGGTTCGCAGGTCAGGGCATGACGATGGGCACGCTCGCCGCCATGATCCTTTCGGACCGCGTGCTGGGTCACAAGAATCGCTATGCGCACACGTACCGGCCTTCGCGGTGGGCGTCATTCGCATCAGCCAAAAAGTTCGTGATGGAGAACGTGGATTTTCCGCTTCACATGCTCCGGGACCGGCTGCGCCCCACCCGCACCAAGCCCGATGATCTACCCGCGGGGGAGGGGGCGCTGCTGGTGCACGAGGGTCGCCAGCTGGCCGTGTACCGGGACCACGCCGGCGCGCTGCACGCGCTGTCGCCCGTGTGTCCGCACATGGGGTGCCTCGTCCATTGGAACGGTGCGGAGAAGAGCTGGGACTGCCCGTGCCATGGCAGCCGCTTCGATACGAGGGGCGCCGTACTGAACGGCCCCGCCACGCGGGCCTTGGCTCCCCAAACACTGGCTGACGACCCGCCGCAGCCGCACGCGCCAACGAACGTCCCCGCGCAAGAGCAAGCACACCCGGGCGCCCACCCGCAACGTTGAACATCCCGGACGCGGCCTCGACGCTCACCTCACGAGCGCGGGGCCCGCTTGCTGCGTCTCAGGAGAGGGACCCGCCGAGGGCAACCAAACCGAGAAGGTGGTGCCGTTGGCATCGCTCGCGCGCAGGGCCACGCGGCCTCCATGCGCCTCGACGAGCTGCTTGACGATGAACAGACCAAGTCCAAGGCTTCTTCCCGGCGTTCGGCTGGCCCCAAAGACTTGTTGCAGCGGCTCGAATATGCGCTGCTGGGCATCAGCGGGAATCGAAGGCCCGGGATTGAAGACGGCGATCTCTGCACCTCCCTCCACGGCCTGCAGCGTGATGACGACGTGCGCATCGCTCGGGCTGAACTTCAAGGCGTTCGAGACCAGGTTGCCCACCACCTGAGCAAGCCGGTCGCCATCGCCCCTCACGCTCACATCGCCCGCGACCTCGAACGCGATCGTGCGCTCGGGGTGACTCATGCGTAGCTCCTCAATGGCGCGCAGACAGACCTCTGCAAGATGGACGGGCTGCAAACGAATCGAGATGCTTCCCCCGAGACGGGCCTGTGAAAAATCGAGCAGATCATCGACGAGACGGCTTGCACGCTGGGAGCTCGAGCGCATGCGAAGGGCCGTGCGTATGGCGGGCTCGGACAAGTCGCCACGTCGAAGCAGAGCTTCGACACCGAACATCACCGCCGTAAGCGGGCTGCGCAGATCGTGACTGACGATGCCGACCAGCTGCTGTTCGAAGAGGGCGCGCCTGCGCAGCTCATCCTCTGCGTCACGCCGATCGGTCACGTCGAAGGCAAACGCCGCGACGCCTTCAACCGTGCCGTCGGCCCCGCGGCGCGGCAGCAACGTCAGGTCGAAAAACATCCTCCTTGGGTTGGGGCCGCCCGTGTCGACCCACGCCTCGATCTCCTGCGCGCGAAACGGGCGCGCCAGGGCGTAGACACCATCCCACGCACGGAAGTGCTCTGCCCCGAGCTCCGGGTATGCTTCATGGTGGGGCTTTCCCGTGGGATCGCGCCCGCCCCACAGTGCCTTGAGCGGCTCCGTGATGAGCTCGATGACGTGCTGGGGGCCGCGGGTGAGGGCCGCGTACGAAGGCATCGTGGCGAAGAGCTCAGACAACACCCGCTGGCTCTCTCGCAGCTGGTCCGCGGCCTCTCTTTGAACCTGGCGCTCGCGGCACCTCGCGTGCGCCTCAGTCGCTTTGGCGAGACCGAACGATACGAAGTCGTTCATCGTCCGATACTCCGTGCCCCGGAGATCCCCGTGTTCGAGCGCGAACTTGACCAGCTCGTCGCGGAGTAGGAGGTACTCCGCCACGAGCGTCTCGAGGGAGATATGAAGCGAAAAGCGCTGCTCCCCGTGCCGCGCGGCCAGCGTGGCGTCATCGAGCGCGGGGCGCCCGGGCTGCCGCAACCGCTCGGCGAGGATGTGCAAGACCTCCGGGAGAGAGTCCATCAGATCCTCTCGAGAGAGTGCCGGCGGGAACTTCAGCTCATGCAGCCTTTCGATCCAACTCTCGACGATCTCGAGTCGGTTTTGCTCGATCAAGTCGGCCAGCACCACCCGCGCCGCGCTTTCCTCGGAACCGCCTCCTGCGTTTGCCCTACTGCGTGGCTCCACTCCTCACCTCACCAAACCATGCCACACCCGCGGGCGGCCGGCTCGCGACCACTTCCAAAAACCGCTCTCAGCGCGAGAAGCCTCTGTTACATGTAGCCGCCGCGTCGAAGCTCTTCCAGGCCGTGTTTTCCGTCCTGCAGACGTCCCGAACGCTCAGCGATGTTGCGCAGACGCCCCGAGCGAAGCTCCACGAGCACCTCCTGGGGATTTTTGGCGTGACTTTCAATCGAGGCCTGGCAGGGCTCACAGCCCAGGCTGCGGTAACGTCGTCCCTGCCCCTGGTCGTAGTAGAGACTCACGGTGGGTATGCGCTCACGCTCGATGTACTCCCAGATCTGCACCTCGGTCCAATCCAAAAGGGGATGAATCCGCACGTGCGTTCCGGGCGCGTAATCCGTCTTGAACTGGTTCCAGAACTCCGGAGGCTGGTCCGCGATGTCCCACAGGTGGTTTTTGTCTCGGGGAGAGAACGTGCGCTCCTTCGAGCGGCTCCCCTCTTCATCGGCCCGTGCCCCGACGATGACGCCCGTATACGGCCCGCGATCCTCGTCTTCGACGTAGGCGGCCGTGGCCTGGTCGAAGCGCCACCTGGTCATGCTGCCATCGAGAGTTCCGCGCAGCGCCTCGCTCTTGAGCCGGGTGCAGCACGCAAAGCGAGTCACCTTGTCGGGATGGTCGTCGGGCAAGTGCTGGGTGGATGGAAAGGTCAAGCCCTTCGCGATGGCCTCGTCGTTACGACCCACGATGAGACGGAGGTTCAGCTCCTTCGCGAGCCGGTCTCGGTACGTCAACATCTCGGGAAGCTCGTAGCCTTCGTCGATGTGAACGAGGGGGAACGGCACGTGACCAAAGAACGCCTTGCGAGCCAACCACAGCAGTACCGTCGAGTCTTTCCCGATGGACCACAGCATGCAGAGGCGCTCGAAGTGGCGGAACGCCTCACGCAGCACATAGACACTTTGTTGCTCGAGCTGTTCGATCCCTCGTGGGGGGGCCATGGTTGGACTCCGTCTTCTCTTCTCGGCGACCGACGCACGTCGGCGCCGGCGGGGGAAGGTTTGGGCGCTTCCCGCCCCCTCGTCGAAGAGATAAAACGGCGTTCAGTCATTCAAAAAACCGATGACACCACCACGAACCGCTGGGGCCTCTGCCCCGTGACTCCCCCCGCCGAGGAAATTCCAAGGCGTGACCTTCCAGGTAGGCCTCGAGATCGTCGCAGCCTCCCACGTACTCACCATCCACGAAGATTTGCGGTGTTGTCTCACGCCCCGAGACCGCCTTGAGGCGCCTTGGATTCGCCGCCACTTCCTCGAACTCGAGCTGACGCTCCTCGAGCAGCGCCCGTGCTCGTTCACAGTACGAGCAACCTTCCCGCCCGAGCATGAAGATGTCAGGGGGGCGTCTTCCCCCAGGATCCAGCCAGTGCAAAACGTTGTCTGCGCTCGAGACCTGATACGGATCGCCAGAGCGTTCGGCTTCCACGAACATCTTCTCGATCACGCCGTCACGAACGACCATGGCATAGCGCCATGACCGTTCGCCCAGACCCTCGGCACGCTTGTCCACGAGCATCCCGAGCTTGCGCGTGAAGTCTCCGTTGCCGTCGGCAAGGAAGGAAAGACGGCTGACCCCCTCGCTCCGTCGCCAGGCTTCGAGCACGTACGGGTCGTTGACGGCGATGCAGAGCAACTCGTCGATCCCCTGCTGCGCAAAGGCGGGCGCCAACTCCTCGAATCTGGGCACGTGCGCAGAGGAGCACGTAGGCGTGAACGCCCCGGGGAGTCCGAAGGCCACGATGCGTTTGCCCGAGAACACAAGCCCCGAGCGGAGAGGCTGCCACGCGCCGTTGCGACCGTGGTTGACCTCGACATCTGGCACTTCCCGCCCTTCCCGACTCTCCATGAGCCAAAGCTACCAGACCTAAGGGCAAACGCCCGCCGTCGGGCATGGCACGCGAGATGCAGCCACGTGGCGAGAGGACGAACAGCCATGACTGACGATCGCGCCGTGATTCTGGATGTAGACGGAACCCTCGTGGACAGTAACGATTTGCACGCGCAGGCGTGGGTCGACGCGTTCTGCGAGGCAGGTCACGAGGTCACCTTCGAGACCGTGCGTCCCCTCATCGGTAAAGGCGGCGACAAGCTGCTCGCCGAGGTTTTGGACGTCGAGGAGAGCTCCGCTCACGGCGAGGCGCTGTCCCGCCGGCGCGACGAGATCTTCCAGGAGCTCTATCTGCCTCAGGTCAGGGCTTTCCCCCGTACCCGCGAGCTGGTCGAACGCATCTGCCAGGCCGGCTACAGGGTCGCCGTGGCCAGTTCGTCGAAGCGGGAGCAGCTGGATGCGCTGCTCACGAGGGCCGGCGTCGCGGATCTCGTGCAGACGTCCACATCGTCCTCCGATGCAGAGCGCTCGAAGCCCGACCCCGACATCGTTGCCGCGGCCCAAGAAAAGCTGGGACTGCCCGCTTCAGCCCTCTGCATGCTGGGCGATACACCCTACGACGTAAAGGCAGCCCAACGGCTGGGTATCGCCACCATCGCTCTACGGTGCGGAGGGTGGTCAGGACCACCCCTGGCCGAAGCGATCGCCGTGTACGAGGATCCTGAAGACCTCCTGGCCCACTTCGACGAGTCGCCCCTCGGCATACGCAGCCAGCCTCATGAGGCCGGCGAGAACGGCACCTCCTGGTTTCGGTCGAGCTGAAGGGGCGTCTTGACCTCAGTGACCTCGATGAAGCCCCCGTGGGCGACCTGCACCCGGGAGTCCACGACGGAGACCTCGTGGCCGTCACGAAAGCACAAGGCTGCATCGCGCGCCGGATGGGCGGCTCGCCCGGAGAGCCGCGCCACGGAGACCCTTCCGAAGCGCTCCGCCACCAGCGCCGGACCATAAAAATCGATCACGTCATCGTCCCAGGACAGGTCGAAGCGATCAACGGAAAGCCGGCTCACGTGACGCGCGAACAGACCGGGGATCTCATGAGCAAAGAGATTGAGCCGCGGGTCTTTGGCAAGCCGAAGGTCGAAGTTGCCGCCGTAGGACGCCGCCAGAGGATCCCGGCGCACATGCATCTCGATGTCGCGGAACGAGAGCGACTCGATTTCGCTTTGCGGATCACCCCAAGCCACGATGCCAGCCGGTGACCGGGCTTGGATGCCCTGGAAACGCACGCCGCGCACGCGGCCCAAGCCAGTGGCCTCTTCGTCCCAAGGCACCACCGAGACGTGTATCGGCTCGCCCTTGCCCCACCAGCGTCCCGTCATCAAGCGCGTGTGCACCACGCAATCCGAAAAGGAAACGTCCTCGACGTCTCCCGCGCCGCGCACGAAGACCCCCAAGCCGCGGTTCGCATCGTCGATGACCAGGTTCGAGAAGGTACAGCCCCGAGTGGCTGCAGGGCCGTCGTAGCCAACCCTCACCGCCGTGGAACGCGTGCGAAGCCAGCAGTTGGTCATGGTCACGCCCGAAGATCCGAAGAGCGCCACACAGTCGTCGCCCGTCTCGATGTGACAGTCCGAGATGCGAACGCTCTCACATTCCTGCAGGTCGATACCATCGTCGTTGGGAATCTTGAGACCGGCGGCGCGGCTGTTCACATCAAGGCCCCTCAGCACCACATCGCGGCACTTCGACAGGCGCACGTTCCAGGTGGAAGAGTTCTGAATGGTGATGCCTTCGATGCGAACGTTGCGGCAGTCATGCAGGCGAAGCACGTTGCCGGGTCTGTTCTCTCCCTTGCGGTAGGGCCCATCGGAGAACGGAACGTCCGACAGAAAGGCAGAACCCTGCCGCGTCAGCTCTGGCAGGTGATCGCTCCCCTTATGGGACAGATCATCCGTCGTGAAAGCGAGAGAGGCCCCATCGAGGGTACCTCGTCCCAGAATCGCGATCGTCTCGGCCCCAAACGCCGTCAACAAGCCCGCTCGGGATGAATCGCCACGATAGGGGTCGATGCGCTCCGGATAGTCAGCAACCTGGGTCGACCCCTGCAAGGTCGCGCCGGCGTCCAGGTAAAGCGTGGTCCGGCTCTCGAGGCGCAGTGGGCCCACCCGATACGTTCCCGCCGGTACCCAGACCGTTCCGCCACCGGCACGGCCACATGCGGCCAGCGCCTGCGCCACGGCCGACGTGTCGTCAGTTTGCCCATCGCCCCGCGCCCCAAAACGGGTCACGTCGAACACCGGGGCCCCCTCACGCGCCCCCCCATGGGCACACCCCCACAACGGCGCGGCTGCGAGGCCCTTGAGCACGAGGCGACGCTCCCAAAGAGACCCGAACGACATGGCTTTTGGCGGCATGCTTCCAACGTCTTCCCAGACGCGGCCGGGCGCCCTGGACGAATGTCAAATGAACCGACGTGAACCGCAGAACACACGAGGCCGCCCGCCTCGACGGTGGCCTTCGTCACTCGTCGTCCCTAGCCCCTCGGCCGCGCGTGCCGCTCGCCCCTTCGCTTTCGTGAACGATTTCACTGACCCAGAGCGTGTCGCCGATCCGCTGCGCCGTGACGTTCACCCGCTGACCGGTGCGAAGCGCCTGCAACTCGGCGGGGTGGGCCTGGAGGTGAATGCCCCCCTGCCCCGTCGTGCTGGTGATCGTGAACGCCCCGTCGGCCTTGTCCAGCGCTTCGATGCGGCCTGAAAAGCGCGCCAGGCGGCCGAACGCCTCCAGAGGCTGGCCTCGCAAGGCGTTCGTCAGCCAACGATCGCCTCCGTGCTTGGAGAACGTCGCGGTGAAGACTTCTCCTTGTCGGAGCCCGGCGATCTGGAACGGCTTCGCCTGCAGCACGATGCGTCCTTGGTTGGTCGCGAGGGCGAAGCGCCCTTCGGCTCGACTGACGCTCTCGACCACGCCACGCACCTGACGAGTTAAATCCCCAGGCCCATCGAGCGGCCCGGACCCCTGCTCCCGAGCTTCGCCTGCGCCGCCCTCCGCCTCCGTGGGGTAAACGACGGTGTCTTGGGGTGCCGTGTTGAACCCACGCTCGGCCGTTCGCGCAGACGATACACCTTCCTCGGGCTCTCGGTTGGCCCTGCAGGCCACGAGCATCACTGCCCCTGACATCACGAAGAACCTCCAGGACGGCAACCGTGATTTTTGTATCTCGTTCATCGTGCGTCGTCTTTCCCAGGTCTATCGAGGTGGGTCACTTCCGGCTTCAACGTCCTGCAAGCCAAGGACCTGATTCCGCTTTGGGCGCTGAGGGCGCACTCAGCAGCTCTGGCGAGGCATGTGCCTTGCACCCAATCGCGTCCAACATGGGGAGGCAAGCATGACGGATGAATCAGACGCTCTGAGGAGCAAAGTCGACGACACGAAGAACCAGGTCTCGTCTGCAGCCAGCGAGGCCAAAAGCCAGGTCCAGGAGAAGGCAAGTGCCCTATCAGACCGGGTCAAGGAGGATGCCTCTGAGGCGGTTTCGGAGAAGAAACGTACGTTCGCACACGAGCTGGGCATGCTCGGGCAAGCCATCGATCGCTCAGCCGAACACGTTGATGAACACAGCGTACTCAAGAGCCCGTTACACCAGGCGGCCCGGTTCCTGGGCGATGCTTCGCGATCGATCGAGTCGCGCGGCGCCGGCCAGATCTTGTCTTCGCTCGAGGACTTTGGACGAAGGCAGCCCACGACGATGTTCGGCGTTGCCCTGGTGGCGGGATTCCTTGCAACACGCGTTCTGCGCAGCGGACGCGAAGAGCAGGACGCCGACCTCCGAGGTGAGCCCGAACACGACACTGACGACCAGGATGCCGCGCTCGAGCCACCCGAGACATCTTTCGGAGGCCGCCCCAGCCTTGGAAACGAAGCGCCGCTGCCCCGTGCATTCACGGATGAAAGGAGGCCATGATGGCCACTGCAAGAGATGACACTGGTGAGACGAAGATCGGGTCAGTGAGGCCCTACGAGAGCCCTGGAAACGAAAGAACGGAGATTGAGCGCAACGGTCACTCCTTCATGGGTCTGGTGCGGGAACTGCTGCGAGAGTCGGAAGCTCTGGTCAGGGCAGAAGCCGACCTCCTTCGCACGGAGTTCTCTGAGAACATCACGCAAGCCCAACGAGGTATAGGCGCGATGATCACGGGGGGCGCCGTGCTCTTCGCGGGTCTGCTGGTCCTCCTGGCGGCCGCCGTATTCGCCCTGGCTCAAGTGATCTCGATCCCCTGGGCTGCGCTCCTCGTCGGGAGCGCGGTGGCGATCATCGGGGGCATCATGATCGCGGGTGGGCGTTCGAGGGTCACGGCCGAGAAGCTCAAGCCCCACCGGACCATCGCCGACCTCAAGGCAGATCGGGACTTCGTCAAGGAGAGGGCGTCATGACCTACGAACAGTATGTGAAAGGGAACGGCAAAGACAGGAGCTCTGAAGAGATCCAGAGCGACCTCGGCGAGATTCGTGACGAGATCACCCACACCCTCGACAGTCTTTCCCAGCGGCTGAGGCCGGGGGAGATGTTGCAAGAGGCGCTCCGTTCGTTTCAGGAGGGAGGTGGTGGCCGCTTCACGCACAACCTGTCGCGCGCCGTGCAGGAAAACCCTGTTCCGCTGGCCATGATCGCAGCGGGATTCGGGTATCTCATCTATTCGGACGCGCAGCAGCGAAAAACGGGACGCAGCGAAGGCGAAGGCGAATACGAAAGCGGTGGCACATCCACGGGCGCCCAGGCCAAGGACACCGCCCGGCGGCTTGGTAACGCCGCGAAGGGTGGCGTGCAGGCTGCTGGGGAGCGGATGAACGAGGCCAAAGAGAGACTCGGCGAGGCGTCCGCGAAGGCCGGGGCCCGCGTACGTTCGGCACGAGACTACGGACAGACGCTGTTGCACGATCAGCCCTTGGTGCTTGCGGGCCTGGGCTTGGCCATCGGCGCAGCCGTGGCCGGACTTGCGCCTCTTTCGCGTCGCGAGGACGAGACCCTGGGGAAAGCGGGGCGAAAGGGACGGAAGGGGGCACACAGAAGCGTCGAGAGCAGGTGATGCCATGGTGTTCGTGGGCGGGCATCACCTCCGCTCTCGACGTCTTCGTGCGGGTGTGTCGTCGCCGACGATGTGGGGCAGCGGGTGTCACGGCTCACCAGCGAACGATCCGCAGGTGAGCCGTCACGTCGTTCACGAATCAGTTCGCGTCGGCCCCCGCGTCACCAACCCCGCCGTCCGGACGCCGCTCATCCACCAGCTGTTGGGCGGCCATGAGGTGCCCCGACACCTCCACGAAGAACATCTCGAGCGTCGCTTTGAGCGATGGATTTCGCGCAGCTGGAATCAAGGTATTCATCAACAGGTTGCGAGAGAATTGGTGAGCCCCGATCTGACTTTGCAGGTAAACCGTATCGAAGGAAGCCGCAGGGGTTATCTGCAGCTGATCGACCACCGTGGCGCCTCCGATCTGGACTTGCTGGCTAAGTGCACTCGGCGTCGGGGTGATCGCCGCCGTTTGCAGCACGGTCGCCAGGCGCATCTGTGCCGCCGTATGCTCATTGATCATCAACTGGGCATAGTTGCGCACCTGCGTGCTTTGCGCGCGGGCCAGCGCCACCATGGCTGCGTTGATCTCGCCCGTATTGATGGCCGCAGCTACGGCCGCGACCTCCGCATCGTCGAGCGCCATGGCATCACCGCCTTGGCTGTCTCTTGCGGCGTCGAAGACCGCTCCGTCCCGAACCGCTGCATCCGCTCCCGCGTCTGTCGTCACGTCCTCCTCGTCGTCGTCGTCATCATCATCATCGCACGCTGACCACGTTAGACCCAGAACGGCTAAAAGCGCGCCCCAGAGCCACGATGGCACCACCAGACTTCGTCGTTTGCTTGTCATGTAACCTCCTCGCCGGCAGAAACGCTGGCACGCGGCGCGTTTGCAAGGATGGTGCTCACCTCCTGAAGTCCCCAAAGGCCCTCGGTTTTACCGCCAGACACGCGAGAGCCGTGCACGTTTGGTAACGACGTCACGGCGCCCGTCGCCCCGGCTGGCGGGGCACGGGATCTGCAAAGCCTCCGCGCCGGAGGATTCATTGCACATGGCAACACTTTCGACTGCAGCTTGGGTGTTTCACGATCTGGGAATCGCCGCCGGCCTCGGAGGCACACTGTTCGGCCGCATGGCCATGCACCCCGCTACCCGCTACGTCTCGGAGAAGGAAGAGCGCGGCCGGCTGGTCCAGGACGCCTGGCGCCGCTTCAATCGTCTACACGTCCTCACGGCCAGCGTCGTCGGGTTGACCTGGATCGCAGGCCGCCTTTCAGTCTCGGGACGTGCCCTGGGCCGGGGCCCCCGCGCCTTGGTGCTGGCCAAGGATGCCCTGGTGGCCGCCGGGGTCCTCACCACGTTCGGCTCGGCCATCGCCGGTCGCCGGCTTGCCGCTCAGGCTCCCTCGGGAGGCGTGCCCGTCGAAAACGACGGGTACACGGTCTCTCCCGAAGCCTCGCGTAAAGCCAAGCGGCTCAGCCGCGTGGTGAGCACGCTCGGCGCAACGGATCTGCTCGTGGGCATCGGCATCGCGACCCTCACCACCATTTTGGCCATGAAGGCCGGACAGTCGAGCCGCTGGAGCGTCATCTCCCGCGCCCTCCCCTGACCACGATGAACGGGGGGACGGAACGCAGCGCGCGTTTCGTCCCCGGGGCCGCGAGGCTTCACGCGCCCGATGCAGGGCTCGTCATGAGGCCCACGGCCCGGCCCTCTTCAGCGCGGGCCGCCTCGGCCGCGCGCGCCTTGGATTGATCGCGGGCCACCAAGACGTATACGGAGGGAACCACGAAGAGCGTAAAGATCGTTCCGATCGTCATGCCACCCACCAGCACGATGCCGATCGAGTTACGGGCCACGGCCCCGGCCCCGCTCACCAGCGTGAGGGGAAAGTGACCCACCACCGTGGCCATCGTGGTCATCAAGATGGGCCTGAGGCGCGTGGTGGCGGCGTCACGCACGGCCTCGAGCTTGCTGAAGCCCTCCGACTGTCTCACGTTGGCAAACTCCACGATGAGGATGCCGTTCTTCGCCACGAGGCCCACCAGCGTTACCAGGCCCACCTGAGAGTAGATGTTGAGCGTGGTGGTCCAGCCCTCCGTGAGACCGAAGGACAACCCCGGTGGCCCGGCAAACTTGAGGAAGGTGAACACCAGGGCGCCAAACATCGCCAAAGGCACCGAGCCCGCCAAGATCACGAAAGGGTCCCGGAACGAGTTGAACTGAGCCGCCAGCACCAAGAAGATGAGCACGATCGCCAGCCCCATGGCCGGCAGGAACTTCCCGCTTTCCTGCCGCAGCTGCCGCGATTCGCCCGTGTAATCTATCCGGTATCCCGGCGGGAGTGTCCGGGCGGCGGCGTCCTCCAGCACCTTGAGTCCTGCATCGAGCGAGCGCGGCGCCACGCCGGAGATCTTCACGGCATTGAGCTGCTGAAAGCGATTGAGCGTTCGGGGCTCCACGCCGTCCTTCAGAGTGGCCACAGCGGACAGCGGCATCAACGTGCCGTTCGGCCCGGTCACGTGGATGTCTTGCAGTTGCGCGGGCGTGAGCCGGCCCGCACGCTCCACCTGGGCAATGACCTTGTAGCTCCGGCCCGCAAGGCTGAACCGGTTGATGAAGTTGCCCCCCAGCATCGTGGAAAGGTCGTTGCCAATCTGCTGCATGCTGAGGCCCATCGAGGCGATCTTTTCACGATCGAGCACCACCTCGGACTTCGCCTGGTCGAGGCGCACGTCGGTCACCGGTGGGAACGCAAACTGCCCGCTCTCGGTGGCCGCTTGCACCAATTGCTGGGCATAGCGCACGATCTCTTCGTGGTCCGCCGTCGACGAGATGACGAACTCCACCGGGAAGGTCCCTGGGCTCGGCAACGCGGGAGGCAGAAACACAGGCGCCCGCACACCCGGGTTCATCGACAGCTTGCCGAACACCTCGGGCTGGATCTCGAAAATGGTGCGCTCTCGCTCATCCCAGGGGCGTACGATGAGGCCGCCGAAGCCGCCGTTCGGGAAGGTGATCTGAAAGCTGTGGTCGAACTCCGGCGTCGACATGAACACTTCGTTCACGGACTCGGTAAACGGGGTCAACTGCTCCAAGGTCGCGTTGGCTGGCACGTCCACGGCGCCAAACACCACCCCCTGGTCCTCGTTGGGCGCAAGCTCGACGGGAGACAACAGGTAAAGCGGCACCACCAGCAGCGAAAGTCCCCCCCAGACGATGTACACCGCGGGCCGGGCGCGCAGCGTGGCGTCCAGGAACCGGCCATAGCGCTTGCGTATGCCATCGAAGCCGCGGTCGATGGCCCCACTCAACCGCGAGTGTTGCTTCGGCTTGAGCAGCTGTGACGCCATCATCGGCGAGAGCGTCAGCGCCACCACACCCGAGATGAAGACAGCACCGGCCAGGGTAAACGCAAACTCGCGGAACAGGGCGCCCGTGAGGCCGCCTTGAAATCCGATCGGCGTGTAAACCGCGGCCAAGGTGATTGTCATCGCGACGATCGGGCCCACCAGCTCGCGCGCCCCCACGATAGCGGCCTGAAAGGGCGTCCTGCCCGCCCGCATGTTCCGCTCCACGTTCTCCACCACCACGATCGCGTCGTCCACCACCAAGCCCACGGCAAGCACGATGGCCAGCAGGGTCAGCAGGTTCAAGGTGAAGCCCAGCACCTGCATCAAAAACACGGCGCCGATGAGCGAAACGGGAATGGCCACCAGGGGCACCAGCACTGTCCGGAATGAGCCCAGGAAGAGAAAGATGACGATGATCACGATGCCCACCGTCTCGAGCAGCGTGGAGCGCACCTCCGTAATCGCGCTCTGGATGTACTTCGTGGAATCGAAGGCGATGCTCGCATCGAGCCCCGAGGGCAGCTCCTGCTGCAGCAGTCCCATCTCCGTGCGCACACGCTCGATCACATCCAGCGAGTTGGCCGTGGGCAGGACCCACACGCCCATGAAAACGGCTTTTTCACCGGAGAACCGCACGTCCTGTTCGTAAGTGTCGGCGCCCAGCACCACGTCCGCAACGTCTTCCAGCCGCACCAGGGCTCCCTCTTGTTGGCGGATGACCAGCTTCTTGAACTCGTCCACGGTGCTGACATCGGTGGTGGCCGTGAGATTCCGTTGCATGTACGTGCCCTTGGTCTGCCCCACCGCCGCGAGAAAGTTGTTGGCGGCCAGAGCTTGGCGTACTTGCGACGGGCTGACGTTCAAGGCGGCCATGCGGTCTGGCTTGAGCCAGGCGCGCAGCGCGAACGTGCGGCCACCCAGGATGTCCGCCCTCTGCACCCCTTCGATGGCCGAAAGGCGCGGCTGAACGACGCGGATGAGGTAATCCGTCACCTGGTTCTGCTCAAGCACCCGTGAGCTGAAGCTCAAGTACATGGCCGCAAAGACAGAGTCAGACGGCTCGAGCGCGATGGCCGGCACCTCGGCCTCGGGCGGCAGATCACCCCGCACCTGGTTCACGCGCGCGCTGATGTCGGCCAGCGCGTTCGGAGCATTGAAGTTGAGCTTGAGTCGGGCATTAATCGTCGAGAGCCCCTGGTCGCTCTGCGATTCGATGTAGTCGATGCCGTCGGCGGCAGCGATCGACCGCTCGAGCGGCGTGGTGATGAAGCCACGGACCAGGTCGGCGCTGGCGCCCACGTAGGGTGTGCGGACCGTGATCGTCGCGCTCTCGAGCTTGGGGTACTGCCGCACGTTGAGCGTGCGGATGGCCTGCAGCCCGGCGATGACGATCACCAGATTGACGACGACCGCCAGGACCGGACGACGAACGAAAATGTCGGTGAAGCGCATCGGCAACTCACCGGTTTGCGGGGCGCGGGCTCGTCGACGGGTCGAGCTTGACGTCGTTGTTCACCACGATGGGCACCCCGTTGTGAAGCTTGAACGCGCCCAGCGACACCACCACTTCTCCGCCCGTAAGGCCATCCTCGATCGCCACGAAGTCTCCCCGGGCACTTCCCACCCGCACGAACTGCTGCCGCGCCACCTTGACGGGGTTGCCGTCAGGCCCCTTCACGGCCACACCCTTGTCGTCTTTTTTATCCTCCACCACGAAGAGCGAGTCTCCGTAGGGCGCGTGCACGATGGCCGTGGCAGGCACGGTGACCACCGGCTCCCGATCGGGCATCACCACGGAGACGTTCACGAACATGCCGGGTTGTAGCCGCTCCTGTGCGTTGTCCAGGGAGGCGCGCAGGCGCAAGCTGCGCGTGCGGTCGTCGAGGTTGGGATCAATCGCCGCGATTTTCCCGCTCAGCGGGGCCTCTCCGGGCGCGGCACCCGCAACCGTCACGTTCACCACGGCCCCCACCTCCACGTCCCCGGCCTGTTGCTGAGGCAAGGTGAAATCGACGTAGACCGAGCCCAAGGACTCGAGCACGGTGAGTGACGTTCCAGGCGTCAGGTACTGGCCCAGGTTCACCTGCCGAATGCCCAAGCGGCCCCCGAAGGGCGCCCGCACCGTCTTCTTCGCAATCTGTGCCCTGAGCGCCGCCACGTCCGCGGCGGCGGTGTTCAGCTGCGCGTCTTCGGACTCACGCTGCGCCTGCGTGGCGGCGCCGCCCTCGACCAGCTTCCGTGTACGCGCCGCAGACGCCGTGGCCAGCTCCAGGCGCGCCTGGGCCGCCGCCAGCTGAGCCTGCTCGACGCTGCTATCCAGCTCGACCAGCACCTGCCCCGGCTTGACCCGCGCGCCCGACTCGAAGCGGATTGCCTTGACCACCCCCGGCACTTCGTTGGCGATGGTCACGCCCCGAGCCGCAGCCACGCTGCCCACCGCCGAAAGAGCGCCCTGCCAGGCGTTTTTCCCCGCGACAGCCGTACCCACGGCTTCAGGAGGTGGACCGGCTTGTTGAGCCGCCTCCCCGAATTGAATGAGGGTGGAGATCTGCCTGTATTTGATCCCGGCCAGGCCGGTGATGAGGACCAGGAGCACCCCCACCGCGACGACGTACCGCATGCGGGCATGAGATGACACTCCAGGGGGAACGTTTCAAGGATGTGCGAGAAAGTCACCAAACAACCGACCTGACGCGTCCAGGCAGCGCGCACCTGGAGTGTTTCCGGCCCGACGCCTAGAACAGGGCCGCGAGCAGCCCGGCGACCAGCACCAGGGGCAGGAGCAACGCGCCCAGGAACAGCAGCGCCGCGCCGACCAAGACCAACGTGTCGCTAGGCCTTGCCGCCCGGCTCTGCCCGCGCCTCAAAAGCAGGTCGGCATTGCGGCTGTGGGCCTTGTGCACGAAATCAAAGAGCTCTCCCACGACGGGCACGCTCCCGAGCAGCGCGTCAACAGCAAGATTGAGCAACATGCGCGCGATCACCACCCGCGGCAAACGAAGCCTGGCTGCCACCCGCACCGCGTAAAGGCCCACCAGGGCCCCGGCCGCGTCGCCCACCCCCGGCAGCACCAAACCCAAGAGCGGGTCCAGGAAACGATCGTCCAACCAGCGCGCAAGCGTAACCACCTTCGCAATCTCAGCCTCTGCGTTCGGCTCGCCCCCGCCCGAACCGATCGGGCCCCGTCCCTGGCCTGTCTCACCCATACCGAAACCATAGGCGACGGAGGCGGCTGGTTCGACTTCAACCTCGCCCGGCCAAGCCCCCGCATTCGAAACGGAGACGCCGCCACGCGGCTGCCCCGGAGAGCAGTGCGAAGCGGCGTCACAGGTCTCGTTCAGGCCTTGCGTTCAGGCCTTGATGGCGGCGATGGGGCCCGTAAAGGCCCTCGAGTCACCGAAGGTCGTCATGCCCGAGTCCATCAGCTTGCCAACGGACACGAAGAGGTCCGCGGTGGTTTTGCCGTTGGCTTCGACAAACCGACCCGTCTGCAAAGCACCCCCGGCCTGTCCACCCACGATCCAGTTGACGTCGTCCCACTTGTGAGACTGGCCGTTCCCAAGCTCGCCGGCCCACAGGAACACCGTGTGGTACAGCATGTTCTTGCCATCAGCCGTGGGCGTCTCCTTGAGAAGCTTGAGCGTTTTGGCCACCTGCTCCGCGGTGCGTACGTAGAACGGCTCGGCGTTCAAGGCATTGTTGTGGATCTTGTCGTGAAGCCCCGTGTCGGGGTCAACGGTGGCCTCGATGTTGATGGTCACGAAGCGCGTGCGCCCGCACGACAACGCCAGGTGTGCCAGCTTGGGCATCGTGTCGGACAGAGTACTCAACCAGCCCTTGGCGTCAGGCGTCTTGTTGGTGTAGGTGACTGCCTTACCAGATTCACAAGCTGAGGCCGCGACGGTGACGTCCGGGGGCGCATCCGTGCCTCCCGGTACGGCAGCCAAGCTCTTCTCGAGTGCCGACATGTAGTCAGCGTGTGCCTGGAACCGTGTCTGGGAGCTCGATCCGTAAAGATCTTTGATTTTGTTCGACACCTCGTTGAACTGGCCCTTCGAGAACTTCGCCATCAGCTTCCGCTGCGTGGCCTCGCTAGGATTCCCCCCCATACCTGGCGGAAAAATGCGTTGGTGTGCGAAGAGCGGGTCATAGACGGGAGAGAACGGCACGATTGCCCCTGCTCGCCTACGATAACCGGCCCGACCCATCATCTGGTCAGAGCCCGGACCCGAGTCGGAGATGGCAAGCTGCAGCGAATCCACGGGCGTTAGCGGGTTGCCTCCGTTTTTGGCGATGAGGAGGCTCAGGATCTCCTGGTCGATAGAGGGGCCT
Source organism: Myxococcales bacterium (assembly GCA_022184915.1). Taxonomy (NCBI): domain Bacteria; kingdom Pseudomonadati; phylum Myxococcota; class Myxococcia; order Myxococcales; species Myxococcales bacterium. Next base: position 371,274 of record JAGTJU010000002.1, on the reverse strand, counting down.
CCCGCTATCGGCGTTGCGTTCGCCGATGCCTTCGTGTGCTTTGCACTCGTCAACGAGTGCACCTGACCCTGGATGTGAGCGGCATTGCCGTCACCCGGGAAGAGGTCAGCCGACTTCATGTGCAGGCTCGAGACCAACACGATGTCGTTTTTGTAGGGCTCCAGAGGCTTGAGAAACGAGCCCAGAGTCAGCCCTCCGTTCCCAGTACCCCACCGACTTTTGACGGTGCCGTGGTAGCTGTAGAACATCAGGAACATCTTCGGAACCGCACCGTCCGCGTAGGCCGGGTTGCTGAGTTCCGGGAGCAAAGCGGCTGCCGTAGAGCCGAGCCCTGCCGCTTTCAGGAGGTTCCGTCGCGAGAAACGATTGTCTTTCATGGTCGTACTCCTCACTTGGCAGCGCTGCGGTAGCGGTATGCCTGACTCTTCGCGATGTTCACCAGGAGGTCCTTCATGTTCGTGCCGCCTTTTATGAACTCGTCGGCGAGCGGGGCGATGAAGCAGCCGTCATTTTCCAGCTGGGGCCGCCCCACGGCGAAGGTGTAAAACTGCCGAACCGCGCAGTCAGCGGCTTGCTCGCTCTTGGAGAGAGCCTCCGTGAACTCGATCCCGTTTTTGTATTTCCCGTTCAAGTCGAGGGTTGCAACCACCTCGTTGCTGGCGTCGATGTCGAGGTCACGCTCTTTCGTCTGGTACGCGCCAATGCCGTCGTAGTTTTCGAAGAGGAACCCGAACCCGTCAATCACCTTGTGGCACCCTGCGCAGGTCCCTTGCTCAACCGTCATTTCCACCACCTGCCGCAACGTGACCGCGTTCCGGTCTGGGACCTCGATGAACTCTCTCACCACGTTCATCGGAGGAGGTTGCGACGGCGCACAGAGCACCGACTCCATGATGAACGCACCTCGCAAGATCGCCGACTGAGCCACCTGGCTGCCGTATCCGGACATCACCTGCGGCTGGGTCAGGAAGCCCTTCCTCTTGCTGGCGTCGAGGTCAACCTCCGTCAGGTTGCCCGAACCGGGTTTCCCGACGCCGTAGATGTCAGCGGAATCGTCGTTAACCCATCCCTTGGTCGACGTGTAGAAGTTTTTCAGCGAGTGGTCCCCGTCCCAGAAGGTGTGATCCAGGTACGCCTGCAGACCTTCCCGGAGAGCCACCTCCGTTTTTTCGTTAAAGCTTGGGTAGACCTCGTCGCTCTTCTGGCTGGCCGTCGACCGAACCTCGAGGCGTTCGAGGTGAAGCCATTCCTTCTGAAGAAGGCGAATCGTATCCTTAGATCGGTCGTCTTCGAGCATCCGTCGAGCTGCAGCCTCCACCTGGGCCTCACTCGAAAGCTTCCCGTCCTTGGCTGCAGCGAACAGTTCCGCGTCGGGCATGGAGTTCCAGAGAAAGTAAGAAAGGCGCGACGCCATCTCGTATCCCGAAAGGCGCTTTTTCTGCCCCTCTTCCACGTCACCCGCACCCTCTTGCACGCGGAACAGGAACTGCGGCGAACTGAGCATCGCGCCGAGCACCGTGGCCACGGAACCCTTTACATCGAGGGAGGCGCGCGCCTCTTGGTAAAGACCCTTGAGGGCGTCTTTCTCTCCGCCCGAGAGCGGACGACGCCAGGCGCGCATACCGAAATCGTCGATGAACGTATCGACGCAGCCGGTGTTGCCGTCCGGGTTACACCCCATCAGCTTGGGCAGGTCCTTCACGGCCTCCGTCGAAATCTTGAACGCCGCGGCTTCCCAAGCATTCGTTTCAGATTCCGAGCCCAGCTGCGCAAACACGTTGTTTGAGAAGCTTCCTTCTCGGGGCGGGTCCGGAATGTCTGTCTTCTTCGGGAGGCTGCCTGCGTCCACGAGGCCCGCGAACAAATCCCGCATCGTGTTGAGGTACTGCTCGCGGGTCAGCCGCTCGAGAGGGGACGACTCGGGGTCCTCGAAGAGCGACTTATTGCACGAGAGCGGTTCGATCGGGTTGCGCTCGAGCGAGTTCGCGGCGGGCGGGGTCGGAAGAGGTTCGGGAGGGCCGTTTCCGGATCCCCCGCCGTTCGTTCCGCCCGATCCACCTTGGCCTCCGGGGCCATCCTCGTCACCGTCCCCCTCATCCCCTCCTCCAGGTGAACCCGTACAGGCAGCAAACAACAAGACAGCCGTAGCAATGGATTCGAGACGTCCTAAGCGTTTCATGTGACTTCTCCGGGGGACGGGCCGGTGTACGGCCGAATCGCAAGCCCGAAGCCGAACGGGGCGGCTGTCGAGCGTATCAACTAGGGAACGATAACTCCCCCCACCGTGGGATCAATGGGTAACTCGCACATTTCGGCCGGATTGGGTACGTTCGTCAGGGTCTGACGCGGTGTTATCGGAGAAAAAGCGCAATGATTTCGGTAAAGCCTATAGCCCACCGCAGGGCGTGCACAGTAAGCGCGCCCTAGAGCCGGACCTGAAGGCCGCAGGCATCGGCGCCAAAGCAAAAACCCCCGGGAGGGCGCGGGGCCTAGCCGGGGGATCGTTGCACTCACTCTTCCTCAGGCGCGCCAGCGGCGGGTCAACCGGCCGAGGAGCACACCGCCAAGAATGAGGAAAAGGCCTATCGAGAACGGCGAAGCATCCTGTCCACCGAAGCTGCAACCGCCAACCATCGTGTTGGATTCATCGTCTTCGTCGGTGTTTCCATCGTCGTCGCCATCGCCACCTCCCGAGCTGCCCCCGGAACCCGAACCCCCAGACGCAGCCCCCCCGGACCCAGAACCTCCAGAGGCGCCCCCACTTGCCTCGTCCTCGCAATCGTCATCGACCTCGCCGTTGCAGTCGTCGTCGACGCCGTTGCAGATCTCTTTGGCGCCGGGGCGTACGTCCTTGTTGTTGTCGTCGCAGTCCCCGCGTTCCTTCGCGTACCCCTCGTTGTCGTTGCACGTGAAGATCGATGCCCCCCCCGAGGTTCCCCGGGCAAAGCCGTCACGGTCATCGTCTCTGAAGTAGAGACCTGGCTCTAGGCCCTCGTCCGGCTCTCCGTCGCAGTCGTTGTCCTTGTTGTCGCAGATCTCGGTAGCGCCGGGGTACGACTTGTCGTCGTCGTCGAAACAGTCACCGCCCACGTCGATGTAGTCTTGCACCGGCTCGCAGGACATCTTCCGCAGGTTGGGGTCGGCGCTACCGTGCCCGTCGCCGTCGTCGTCGGGGTAGTAGTACTTGCCGTCGCAGTCGACAGCGACGCCCGCGGAGCTCGAGGACGAGTTGAACTCGCCCGGCCACTCGGTGGGGATTTCGGGCACTGAAGTCACGGAATTTACCGTGAAGGTCGCGGCTCCCGGAGTCGTCGGGGCCGTCCACTTGAACTTGAACTCGGCCTTGCGGTCGACCAAGGGCATTGGCTTCGAGTGGAGCACCTCGCTCGGGCTGTGTAGCCGTGTAACGTTGGCGTCGATGAGGGCAAACTTTCCAGCACTGCCTTCGATGTACACGCCTGTGTTGATCGCCACCGCTGCTTGGGCCTCGAGCTTGACGGTAATGTCAATCGTCTCTCCCTTGCTGGGGCGCTCCTTGCTGAAGATGAGGTCTATCTTCGGCCCCTTGGTCTTGTAGTGGCAGTTTCCGCACGCCTGGGCCAGCGGCTTGCCCGCGAAGCCGTCTGGGAACGCCTGGGCTGTGCCGCTCCACGCAACGATGCCAACTGCTACACCAACCAAGAAAAAGCCTGAGCGCTTCATGGCGCACGGCAGCAAGGCGGTCCTTCGGTACATCATGCCTCCGCTGGATATGCTCGATTGCAGGTTGAAGTGAGTCGAATCGCCTCTCGTGAGACAACGAAGGGCAAAACAATATGATACTTGACGAGGTCTTTTCGTCACCGAGGAAATACCGATTCGAGCCCGCGGGAAAGGCTTGCGAGGGCCTGGGCCTCTTCGCTTGCGCCCTACCACCTATCTAGCGCGTTGCGTTTTCGGAGGTGTCGCCGGTGGAATGTCCCACCACGAAAACCGATACACCGACGTGTGCCGGTAGGTCTGACCCGGGCGCAGCACCGAGGAAGGGAAGCTCCTGTGATTCGGCGCGTCGGGGAAGTTTTGGGTCTCGAGCACGAACGCGCTGCGGTGACGCTGCGGGCGACCACCCTTGCCGGTGAGGCGTCCGTCGAGGAAGTTGCCGGAATAGAACTGCAGCCCGGGTGCGGTGGTCAGCACCTCCAGGGCCCGGCCGCTGCCCGGATCCTCCACGCGGCAGGCCCGCCGCAGCGGGGAGGAGCCCGCGGGCCTCAGCACCCAGTTGTGGTCGTACCCTTTGCCTCGTTGAAGCTGCTCGTGCACCACCCCGAGGCGCGCGCCGATCGCGTGAGGCTGCCGAAAGTCGAACGGCGTGCCCTCGACTGAAGCGAGCGCGCCCGTGGGGATCAAGCGTTCGTCCACGGGGGTGTAGGCCTCGGCATCGATGGTCATGAGGTGTGCCGTCACGTCGTCACTGTCGGGCCCGGCCAGGTTGAAATACGAATGGTTGGTGAGGTTCACCACGGTGGGGCGATCGGTTTTTGCCTCGTAGTCGATCTGCAGCTCATTCGTTTCCGTGAGCGCGTAGCGCACCACCACCTCGAGTGTGCCCGGATAGCCCTCTTCCCGGTGAGGGCTCACGTAGCGCAGGCTCACGCTCGTACGCTCGCGGCTTGGCGTCGCCTGCCACACCACCTTGTCGAAGCCGCGCACGCCCCCGTGAAGCGCGTTGGTGTTCTCGTTGTGCGCCAGCTGTATCTCGACGCCGTCCAGCGTGAAACGTCCCTCGGCGATGCGGTTGGCGAAGCGGCCAATGAGGGGACCGAAGTAAGCGGGATCTTGTTCGTAGCCTGCCAGCTCGTCGTAGCCTCTCACCACATCGTCGAAGCGCCCCTGCCGATCGGGTACATGCAACGACACGAGTCTTCCGCCGTAGGTGCTGATCGCTGCCCTCACACCGTTGCGGTTCGCCAGGTGATATAGGGCCACCGGCTGACCTTCCACCTCGCCCCACGGTTCCATCCACACCCGAGGCTCCCCGGGTAGGCGGGGCGTGTGTGCCGCGCAGGCGGACACACTGGCCAGCAGAAAAGGTGCGAGACAACTTGGCGTGCGCAGGGCGGGGACCACGGCCTCGTCTCCCATGGGACTCAAGACGCAGACGAAACGGCCCCGTCGTCACCCGAAAGACGAAGGCCCACGGGCAGGGTCTCCCCAAGGGCGATGTAGGCTTCGCGGGCTTCCAACTCCACCACGTCGGTGACCAAGCGAGCGCTGCGCTCGGCGCCCTCGATGGTGGCCAGGCGGGAAGCCAGCTTGTCGCGCACGGCGGGCTCGAGATCGCGGCTGCGGTCATCGGTGCGGCGACCGAGCTGCGCCATGGGGAAGGCGGCCTTTTGCGGGTCCGGCCAATCCACCTCGAGCAGGGCCTCGATCCAAGCCTGCACGCGCGCAGGGGGAACCACCGCGTCGGCGGGGCCGTAAAGCGGAACCCGCGCGCCCAGGCGGCCGAGGGCCCAAAACGTGCCGGGGTCGCTGCGCACTTTGCGGCTGCCCACCATGCGGTTCGTGAGCTCGTCGCCCAGCGTGGCTTTTTGCTCGGGGGTGCAGCGCTCGAGGTTGCCGAGACAACGCAGCATCTCGGCGGCCTCCTGGGGGCTGGGCTTCATCTCGTACCAGCGCTTTTTGCCCTGGCGGCTGCCGAGAAAGAGCTGCGCCAGGCGCAGGTAGAGCTGGTGCTGTTGGCCTTTGTTGAGGCCTCCCGCCACGCGGCGCCAGGTGATCCACCACGCCAGGCGACACACCTCGTCCTTGGGGTGGTGGAGATCTTGATGAAACACGATCCCCCACATCTGCTTGGCCCGCCACTCGTCGGCGGGGGCCCCGCAGCCCGGGCGCAGGCAATAGCCCGCGAGGTGAAGCCAGCGTGCCTCGTGTTGCGGCGACTTCGTCCGCGTTTCGACCACCTCGAACGCGGCGTCGAAGAGCGCACGGGCGGCGCTCATCGACCAGGCGTCGCGCGGCGCCTCGAGCGTGTGCTCGAGCGCCTTGTTGAGCCCCGACACCTCGGAGGGCTTGTCGCGAAACACGCTACGGATGAGCGCCTGTGCCTCACGCACGCGCGGCTCCAGCGTGGCCGGTTCGTCCGGCCCCTCGAGGCGTGCGCCCCCGGCGCGCATGTCGAAAGACAGCCGCCAGCGCAAGGGGGCTTGGGGATCGGCGGGCGCAGCTTCGCGGCAGCCGAGATCCAGGGTGCCCACCTCCGTGGTGGTGACCTCGAGGTGCACCGTGACCTCCGCACGCCCGGGGGCCTTCACCACCGTGACGAGGGGGGGAAGCTCGAAGAGATCGCTGCCGTCGTCCACCGTGTCGGCGCGGCCATCGCCCACGTCCACCACGGCGCCCGGCTCACCCCTCCGCGTAGTGGACGAGTACAGCTTGAAGCTGACGGGCTTGTTCGTGAGCAACACGAACGCACGATCCAGCTCCAGGCGCTGGCCTTCCGTCAGCCCCCGGGGGGCGATACACACGGCGCGCTCGCGCCCTTCTACACGGCCCACGCCCACGTAGAAGCTGCGGGGCGTGCCGCCTCCGATGCGCACACCCAGGCCCCGCCGCACAAGACCGTACACCGCGGCGCCTTCGGCCACGGCCAGCGCGGGCTGGGGGCTCGCGAGCTCGCGCGGTGCCGGGGCATCGGGCTGCCAGGCGGCGACTTGTTCGAGCACGCGCGCGCGCAGCGACGGGGGCGCCATCGCGCCTCCATTGAACAACACGGCGTCGATGCGGCCCTGTGCGTGGCGCAGCAAAAAGGCGCCGAGGTGCCGTGTGATGGCGGGGTCGGAGGCGAAGGGCAAACCGAACTCTTGCAGCCCGCTGCGCGTGCGCTTGCGGCCTTCCTCCTTGCGCACCAGGGGAAAAAAGCCTTCAAAGAGCACCTCATCGAGGCGCCCGCGGGAAAGCTCGGCGTGCAGCGCGCCCCCGATCAGCTTGGTCCCGCGGCCGGGCACGGTGAGGGTGAGCTTCGTGAGGCTGTCGTCTGCGAGCAGCTTTTCCTTGGCCATCCGGCAGGCGTGCACCAAAGCGTGCCACTGCACGGAATCGAGCTTCGTGGCCAAGCCTGCCTCGACGTGCTTGGCCAGGGTGAGATCGATGTTGTCACCACCCAGCAGCAAGTGCTCACCCACAGCCTTGCGCGCGAAGCTGTCGCCGTCTTCACCCACGGTGATGAGCGTGAAGTCGCTCGTGCCGCCGCCCACGTCGAACACCAGCACCGACTCACCCGGCGCAAGCTGCGCCTTGCCCGTGCGCGCGTTCACCCAGGCGTAAAACGCGGCCTGAGGCTCCTCGAGCAGGACCAAGTGCGGCAGCCCCGCCTTCTGCGCAGCCTCGAGCGTGAGCTCGCGCGCCGCTTCGTCGAAGGAAGCGGGAACGGTGACCACCACGTCCTGGTTCGCCAGGTCGGAGCCGGGCTGGCTGCCCCGCACGTGCCCCCACGCCTGCCGTACGTGGCGCAGCACCTCGGCCGAGGCGTCTACCGGTGAGAGCTTGCGGCCGCCTCCCTCCGGAGTCTCTCCGCCTTCGAGCCCCACCCCCCAGGGCAAAATCGCGGCGTGGCGGTTGACGCCTGCGTGACAGAGCCACGATTTTGCCGAAGAAACCAGGCCCTGCGGATGGCGCGCGCCCTGCGCACGGGCCAACTCACCCACCACCACGGGCGCGTGTTCGTCCTGACCCCAAGGCAGCGCCACCTGCGCCGCCGACAGATCCTGGCCGCGAGGCAAGTACACGAAGGAAGGCAACTGGGTGCGCGGCGCCACCTCGCCGGGCGCCACGAGCTGCGGCAGCTCGCACACTTCGACGCGCCCCGAGGCGGCCTGGGTGTCGACGAAGGCCACCGCCGTGTTGGTGGTGCCAAGGTCGATGCCGATGACGTAGCGGGCGTTGGACATGGATCAGTCGTGGTGGCGAACGGAAAACTCGAGCTTCCACCGCCCCGCTCCGGTATCGGACCCCTCGCGCGCCACACACCACAGCTCGAGCGTGCCCAGCTCCGTCACCCGGGACTCGAGCGAAACGGCCACGGGCTCGCCGGCAAGCGCCCGCGGACCGGCCGGCAGCTCGGCATGCACGGGTGCCAGCTCTTGCAGCCCGGCCTGGTCGGGATCGACGAGCACGCCGGGCGCATCGTCTTTGCGCTCCGTCGAGGCGAAGAGGCGAAACTCGGCCGTTTCGCCCACCACCAGGCCCAGCTCTTCATCGGGAAGCTTGACGGGCTCGCCCCCCTCTTCCATGCCAAAAGGCGCCACACAGAGCGCCTTGAGGGGCGGAGGAAAGCCGGGAATGGCGGGCATGGCCGCTTCGAGGCCGATGTAGTAGGCGCGTGCGGTGCCACCGCGGATACGAATGCCCCGGCCCCGGCGCACGAGCCCGTAGTAGGCCGCGCCCAGCGCCACCGCGAGATCCAGATCCGTACCCGAGAGCACGGGCGTATCGCCGCGGCCATCCCAAAGCCCCACGGCTTGCGAGACGCGCTCACGCAGCAACGCCGCCCGCATCACGCCGCCGTTGAACAAGATCGCGGAGGGGCGTTGACCATGCCGTGCGAGGAACTCGGCCAGGTGCCGCGTGATCGCGGCGTCCTGCGCGTAGGGCAAACCGAGCTCCCGCAGACCCACCGTGCGGCGCTTCTGGGGGCGGGCGTCCTTGGGAACGAAGGGGAAGAAGCCATCGAGCACGAGGTGCTGCACGTGGTCCTGCCGCAGCTCCGTGCGCAACGTGCTGCCGATCAGCTTGGCGCCGCGGCCAAGCACGCTCACGGGCACCGCTTCGGGGGGCGAAATCGAAAGCAGCTGCTCTTTGGCCCGTCGGCAGGCAAACACCAGCGCCCGGTGCTGCAAGGTGGACAGCTTCGCGCCGGCTTCGCCCAGCTGCTGCGTGCACAGGTGCGCAAGCGCAAGATCCATGTTGTCGCCACCGAGGAGAATGTGATCCCCCACGGCCACACGTTCGAGGGCCAGAGCGCCCTGGCCATCATCGGCGACCTTGATGATGGAAAAGTCAGTGGTGCCGCCGCCCACGTCACAGACCAAAACCGCGTCGTCGGGGGCCAGCGCCTGTCGCCAGGTATCACCGTTCTTCGCAAGCCACGCGTAAAACGCGGCTTGAGGCTCCTCGAGCAGGGTCACGGACGCAAGGCCCGCCTGCTGGGCGGCCACCACGGTCAACTCGCGGGCCACGGCATCGAACGAGGCGGGCACCGTGACCAGCACCTCCTGAGCCTCGAGCGGGGCGTCCGGGTGGGCGTGATTCCAGGCGTCGCGAATGTGGGACAGATACATCGACGACGCTTCGACGGGGGAGAGCCTCACCCCGTCGGTCTCGCCGGGCGCCTCCTCTTCGGCCACCTGCGCGCCCCGCCAGGGCAAAAGCGGCGCCGTGCGATCCACACCCGGGTGCGACAGCCACGACTTCGCCGACGAGATGACCCGGTGGGGCAACTCGGCGCCCCGCTCCCGGGCCCATACGCCCGCGGCGTACGCGGGGCTCTCCACCCAGGGCAAAGACATCTCGCCCGGCGCCACTTCGTGTTCGTTCGGCACGAGCAGGAACGAAGGCAGCGTGGGCGCCGGCGCGAACTGCCCCGCGGCGATGGCCTGCACGATCGAAAACGGCTCGATGCGCGGGCCGTCGGGCCCCGGGGCTTCCAGATCGACCGACGCCACCGCCGAGTTGGTGGTTCCCAGATCGATGCCTACGATGAAACGCGCCATGTTCGCCCTCCGCCGGCTCAGGCCAGCTTCACCTCGGCCGGTGCCAACACCCGCCTGTCCACACCGTCGTTGAGCTGCGGGAAGCGTACCTCCACGGCCCGCCAGCCATGATGCACCAGAGTGCCTCGAAACGGGGGCGCCCCCCGGGTTTCACCAAGGAGCCGCACCTCGCCGGGATCGAACCCGGGCGGAACGAGCACGGGGGATTCTTCCTCACCGGGCAGCACAGGCTCGAGCTTGACGTGATCTTCCACAACCTTGCGGCACCCGCGGTGCACATCGCGGACGGCGGCGCCGATGTCTTGGTCGGAGTAGCCGTCGAGCCCCTCGCGCAGGAAGTCCACCAGGCGCCCTTCCCGTTGCAAAAGCGCGAGCAGCGCAAGCGCCCCTTCGTTGCGGTAGCGGCCTTTGTCTGCAGAGCTCGCGGCTGCGCGCTCGGGAGCCGGGGCGGCCACGACCACTTCAGCGACGGGGGAGGCTTCGGGCGCGGGGCGGGGCGGCTCCGGGGGGGCTGCGAGCTTTTGTCTCATCGGGCCCTCGGGCAATCGGCCGCGAAAGAGCAGCGAGAAAAAGCACGCGAAGGCCAAGGAGATCCGGTTCATGCAGCGTTCCTGGGGGGGTAGTTTGACGACCCACCGCCCACATACAAGGGGCGGGCCCATCATGTACAGGGCGGGGCGAAGCGGCGCAATGCGAGGCCAGGGCACGGGCGCCGCCCCCTGCGCAGCCCGCGGCCGCTGCGGCATGCCTCGAAAACGGCCGCTGGGGCATGAGGGCAAGATCCGAAGGGCAGACCATGACGGGGCGCACAGGCCCAGCTCGCACGAGCGCCCCAAGGGGCCTATGGTACCTGCGTGTCCGAACACATCACGCACGTGGCGGTCTTCGAGGACGCTGCCCGCTTGGCCTTGCTGTCCCCCGCGGTCCATCCGCATCTCAAACAAGCGCTGCGCTCCGCCTGGCCGGTGGGCGTGCTTGGCTCGGTCACGCGCCTTGGCGACCAACACACGCTGCCGGTGCTCGCCCCTTTGCGGCAGGGCTTCACCGCACCCGTCCTGCCCGCACGCACGCTGCGCCTCCTGGCGTTCACGCTTGGCTGGAGGGCTCACAACGCAGCGGACAGGCAGTGGAAACCCGTTTACCGGTATCTGCAGCCCGAACACTACGTGCCCAAGCAGCCCGGGGTGAGTGATGTGACGATCTACCATGACGTGGCGGTGTTCAAAGAGGTGTACGCGCACGGACGGCGCGCCCCCATGACACCTGGAACGTTGGCCTTCGGCCCCTCGTTGCCGGGCCCGCAGGCGTCGTTGCCCACCTTAGCCCTGGAGCCGCTCTTCGGTCTCATGTGGCAGCGCGAGCTCTTGCGTCTGCAATCGTTCGCAGGACAAGACTCCGTGTCACAGCGGTTCGCGAAGGCCAAAAGCGTCTTCGAGCCCTTGGAAGTGGACCCGGCTCGTTACGCCGAGGCCTACCACCGACCCGATCCGGTGCGGGTACAAAAGTACCTCGTCGCGCCGAACTTCTACGATGCCGACGAGCCCTTGCTCGTTCTCCTCGAACGGCTACGCCAGGGGGGCGCGGCCGCACCCGACGCGCTCCTCAAGAGCCGCCGCCCACCGCCACGCAGCCAGTACGCCGAGGCCGTGACCCGGGCGCTCGTCTACACGGAGGCCTGCAGTGATTACCTTTGTGGGACGATCGACGACGACGTGCTGACCGACCGTTGTGACCTCTTGCGCCCTCACAAACCACCCGAGGTCGCAGAGTTCCTGCGCCAGTACGAAAAGGCGCGCAGCACGAAGACCGGAGGTGAAGAATGAGCGTTGCCCTGACCCGCCGGGCCCTGCTGGGCCTGCCGGGGTTCTTGCCTTTCCTCGAGACCCACTGGTCCCGGGCCGAGGCGGCGCCTGGAGCGGGAGCGCCTTTCTCTGCCGCGCCCTTTAGCCTCGTCACCTTCGCGGCCGCGGAGGACACCTTCGCCCTGGTGGGTTGCGCGCACGCGTTGCCTGGGCGGGCCTGGGACACGTTGGCTGAACACCATGAAGCGGCCTCGGCCCTGGCAGGTGTCTGGCGGAGCCCGGCCGAGCCGCTCGCTGAATTGGATGCAGCCGCCCGGGGCACCCGCGCCGACCCGCGGCTCGCCGCGGCGTTGATGTGGCTGGTGCACGACAGCGCCCAAGGCGTGCTCGCGCCGCCTGCCCCTGACGCGGCCGAGCGTAATCTCTACCGCGACGGCGCGCTCGTAAGAGCCTGGAGCGCTCCCGCGGAGGCCACACCGCCCGAGGCCACCGTGATCCTCGAGGCGCTCCACACCCTCGAGCGGCGACTCTTCGTGCGCATCCACACGATCGAACCCGACAGCGAAGATCCCACGGGCTGGATCGAGAAGCTCATCGACTGGCGTCTGCAACGTTCAGCCTGGCTCGAGTCCCTGGCGCGGGTGACAGCCTCCCCAGATCCCGGCCTTTGGGCCCGCCACGTGAACGGCACGCCCCCCCTTTACGCAGACCGCGACCCGCTGCTGCACCTGCTGCGCGCGGCCAGGAGGGGAGATCGTTTGTCGTCCGCCGACGTCAAGGCCCGCATAGAGCTCCCATCGCACGCGCTCTATGCACAGGCCGTGCGGGCGGCCTTCGCGCGGTTGCAGGCGGCAAGCCACTACGTCGAGGGCCGGGGCCCGCGCGCCGCGCTCGTCACGCGCTAGGCCCAGACGGAGCCACGCCCTTCGCGAGCGGGGCCAACTCTCAGCACCGCGCGGGCGTCGATGACCGCAGCGTCGACGCGGCCACCCGATACACCTTGTAGGCGCAGCGGATCACCGGTCGAGCCACGTTGCGCACAGGCACCCCGCTCGGGGTCATGCCGTGCTCCGTCCCCCGGTGGGCGTGACCGTGCAGCGCCAGATCGCAGGCTGCATGGTCGATGACCTCTCCGAGAAAATAGGATCCCAAAAAGGGGAAGATCTCGAGCCGCTCCCCCACCAAAGTGTCCTTGACGGGCGCGTAGTGGGTCAACGCCACCCGCACGTCGCAGACCATCGCGGCCAGCGCCTCGCCGAGCGCGTGGGCCGCCGCTTTGCTGTGGTGGATGAAGGCTTTCATCTCTGGCTCCCCGAACTCCGTGCCGCACGCGCCGGGAAAGCCTGCACCGAAGCCCTTGCAGCCGGCGATGCCCAGCTTCGTGCCCGCGACGTCAAGCACGACGGACTCGGCCTCGAGCACGTGAACGCCCGCGCCGCGGAGGTCACGCGCAAGCTCTTCTTCGTGCCCCATATGATAATCGTGGTTTCCGAACACGGCGACCACGGGGGTGCGCACCTTTTCGATCGTGTGCAGCAGGTTGCGCGCTTCCTTGGGATCTCCGTGCTGGGTGAGGTCGCCCGCCAGCAGCAACACGTCGGCGTGCTCATGGACGTTCGCGAAGGCACCGCAGAGCGGGTCAGGGCCCTCGCAACCCACGTGAAGATCACCCACTGCAGCCACCCGGATCATTCCACGGTCTCTTCGATTGGCTCGGCGCTGTACGTTGCGACGGTGACGTTGTTCACGAGAATCATACCCGGCGGAAGGATCTCTTGCACCACGGTTTCCAGCGCCTTTTTGCGCGCCGCCAGCTCCACCGTTCCCAACAAGTAAACGCGCTCACCCTCCACGCGCACGTGAACATCCAAAACGTTGGTGCGCGGGTCTTGCGCCAGGGCCTCGCGAACCTTGGCCACCAGGTACTTGACGGGCTCTTCGGCAGGAATCTTGTCCATGAATCCAGCTCACATCCCGTACAGCTGCCCATGCAACTGACGAATGACGTCATTCGGAACGTACATGTCGATGGACTGAGCATAAACGAGCAAGCTCAACACCCGCCGGGGCGCCTTCATCGATCTGCGTGCAAAGTAGGGCCAGTCAACGTTTCCGCAGGCGATGATCGAGAGGGCGTCATGCCAGTGCCGCGGGCCCGCTTCGTCGTGGACCACAGCCTTCATGATGACGAGGTCCTCCGGAGGAACCAGGCGCACGTCGTGGCCCTTGAACCGGTAGGTCACGGCCCGATCCAGCATCTCCTGGTCGAGGTAGAAGCCTCCGGTCGACCTGAAGATGATGTCCACCATCACGTCCTCTTTGTAGCCTTTGTAGAGCCAGCGAGGATCGGTGCGCTCGGTGCGGAAGCCTCGCTCGGACAGAGCCTCGAGGGCCCGGCCCGCATCCTCGGGACGGACGAAGAGATCGATGTCGTGGGTCCAACGCGGGCGCCCAAAGCCGCTGGCGGCGATGCCCCCGATGATCGCGTGAGGGACCGCCGCGGCCTCCATGGCGCCAATCGTCTCAGCCAGCACGTAGGTGAAGATTTGTTCGTCGGCGCCGCGCAGGCCCGGCTCCACGGGACCTCCGTCGATACGCATGTGCTCGGGACACGGCTTGTTCGAGGGCCCGCTGCCCGCGTTGGCGGTGTCTTCGCTGTGGGTCGGGTCTCGTGTGCTCTGCATCGCGGCCTCGTGTTGGGCGGGGGTTCGAGCGCCCCCTTCACTAGGAAGCACGAAGCGCGCCAACCTGACCCCGTCAGGGAAGGGCCCCCGGCCCGCACGCCTGTTGCCATCGCGTAACTGAACGTCTCCATCGTGCCCCCGTACCCCCGCCAGGGGTGAGCGGGGTGCCGACAGGCGGGCGGATGTGTTCTGTCGACAGCGAATCAGCAGGTGTTGTGCGGGGCACAACAGGTCCCGGGGCCGAAAGGACGATTTCGCTGCATGTTGAGTAAGCTGGCTTACGTTCTATACATGGCACACCGATTGCTCTTCTCCGGGACAAGGGAATGTTCCCGAAACGGCAACACGCGGGCGACCGCGTTACGCAAAGCCACGGAGCTCCTCGAGCTGGCCGGGCTACCGAAGGAGACCTCAGATGAACACCGGATTCGCCAAGACCCTTGGATTCCTGCTCCTGGGAGGCGCCGTGGGCTGCGGCGCCGCCCCCGGCCAAAACGACAACTCTCTCCTGCAGGACGATCCCATCTCCCAGGGCGTTCTCAGCGAAAACGGTCTGTCCGCCATCAACGGCCTGTCCGCCATCAACGGCCTCGTGGCCACCAATGGTCTCATGACCACCAACGGCCTCGCCACCACCAATGGCCTCATGACCACCAACGGTCTCATGACCACCAACGGCCTCATGACCACCAACGGGGGCCGCCTCACGGTCAGGTACATCGCCAAGTGCGCGCTGGCCGCCAACGACTCGATCAGCAAACAAGACAACAACGGCAACTGGCACACCTTCCCCGGTGGCCTTGGTGTGGGCACCGGCTGGAAGAACGGCGCTTGTGATGCGCGCTGCCAGCAGCAGATCAGCGCCTGCGTGCTCGCACACCTCAACAGCACCGGCCAGAACGTGCCCATCTTCGTCACCGCCGACCCCGAGGACATGCCTTCGGTGGGCTTCTCCCTCGCTTACCAGGTGGGTAGCGACGCGCACATTCAGGAAGGCGTGTACATGGGCAACGTGTTTGCGTCCAACCCGCCCGTGGCTCATTACGCCAAGGGCCAGGGCTTCAAGGCCAACATCGCCGGCCGCCTGGGCGCCAGCTCTGGCAACCCCTACAAGCCCATCGAAGGCTACCGTGTGGACCAGGCCACCAAGTACACGGGCCTCGCCGAGCGCCTTTGCAGGCAAGTGCCGGTGGGTGATGGCGAGCACTACGATTACTCCTCCTGCGACTTCCACAGCGCGGCTTTCGGCGGTGGCACCTGGACCAACTGGCCCTACACGATGACCACCTACGTGAACTCCAACTACAACGGCGCCGTAACCCAGGACAACGTCTCCCGCACGCTCTCCTTCGAGGCCAACGCGGTTGGTACCGTCACCGAGAACCCCTCCGAGATCTGGACCACGTCGCACAACTTCGAGTTCGCGAACATCATCGATGCCTTCTCGCCTGGCAAGCTGAGCATCGAAACGGTCAAGGGCTCGAAGCGCCTGTGCGCCTACGACCAACGTGACACGATCACCATCACCAAGAACACGGGCGAGCCCTTCTCTCTCACCACCTTCGACCTCACGAAGCTCTGGGACGAGTCTGCCGCCACCAGCTACCGCGTCTACGGCTACGTCAAGGGCCAGTCTGGCCGCCTCGTCAAGGACGTGTCCCTGCCCGCCTCGGGCACCTCCACCGTCAGCCTGTCGTGGAACAACCTCCTCAAGGTGGAAATCATCTCCACCACAGGCAGCACCTGCATCGACAACGTCAAGCTCAAGACCTGATCTCTCCCTCACTCCCTCCTCCCCTGAAAGCCGGCCTCACCCGCCGGCTTTCACCTTTTTCGGCAGGAAGGGCGTGTCAACGTCAGCGGCGCAAGCGGTACCCGGTGCGAAACATGAAGACGACGACCGCGAGACACGCGACGAGGAAGCTCACGGTCAGCCCCAAGCTGACAGCCACGTTGACGTCCGCCAAGCCATAGAAGCTCCAGCGGAAGCCGCTGATCACATAAACCACCGGGTTAAAGAGCGTGATCGTACGCCAGGCGGGTGGCAGCATGTCGATCGAGTAGAACGCACCTCCCAAAAACGTGAGAGGCGTGACGATCAGCATGGGAACGAACTGTAGCTGCTCGAAGCTTCGGGCCCAGATCCCAATGATGAAACCGAACAGGCTGAACGTGACCGTGGTCAGGATCAGGAAGACCACCATCCACAGAGGATGGGCGATCCTCAAGGGCACGAAGAGCGCTGCCGTGGCCAAGATGATGCCGCCCAGCACCATGGACTTACTGGCTGCGGCTCCCACGTACGCCGTGACGATCTCGAGCGCGGACACGGGCGCGGTCAGGATTTCATAAATGGTCCCGGTGAACTTTGGGAAATAGATGCCAAAGGAAGCATTGGACAAGCTCTGGGTGAACACCGAGAGCATGATGAGGCCCGGCACGATGAACGCCCCGTAGCTCACGCCCTCGACGCTGCTCATGCGCCCGCCGATCGCGGAGCCGAACACCACGAAGTAAAGCGACGTGCTGATCACGGGCGCCGCGACGCTTTGCCATAGTGTGCGCAGTGCCCGCGCCATCTCGAACTTGTAGATGGCCCAGACGCTGTGGCGGTTGAAGCTGAGGCTCATGACCGAACCTCCTGCCCGACGAGGTCCACGAAGATGTCCTCCAGTGAGCTTTGCCGTGTGCTCAGGTCTTTCCAGGGAAGGCCACAGCTGTCGAGGCGTTGGAGGAAGGGGCGGATGTCACCATGGGATTCACCCGCAAAGGTGACCTCGAGCTCCTGGCCCCCCGCCTTCAAGACCACTTGCCAGTGTGCAAGCTCCGGCGGCACGACGGAGAGCGGCTGCTCCAAGACCAGCGTCACTCGCTTGTTGCCGAGCGTCTTCATGAGCTTGTGTTTCTCCTCGGCCACGATGAGACGTCCTTTTTGGATGACGCCGATGCGATCAGCCATCTCTTCCGCCTCTTCCAGGTAATGGGTGGTCAAAATGATGGTTACCCCCTGCTCGCGGAGGCGCCGGACGACCGCCCACATCTCGCGCCGCAGCTGCACGTCGACGCCCGCCGTGGGCTCGTCGAGAAACAGAATCTCTGGCTCGTGCGACAGCGCCTTCGCGATCATCGCCCGACGCTTCATGCCCCCCGAGAGGGTCATCATTTGAGCGTCGCGCTTGTCCCACAACGACAGGTCCTTGAGGACCCGTTCGATATGGGCGGGTGCCGGAGGGCGGCCAAACAGCCCGCGGCTGAAGCTCACCGTGGCCCAAACCGTCTCGAACATGTCGACCGTGAGCTCCTGGGGAACGAGCCCGATCTTGGCGCGTGCCTTGCGGGCGTCGCGGACGATGTCGTGACCATCCACCGTCACGGTTCCGCCCGATGCCGACACGATTCCGCACACGACGCCGATGAGCGTGGTTTTTCCCGCGCCGTTGGGGCCGAGCAGCGCGAAGATCTCTCCCCTCGCGATGTCGAGCTCGATGCCGTCGAGCGCCTTGTGCCCGGTTGCGTAGGACTTACTGAGGTTCTTGACGGAGAGTATGGGCGGCATGACTGATTCCGGGCGGGCCAAAGACCCGGCGGACTATAGCCAGCTTCCGCCGGGAGGTCTCCCCGAGAGGCTCTTGAAAGACCCGCCTGCAGCCTCGGCACTCTCGAGCCCCTGCGAACTCGAAAAGCCCTGCTCGCCGCAGATAACCGTTGTAAAAATCGAATTATTGCTTACATATTATTGAATAGCTGACGATAGGGATCGATGACAGCGGGCGACGTCCCGCCCTGGAGGTCTCATGGGTGATTCCGAGCGCAGAAAGTTTCCGCGGGGAGCCGTGGCGGGCACCGCCACAGTGGTTGCCACAGGGCACTGGGTCGGGCTTTACGCCTGCGAAAATCTCTCCGCAAGTGGGGCCCTGCTCCTGGGTCCCCAGCGCCTGCACCGAGGCGACGTGGTGCGGCTCAAACTGCATCTCGAGGATCGCAGGCCCGTCGAGGTGGAGGGGCGCGTGCTCCGCGAAATCAACACCCCAGAACGTGCTTTGCCCTCCTACGCCATGCGCTTCTCGAACGTGCCCGCCGACGTCGAGGACGCTCTTCAGGATGTGGTCATCGAGACGATCGAACGGCAACTGGGGCACGCCCGCGTGCGTGCTCTGGTGGTTCACGAAACGGAGCTCACCCGCCGTGCCTTCATGCGGGACCTCAAGGCGCTGGGGATCGAGACCGCCGCGGCCGCCAGCGCTCAAGAGGCCGCGGACTGGCTGGAAGATCCGGAGCAAGCCTTCGCCATCGTGATCGTGGACGGCCACATGGAGCCGGAACAAAAAAAGGCCGTGCTCGAATCCATTGCCGAGACCCGCCCCTCGGCCCGCCGGCTCTTGGTTTCGGGGCTGAGGCATCACTCCCTCCCGCACCTGGCGGTGGCCTCCGGCCATGCCCACGCCGTGGTCACCCAGCCCTGGAGTCTGAGGAGCCTCGCCGCCGCGCTCGACAGGGATGTTCCCCATTCCGAGTCCCTCGAAGCGCTCCCCCACCCGTGAGGGCGGGCGCGGGGGGGAACGGGTCCGCGTGCTTTCGAAACTTGTGCGACGCCCCTTTCCGCGTGACGCAGGATCTGGCAGAACCGACGCGACACCGACGCCGCTCCCTGTGCGTCGCCCCTTAACGAGCCCATGCCTGGCGCCAGCCTCCTCACTCTCCTCGACGACATCGCGACGATCCTCGACGACGTCGCCACGATGACGAAAGTCGCGGCGAAGCAGACGGCCGGGGTGCTCGGCGATGATCTGGCTCTAAACGCGCAGCAAGTCGCAGGGGTCCGCGCCCACCGTGAATTGCCGGTGGTTTGGCGGGTGGCCAAAGGTTCGGTCCGCAACAAGCTGATCCTGGTGCCGCTGGCTCTGGCCATCAGCGCCCTGGCTCCGTTCCTCGTCACCCCCCTCCTGATGCTCGGCGGCGCGTTTCTTTGTTTCGAAGGCGTCGAGAAGCTCGTGCACAAGTGGTTGGAGCCCCACAAGGCTCACGAAGACCACGCGCAGGCCCTCGTTGCGGCGTCGGCGGACTCGGAGTCCGCTCTGCTTGCGCTCGAGACGGACAAGATCGCCGGCGCGATTCGCACCGACTTCATTCTCTCCGCCGAGATCGTCATCATCGCGCTCGGCACGGTCTCGTCGGCCCCGCTCGGCACCCGCATCAGCGTGCTCTTCGTGGTGGCTGCGCTGATGACCGTGGGGGTTTACGGCTTGGTGGCCGGTATCGTGAAGATGGACGACGCAGGGGCCTACCTCATGCGGCCGCGGGCGGGCAAACCCGCCTCGGGTGTCGCGGCGTGGACGGGAGCGGCCCTGGTACATGCAGCGCCGTGGCTCATGAAAGGCCTGGCCGTGGCGGGTACCATCGCCATGTTTCTGGTCGGTGGCGGCATCTTGAGTCACGGCATCGCGCCGCTACACCACGCCTTCGAGACGTGGTCTGCCAGTGCCCGACACGTTTCCACCGTGGGCGCTGTGCTGAGCCCATTGCTGGCCTTGCTCCTCGACGCCCTGTTGGGTGTGGTGACCGGCGCGATCCTGGTGACCGTCGTCGTGGGAGCACGCCGCTTCGTACGCCCCAAGGCTCCTTAGGCAAAGCCCGACGGCTCAGCGAGGTCCGAGCAGCTTCACGAGCTTGTTGTAGACGCCCATCGTGAGCAAAGGCCCAGGCCACATGCCCACGAAGTGACTCGCCCGCGTGTTGCCCTGAGCTTGGAACACCGCCGAGGCGGCCATGGCCCCCAAGGCCAAGAACAGAAAAACGTCCGACGGGATGCGCGCGGTTTGCGCCTCGACCATACGAGTCACGGACCCTTCTCTGTGCTCGGTTCGTAACACGGGGATCTCTCGGTAACAGGCGCGCGACTTTTCGGCTGCAGGGTTGGTGTTTTCAGGCTCCACGAGAGGTCTCCTTCAGCGCTGCCCTCGCAGAGGGCCTCGTTCGGACCTTGCTAGCAAACGACGGGCCAGCCCCGCGGTGGACTGTCGGTTGCATGAGGCTGCGCGTGTGTGGACCGATTTTCGTGAGCGCCTGCGCCGAGTCTCTGAGACGCCAAGGAGGGTTTTGCGCGCCGAGCGGGGCGTGGGCCCTCTCCTACAAAGGGACTACTGGGCCGTCATGGCAAGGTGTCGTTTCCGGCCCACGGAGCTGGTGGAAGCGGTGCGAACCCGCTTCGTAGATCTGGCGCCGCCGGACATCGTCTCGTTTCGCCGGCCGCACGGAGGGACCCAGCCGCTCTGCCTGGGCGACCAGATGGACGTTCGGATTCGTGGCGCCGGCGCGGCGCAGGTGCGGGTGGCGCACGTGACCTCGCAAACGTTCACCCTCAGCACGCTCGAAGGCCACCCGGAGGCGGGGCGCATCACCTTCGGCGCGTACCGCAACGAACGAGGCGATGTGCTCTTCCACATTCGCAGCCGCGCCCGCTCGAGCTCGAGAGTGAGGCGCTACGGGTTCCTTTTGGCTGGCGACCCCATGCAAACCTATACCTGGACCGACTTCGTGGGCACCGTAGCCTCCACGTTCGGCGACGGCGTGGTGGGCTTCATTCACGCAGACACGGCCCGCGTCGTGGACACGGCCCGCGAGGACGACGGACCCACCTTCGAGGCAACGGGAGATTGAGGACATGTGTGCCCGCATCTACATTCCCGACCGCAACCAGAACCCCGCAGCAAAAACCAGCCGCACGCGCTGGCATTTCCTGCGGGGCTTTTCTGCCCGCACCTTGGCCGAGGAACTCGCTCAGGTCACGAACAGGCCGTCGACGGCGCCGCCCGCCGCGCCCCACGCCACCTCGAGCCATGGCTGGCTTCGACACACGTCCGAGGCGTGGGTCGGCCGCGAGGCACCGGGCCCCCCTGGGCCCCACGGCGCCTTCGCCCGAGGTCGCGCGCTCCTCGCAAGCTACGCCTTTTCCGACCCTGAGATCGTCGCTGGACACTTCGATCCTCAAGCGCCTTTGTTGGGTCGGCCCATGGTGCTCGAGCTCAAGGCGTGCGGCTTTCGCTACCTGTGTGGCGTGGTGGTGAGTGACGTACGCGACGAGCGTGGCAAAACAGAGACAGCGTTCGGGTATCGCTACGACACGCGTGCGGGACACGTGGAAGCAGGCACCGAGTGGTTTGTCCTGACCAAAGATCATCTCACCGGCGACCTTTGCTTCCGCATCGAGGCCATCTGGCGCCCTGGCGATTTTCCGAACTGGTGGAGCGAAGTGGGCTTTGGCCTCGTTGAACGCCGGGCGCGACAGGATTGGCACCGGCTCGCACACCTGCGCATGCGACACCTCCTCGAGGCGGGTGACCTGCTGCCGGTCGTCTCACCTTCGCCGCGCGAGGGCCGGGGCCATCACGATGCGAGGGTCCGGAGGCCGCCCACGAGAGCGCTGGCGCGGCAGCGGGCGAGCGCTCTCGCCCACGAGGCGCAGAGCCCCGCCGCGAACGCCATGCCTCGCCGGACGCGAGACATGCTGAGACGATGGGGCCTCTCGGTGGCGCTGGGCGCTGTCACCGGCCTGCGCTCGATGATGGGACCTGCCCTGGTGTCGCGTTGGTTGCGTGCGCACCCGACCCATCCATGTTGGACCCGCACGGCCACGCTGATGGCCACGCCCGTCCTTGCTCACGCGCTGTCGCTGCTTGCGTGGGCCGAGCTTGCCATGGACAAACTTCCCGCGGCCCCCTCGCGGATGGCCCCGCTGCCGCTTGCCGGGCGCGCCGCCATGGGCATGCTCGTGGGACTCGTCTTGGGGGGCCGGCGCAGCCGCGCCCGACGCGTAGCCGCAGGTGCGGGGGCGATGAGCGCGGTGGGAGCGGCCTGCCTGGCTCACAGGGTGCGTGCCCTCGCCGCACCTCGGGGCAAACGCACGTCTTTCGCGACCGCTCTGCTCGAAGACGTCATTGCTTTCGGGATTGGCCACGCGGCGCTGCGCGCGCTCCGGTGAGCGGCCTCGCCCGTGCCTACCAGGGAAGCGCTTGGCCGTTGGCGTGCCAAAAGTGGCCGGTGGTCTCGATCGTGAGCTCGTCGATCCGCGCCAGCAGTCCCCGCGCCGCTTCGGCGGGTTCGATCTGACCATGGTCGCCCACCATGTCGGTCTTCACCATGCCGGGGTGAAGCACGATGACGGCGACACCCGCGCCCTTGAGGTCCTCAGCCATCGACTTGCCGGCCATGTTGAGCGCGGCTTTGCTCATGCGATAGCCGTAGGCGCCCCCGGACGTGTTGTCGCCGATCGAGCCCATGCGGCTCGTGACGAGCGCCACCTTGGCGCCTCGTTGCAGGTTCTCGCGCAGCGCCGAGGTCACCCGCAGGGGGCCCACGGCGTTGACCTGGAACTGCCGATCGAGAGCCTCGTAGTTGGGACTCTCGAACGTATCGCCCCAGACCAAAATGCCCGCGTTGTTCACGAGCAGGTCCAGGCGTCGGGAGCCCACGGCCGCGGCCAAGCTCGCCACCCCCTGCGCGTCAGCCACGTCGATCCCCTCGACCACCTCTACCCCCAGCGCATCGAGTGCAGCCGAACGACTTCGACAGGTAGCAATCACCCGGTCGCCCCGCTGCTTCAGCAAAGCGGCTAGCGCCAAACCGATGCCCCGATTCGCTCCCGTGACCAAAGCTGTTGCCATGGGCGCAAGGATGCCGGGCCCTGCGTGGGCGCGCAAGGCACCCACCAGCGAACGCAAAAATGCCCCGCGCGCCTCGACGAGGCCGCGGGGCATCCGCTGACGCTTTGGCCGTTTAGGGCATTGGCGCTGGAGGCAACGACATCATCGCCGGCCGACAGGCCACGCCGCTCTCGCCTGGGCGGCAGGAGAGGCCCTGGTTGCACATGTTTCCGTTAAGGCCCATTCCACAGCAGGCCTGGCCTTCAGCGCCGCACTTCACGCAGGACAGCGCGTCTTGGACCTGGCGACATGCAAGCCCCATCCCGCAGGTCCTGCTCCCCCCGTTGCCGCAGCAGGTGGCGCCTTCCGTACCACACGCCTCACAGACGGCCTCATCGCCGAAGCCGCTGCAGCGAAGGCCGTTGCCGCAGGTGTTTTGGAAACCGCAGCACGCTTGACCCGGGCCGCCGCAGGCCACGCAGGAGCTGCCTTGCGCCCCCTGCACACAATTGTTTCCGCTTTCGCAGCTGCCGCCGAAACCACCGCAGCACGCCTGACCGGCCTTGCCGCAGGGCTTGCACATGCCGGGCTGGCCCTGGCCGCCACCCTGACAGCTCAGACCGTCGTTGCAGGAGCTCCCGCCGCCGCCGCCACAGCAGCGCTGATCGGCAGCACCACAGGCTTGGCACATGTTCTGGATACAGCCAAGGCCGCTTGCGGTGCACTCGAAGCCGTCGCAACACGCGTCACCCTGGCCCCCGCACTTCGTGGTGCCCTCGACGCACGCGCCAGCCGTGCACACGCCATCGATGCCGTTGCCGCATTCCTGGCCGCCCGCCACGCACTCGTCATCGACGCAGCAGCCGCCACCGTTGCAGGCGTTGCGCCCGCAGCAGGGACCACCGGGTTGGCCGCAGGCTACGCAGCGGTCTTCACCAGGCCCTTCGTCGCAAACCGCATCACCGTTGCAAGAGTTACCGCCACAGCAGAGCTGCCCCACGGCGCCGCAAGCGACCGGCGCGCCGCCCATGCCACCCTGAGGCGCACCACCTGTACCGGGCGAGCCCCCCTGGGCCGCACCGCCCGTGCCGGGAGCGCCACCTGCACCGGGAGCGCCACCCTCGCCGCCGGGAGCGCCACCTGCACCGGGAGCGCCACCCTCGCCGCCGGGAGCGCCACCCTCGCCCGGATTCGTTTCCCCACCGGCGCCCAGGCTGCCGCCCGAGCCCAGGCTGCCGCCCGAGCCCAGGCTGCCGCCCGAGCCGTCGCCCCCGGTGCCTGGCAAGGCGCCGCCCGCGCCGCCGTTGCCACCACTATTCCCGTCGCCACCGCCGCAGGCAGTGCTGAGGGCGCCCATGAGGAGGGCAGTGGCCACCACGAGGCCATAACTTGCGGTTCGTCGAGCTTGGTTCCCGAGCAACATGATTTTCGGCTCCCGTAAAAAGTAATGAAAAGAAACAGAGGTTTCGCCGTGAGGGCGCAATCGGTGCGGCTTTCGTCAAAAAAACTTGAGCCCGATGTCCGCGGCGCCCGAGGCCCCCCCTTCCCCGAAACAGTTGACAAGGGCAAGCCGTGACTGATATTGAGAACGACTATCAAATCCATTTCGTTCCGAGCTCGCGCTCACGCCTCCAAGGAAGGTCCTCGGTCCATGAACCTCTCGAA
This sequence comes from Myxococcales bacterium, assembly GCA_022184915.1. Lineage (NCBI taxonomy): Bacteria > Pseudomonadati > Myxococcota > Myxococcia > Myxococcales > Myxococcales bacterium. Next base: position 346,735 of record JAGTJU010000002.1, on the reverse strand, counting down.
GTGCCCCCTGTTACTGCTCGCCCCGCTCGCGTGTTTCGCCTTCGCCGGTTGCGACGATGACGACGTCATGGAATCGGGAGCCGACGCGGCCGTGGACGCGGCCTCCCTTCCTGACGCCGCGAGCGGCCCCGACGGCGCCGCTCCTGACAGCCACAGCGGCGACGCTCTTGCGCTCGGTCCCGATGCCGGCGTCGTAACCCCTGCCTGCGCGCCCGCCAACCCGAACACCTACCCCGCCGACAGCTTCGCAGCCAACACGGCCAACGAGACGCTCGTCTTGGGCAAGCTGGCCGCTCTGAACACGGCGATGGCCAGCGTCGAGACGGATCCCGCGAAGACAGTCTCGCTCCCCGAACTGGAAGCGTTGTTCAGCGGGGGGGCGGATAGCCTGAAGGCCAAGACCACCGCTTACTACGCCGCCCAAGTCGAGGGCACAAACGGCGTGCTCGGCCAGTATGCAGCCGCCTCGGGCAGCCCCAGTTTCATGGCTGGCATGACCGCAGGGCTTTGGGGCACCTGGATCTTCAACGCAAACGGGGTCGACCTGCGCCAGCAGACCGACAAGGGCTTCATGGCGGCGGTTCAGTACAAGCATCTGACGGAGCTTTCCCGCAAAGCCTCCGTCACCCCCGCTGACGTCGACGGCATGGTGGCCATCATGAACCTCACCCCCGCCTTCCCCTACGACACCCCCACCGACGTGGGGGCTGCGAAGTACGCCTCGCGCCGCTCGAACCGCGCCAACCCCGACAATCTGTACCTGACCATCAAGTACGCCTCGATCCGGGCGCGCGCGGCGGCGGCCAAGCCCGTGGAGTGCGCGGCCGACCTGGCCAGCGCGCTTGCGACCCTGAGGGGCGCGTGGGAGAAGGCCTTGGTGACCACCACGCTTTTTTACGCGGCCGACACGAAGAAAAAGCTGGCGGCGGCGGCGACGGATGCGGACAGAGCGGCCGCCCTGCACGCGCTTGGAGAGGGCATCGGGTTCATCCATGGCTTCAAGGGCCTGCCTGTGCAGGATCGGATCATCACCGACGCGCAGATCGACAGCGTCCTGGCGGAGCTCTTCGCCGTCGCCCCCCAAACCCCGGTGACGGGGCTCTCCGTGGCAACCCCCTACCGCTTCTTGAACGACATCGCCCAGCCCCCGCGTCTCGACACGGCCGTGGCACTCATCAAAGCGGTCTACGGGTTCACGGACGCCGAGGTCGAGGGCTTCAAGGTCAACTACTGAGCCCGCGGCCTTTTCACCCCCCGCACGTCGCCCCAAGATCCGACGTGGCGTGCGGGGTCTCCGTCCGGTATGCGCCACACAGAGGTTCACATGACGAAATTGCGGTTGCTTTCGGTTGCGTTCCTGATGCTTTGCTTGCTGCCCGCGTGCAAAGACGACGATGGGCCCGGCGGCACGGGGCTCGACGCCTCGGTCATGGACGCAACGCCTTTGCCCGATGGCCTCGCGCCGACGACGGCGCAGGAGGTGCTGGCCGCCGCAGGCGTCTGCAACCTGGGCCTCGCCCGCCAATTCGCCACGGAGGCGGGGGCCCTCAAAGTGGCCTTGGACGCATGGGCGGGCGCCCCCCTCGATGCCCCCACGCGGGTCAACGCCCAGCAAGCGTGGCGAAACGCGATGGCCACCTGGCAGCAGCTCGAGGCCTTTCAGTTCGGGCCCGCCGCCACCCAGAACGTGATCGGGGGCCAAGACCTGCGCGTCACCATTTACTCTTGGCCCACCGTTGACCGTTGCAAGGTGGAAAGTGCCCTGGCGCGCGACCTCTACGGGAACCCCGCGGTGCTCGCGAGCAACTTGAGCTTACGCGGGCTCGACGCCCTCGAGACCCTGCTCTTCCTCACAGACACCGCCAACGCATGTCCGCCCACCGACGCCTTGGTGCAAGCACCTTGGGCTCTTCTCGACGCCGCCGCTCTCGACCAGAAGCGAGCTGCCTACGCGCAGGTGCTCGGCAATGATCTCCTGACCTCGTCCTTGGCGCTGCAAACCGCCTGGGAGCCCACCGGGGGGAACTTCCTCGCGAAGGTCCAGACGCCGTCCGCGCCTCCCTACAATTCACTCAAGATGGCCCTGAACGCGCTCAGCGACGCCCTGTTCTACGTGGAGAGTGAAACCAAGGACATGAAGCTCGGGCCCGCTCTGGGGATCACCGAGTGCAGCGGCTGTACGAGCCTCTACGAATCGAACTTTGCGCTGGCCAGCAAGAGCAACGTCATCAACAACTTGCTCGGGTTCCAGCGCCTTTACTCCGGCTGCGCGCTGGACGGCGCGGGCCCCGGCTTTCACCAGCTTTTGTGGACGCGCGGAGCCGGGGCCTTGGCGGAGGAGATGAACCAAGCCCTCAAGGCCAGCCAGCAGGCCTTGGCAACGCTGCAGAGCCCGGATTTGGCCACGGCCATTGTCAACGAGCGGGCACTCGTTTTGGAGGCCCACACCCAGCTCACGACGCTGGCGCGGCTCATGAAAGCCCAGTTCGTCTCGGTCCTCGACCTGAACCTTCCCATGAGCGTAGCCACCGACAATGACTGAAGCGCCTGCGGGCGGGTGGACGCGCCAGCTCTTTCGCCCCACGGACGTTGCGGCGCTCGCAGCCCTTCGCATCGTCTTTGGGGTGCTCATGTGCTTCGCCAGCCTCCGGTTCCTCACGGCCGGCTGGGTGGACGACTTTTTCGTCGAGCCGCGCTTTTTCTTTACATTCAGCTTCGCGCCCTGGGTCAAGCCCTGGCCCGCCTGGGGAATGTACGTTCACTACGCGGCGATGACCGTCCTGGCGGCACTCATCGCCCTCGGGCTTTTTTATCGAGTGGCCATCGTGCTCTTCTTCGTGGCGTTCAGCTACGCAGAGCTCATCGACATCACGAACTATCTCAACCACTACTACCTCGTAAGTCTGCTGGCGCTGCTGATGTGCTTTTTGCCCCTGCACCGCGCCTGGTCGCTCGACGTGCGGCGCCGACCCGAACTGGCTTTGCAGAGCTTTCCGGCCTGGTACACCTCTCTTCTGCGGTTGCAGGTGGGCGTGGTTTATGTGTACGCCGGGTTGGCCAAAGCGCAACCGGACTGGCTTTTTCATGCGCAGCCCCTTTCGATCTGGTTGTCATCCCGGGTAGACCTCCCGCTCATCGGACCTTGGCTGGGGCAGCCCTGGGCATGGTACGCGTTTAGCTGGGCGGGCTTCCTTTTCGACACGAGCGTCGTTTTTTTCTTGAGCCACAGGCGCACACGTCTTGCCGCCTACGCCGTTGTGTTGTTTTTCCACGTGATGACCAGGCTGCTCTTCCCGATCGGGATGTTCCCGGCGATCATGGTGACGAGCGCGCTCGTGTTCTTCTCGTCGAGCTGGCCCCGACACCTCGCCGGATGGCTCGCGCGCGTGACGAAGCGGCCAGGTCTTCGTCTCGACCGCCCTCGCCCGCCCCTGCGAGACGCAGCCGCGCCACTGGGTGTGCAGCGCCGCTGGCCCGTGGTCGTCGCGGGTCTTTATGGTCTCGTACAGATCCTCGTTCCGCTCCGGCATCATCTCTACCCAGGAGACGTGCTTTGGCACGAACAGGGCATGCGCTTTTCCTGGAAAGTGATGGTGCGCGAGAAGAACGGCAGCGTCACATACAGAGTTCACTCGCCCTCGGTCGGGCGCACCTGGCAGGTCAGCCCGCGAAAGTACCTCACCGCTCTGCAGGCCCGTGAGATGTCTTCGCAACCCGACATGATCCTTCAACTCGGCAAGCACATCGCCCACGAGTTTCAATCCCGCGGCTACCCGGACGTCGAGGTCAGAGTCGATGCCTGGGTCTCGCTCAACGGGCGCCCCGGCGCTCCCTTGATCGATCCCCGCGTCGACCTGGTGGGCGTGTCCGACAGCCTGGCGCCCGCCGCCTGGATCTTGCCCGCACCTCGAACCCTCCCCCTCAAGCTGAACCCCGTATGACCACGCCCACCGCCCTTCGCCTCGCCACTTCATCGCTGCTCGTCGTTTCGTTGGCCTTCGCGCGGCCCACGCGCGCCCAGGACACCCCGACAGAGTCTGTCCCCACGCAGCCCGCGCCGGAACCAACCGCGCCACAGGAGCCCACCGACAGCCAGACAGCACCTCCCCCGAAGGTGGAAGCCGTGTCCGACGGGCTCACGGTGGTGGGGAAGAGGCGGCATCGCGAAAAGCGCACCTCGGTTCACAGCGTGGGTGAAGGCCAGCTCGAGCGGCTCAATCAAGACGATCCCCATGCCGTGCTCAACCAGGTCCCGGGCGTGTACACGCGTCAGGAAGACGGGCTGGGCCTGCGGCCCAACATCGGCACGCGCGGCGTGAATCCCGACCGCAGCAAGAAGATCACCTTGCTCGAGGACGACGTGCTGTTCGGGCCCGCGCCCTACTCGGCTCCCGCGGCCTACTTCTTTCCACTCATCACACGGATGACCAACGTGGAGGTGATCAAGGGGGCCGGAAGCATCGCCTTCGGCCCACAAACCGTGGCCGGGGCCGTGAACGTGCGCACACGAGACCTGCCCACGGGATGGGCAGGCGGCATCGATCTGGCGGCGGGGCAGTACGCCTATGGCAAAGCCCACGCCCACGTGGGTGCCGGCTTTCGGCACTTCGGTTTTTTGCTCGAAGGCGTGCACCTCCGCACCGATGGCTTCAAGGAGCTCGATGGGGGCGGCGATACGGGGTTTTCTCGCAACGAATGGATGCTGAAGACACGCTACCTCTTCAACCCGGGCGCAGAAACGACCCACACGTTGCGGGCGAAGCTCGGCTACTCGGACGAAACCTCCAACGAGACCTACCTGGGGTTGACCACCGCGGATTTTCGCGCCAAGCCCTTGCGGCGCTACGCGGCCAGCCAGCTCGACCACATGGAATGGCATCGCACGCAGGCAGAGCTTCGCTACGAGATCGAAAACCGAAACTTCGACCTCGTCACCACGGCGTACCGGCACGACCTGTCGCGCGTGTGGAACAAGATAAACGGCTTCGAAACTGCACAGATCGTGGACGTGCTCCGCAACCCCACCACGCCCAGGAACATCGGGTTTTACAACGCCCTCCGCAACACCGACCTGGCGGGCTTTGCCTCCCAACGGCTGCTGATCGGGCCCAACGATCGCGACTTCGTCTCGCAGGGCATCCAGACGCGCGGTCACCTGCGCGGGCACATCGGCGGGTACCGCAACCAGCTCGAGTTTGCGGCCCGTCTTCACCACGACGAAGCGGCCCGGGTGCACACCGAAAACACGTATCAATTCGTAGGCGGCGTGCTCACGCTCGTGCCTGACACCTTTGCCACCACGGCAAACGACGTGCAACGAACTCTCGCCGTCTCGCTTTACGCGGGCGACGAGCTCGAGCTCGGCAAGCTCACACTCAAGCCGGGACTCCGCATGGAGCTGATTCGCTCGCAGTTTCGTCCGCGCCGCGTGGGCAGCAACGAGCCACGAATCGACAACGAGGACGCGGTGTTCCTGCCCGGGCTGGGTGCTCACTACCAGCTCAGCCGGGGGCTGGCCGTGGTGGCCGGCGTGCACCGAGGCTACTCACCTCCTTCACCCCGCGACCTGGCGGCTCAGGCCGAACAGAGCACCAACTTCGACGCGGGCCTGCGTTACGAGCGCGGCCTTTACCGCGCGGAGGTGATTGGGTTTTGGAACGAGTACGAAAACCTGACCGCCATTTGTACGGAGTCGTCGGGTTGTTTGGATGCCGACGTGGGCAACCAGACCAACGCCGGAGGCGCACGCATCCGGGGCTTCGAGGTGTTCGGCCAAACCGAGTATCGGCGGGGGCAAACGACCGTGCCTTTGGTCCTGGCGTACACCTTCACGCACGCGCAGTTCCTCGAGAGCTTCGCCTCGAACGACCCCATCTTCGGCAGCGTCACGGCCGGGGACGACATTCCCTACGTTCCTCGCCACCAGCTGAGCGTCACCGCCGGTGTGGAGCGCCCCCTCGGGGGCCTCACCTTGTCGCTCCTTCACGTGAGCCAGATGTACGACGCGCCCGCCAGCCAGCTGGCCGTGGCGAAGACCGACAACCTCACCGTGATCGATGCAGGCGCGCACCTGAACCTGCCGAGAAACGCCCAGATCTACCTGCAAGTCCGTAACGCGCTCGACGAAGCCGCCATCGTGTCCTTCCGGCCGTTCGGGGCCCGTCCGAATGCCCCACGCTGGGTGCAAGCGGGCGCACGCTGGACCTTCTGAGCGAGCGGCGCGGCTCAGCCCTCGAGCCGGTACGTCAGCGGCACCCGCACCTCGACCCGGCTGCCCAAAGCGGCGGGCGGGGCGGGGAAAGGCTGCGCCCGATGAACCGTCTGCAAAGCGGCGCGGGTCAAGACGCCAAGCTCCGCGCCGCGCACGACGTGGGCCGACACCAGCTGCCCGCGGCCATCGATAATCACGCTCACCCATACCGTGCCCTCGAGCTCTTCTTCTTCGGCCTCCGGAGGGTAGAAGAGGTGGGCCTTCAAGCGCCGATCGAGCACGTCCGTGAGGTATCGCGCTACCAGCTGTTCACGCTCGGAGGCCGTCAGGGCGACCACGGGGGGCGCCGCCGGCGGGGCGTCGCTCGCGGGGGCACCCAGCACGCCCCCAACGACGCCCCCCACCGCTCCCCCCTCGACCCCGCCCTCGACGCCCCCTTCGGAGGCGCCCGCGGTCGGTTCAGGTTCGGTGACCACCACCTCGTCCTGGGGCTGCACGAGTGCGGGACGGGGCTGGGGCTCCGCTTCGCTAGGCCGCGGCTGGGAGGGAGACGAGGCCGCAGCGGGGGGAGGAGGCGGTGGGGGCGGCGGCAAAGGGCGCGCCTCGGACCAGGCCAGCAGGGAAACCTTGAGCTTCGAGGGCGACAGTTCGTCCACCTGCCACATCGCCTGGGCAGCCCCATAACCAAGCGCCGCGACGTGAAGAACACCCGCCAACGCCCAGCAGCTCACACTGCGCCGGCTGGGTCGCCCCCCCCGGCTGGCCTCCAGGAAAACAGAAAACGCCTGGGATCCCCCAGGGGCAGCCCGGCTGGAGGACGGCTCGGCGGCAGACGGCTCGGCGGCAGCGAGGCCAGGAGCAACGAGGCAGGGGGCCTCACCCTCGACGTCGCCTTCGGGTTCCTCGAGCGCCCCCGTGGCAGCGTGCGAGGCGGAGCAACAAGAGGCGCAAGGGCGTTCCTCGTTCACCGCCTCGGGAGCCTGGGGCTGAGCAACGGGTTCGGTCTCCGGAACGCCGGGCATGAGGGAGCCCTCAGCCGGACTTGCCGGAGCGTCACGAGAAACGGTGGACGAAAGAATCACGCCGCAGGCCTGGTGGGAAACCGAAGCCTCATTGTACGAAACTGACAATCGTTCTCAATTCCAAACCGCACTTTCCCCAACAATCTGCGGGCGGCCCCCGTTAACGCCGGGATTCTAGGCACTTAGGGGATGGGGGGCGGTGCGGACGAGGGTTGATCAGCCGCTGCTCCTCAAGCGCCGCCTCAATCTCTCCTGAACGTCCTCGGGCACTGCGGCGGGCGGACCCATCTGCGCCTTCAGACGCGCCACAGCTTCGGCGAACTGGCCTCCGAAGCGCGCGCAGACGTCGCAGGCCGATACGTGGGCCTCCACGCGGCCACGATCCACGGGCGACAGATCCCCTTCGAGGTACGCCGAAAGCTGCGCCAGCACTTCCATGCAATCCAAGCCACCGATGTGTCGCGGAGTCCTCATGGCTGCTCTTTCCCGGCCAGACAGGCCGCCTGCAGTCGTAAGCGTGCGCGATGGATGCGGCTCTTGACCGCTGGAACGTCGATGCCGAGGACCCGTGCCGCCTCCTCGTTCGCGAGCCCCTCGAGATCGCGAAGCACCAACACCTCGCGGTCGTCGGCCGACAAAGTCTCGAAGGCGTCTCGCAGCGTTCGGCGTGCTTCGTTGGCCACCGCGATGGATTCCGCATCCCCGCCCTCCTGGCCCCAACCGGCGGCCCGTCCCAGATCCTCGAGCAACGTGTGCTCGCAAGGTTTCTCGATCGCGACACCTCGCCCCACCTTCCAGGCTGCGCGGCGCGCGATCGCGAAGAGCCAGGATTTGACCGTCCCCCCCGCCCGGTAGGTGGTCGCGCTTCGCAAAACGGCCAGGAAGGTGTCTTGCAGGACATCCTCCGCGGCAGTCGAATCACGCGTCACGGCGCTCGCCAGGCGAAAGATGGACGCTTGGTGCCGCGTGACCAGTTCGCCGAGGGCTTCGTGTTGCCCCTCGGCGATGGCGCTCATCAGGTCCTCGTCGCTGCGCGTGTCGATCGGTTCGAGCGGCACGTACTGATCCCCAAGAGCGTGTAGAGCGGGCAGCTTCCGAGAAGGCCCGTGGCGAGGGGCACGAGCCCCAAAAGCCCCCAGCTGGTCTTGGGCCCCACGAGCGTGAGACTGAGCAGGACGAGCCCCAAGCCCACGCGGGCCGCGCGCTCGAGGGTGTGTTCATTCTTCGGAAAGATCTTGATAGACATGGTCAGTGCTCCTTCACTCCCCAAGAGCCGCCAGGCCACCGAAGGATTCACCCCCTTCGTCGTTTTTTCAAGATTCCCTCACAGGCCGAAGCCTGCGCCCCGCCAGTCCAGCCGAAGAGCCCCATCGGTGAACACCAATCCCGCCTCCGACAAACCGGTGGACGTTGCCTCGATCTTGCGATGGATGCGGGTGGCGGGCTTCAAGACCACGTCGCGCCCCAACTCGAAGGTCTGCGCTTCGACGAGACAACGATAAGCCTTGTCGAGCGCCAGGGCGCGTGCGCGCGAGGGCGCGAGCAGATCCGCGATGCTTCGATCCCCTCCCGGCGCTGCACGCAACACCTCGGCCTCGTTCACTTGCTGCCCCGGTACGAACTTCGCCAACATTTCTTCGTTAGCCAGGAACTCATCTCCGCCCCGCACGCGACGCAGGTAGGTCAAGATCTCGGGCGACGCGTGACCCAGCTGCGGGGCATCCGGGATCCCCCTCAGGTCCTGGTAAGCCCACCCGGCCGCTCCCGGGACTTTGCGGGGGAACGAAAAGCTCTGGTCCAGGGTAACGCCAAGGTTCGTATGGCACCCCATGCAGAACAGCTGCTCCTCGTGCGTTTGCAAACGCAGGTGCCCGTCCCCATCCTCGATGAATCCCTGTAACAGCCAACCGAAGTCGTTGACCATGCCCGTCAGGGGATCCCCTTGCACGACGGGGGGCTTTCCCTCCTCGCGTTCATTCATCTCGCGCTCGTAGTTCGAGAGGATCTTCCATCGTTCGACGTCGTACAGCTTCTTCGAGTAGCGCAGCTCCTTCATCCGCCGCGCGATGAGGTTCGGTTGGTCGGGATCGATGTAACGAACGGAGTGAAGAAACTCGGTGCCTTGTGGGTAAAGGGAGCGCCTGACAGGCACGGCGTGGGCGTCACCCAGGTAGAAGCTCGGCAACCCCACGAGCTTCGTCGCGATCTGCCGCCGACCGTCACCGTCGAGGTCGGCACCAACCAACCGCTCATCCAGGTTCTCGGTCGGCCACGTGATGGCCTTGTCGGCCACGGCGGGATCGGAGGAGAACGACGCCTCGAGGATCGCCAGATTGGCCTTGTACACCTCGAGATTGGATTCACCGCCGCGCTGCCTGAAGGGCTCTGGCAACCGGAGCATCACATCGTCCGTGGCCCCGTTCGTGGGCCAAAACACGCCGGGAAACGGCTTGTAGCGAAAGGCGCGCCACGCGCTGCCGTCGCGCGCGAATCCTCCTTCGTCGAAGCCCTTTGCGAAGTCGAGGTCGGGCCGGTACCCGGCATACCCGACCGGGTCCTGCAGCGCCTGCCGCAGAGGCTCGTAGTTGTCCTCGCGGACATAGGCGAGAATCGTCTCGTCGCTGAGGGCGCTCGTACATTGGGACCTGTCGACGAACAGGTTCGACCAGTGATTCGTCTCGCCCACCTCGCTAAACGCGTACTCCTTTTGGAGATGCCAGTCGCTCATGAGGTTCGGAAAGCGCGACTCCGTATGGCAGGTCCAACAAGGATTCGAGGCACCGTCCGTCTTCGTGTAGCACTGCGGTGGAATGAGCGCTTCGACGTTGCCGATCCGGCCCCGTGTCTGCCGGGCACGTGCCAAGGGGTGAGGGCGTTCGCTCTGCGCCCGTGCCCCCGCCGAAGCGTCGCCGGAGGGATCTGCTGCATCCATTGACGCCAGGGCGTCGCGCCCGGTGGCATCGGCTTGCGCTGCGGCGCCGTCCGCGCGGTCACCGGGGGGCCCCTCGTCAGGTGTCATCCCCCGTTCGACGCCCCCACACTGCAGAAAGAGCCAACCTCCGGCGATGACTGCGGGCACTGAAACCATCACGAGCAGGCGGCGTTTCATTTGAGGCTGCATGTATCCTCCTCGAAAAACGAGTAAGACCCGCTCACAACCGCTGCGTTTTTGACACAGCGGCGGTGAACGGGCCTTCCCTCCCTGAGCTTCAGTTCGCGCTCACCTCAGGGTTGCGACCAGGGCCAGTTGCTGTAGCGCGACTCACCGGGGTGCTGCACGTTGAAGAACAAGGTGCGCGCATCGGGCGTGAACGCAGGGCCCGTGGCTTCGGAGTCGCTCGGCCCCGCGACCACGCGGTACCCTCGGAAGGTTCCGTTTTCGAGCGGTGCGGACAGGTCCAGGTAGTAAAGTGCATCGCCCTGGAGGCCGTTCACACTCGGGTTGCCGTCCGTTCCGAACCAAACGTTCCCTTCCGGATCGATCACCAAGTTGTCAGGGGCGCCTGCATCGAACGCGCCCTGCTTGTTGTCGCCCAACCAGACGGCGTAGAACGTGAAGGTACCGAGATTGGCGTAGTCACCGCCGTCTTCCTCGAGCGCGAACACCGAACCCGTGGAGTCTCGCCGCCGGTTCTCGGCCTCACCCATGGTCTCACCCCGCTTGGCGGCGTTGTCCCGCTTGTCGAGCTTGCCGTCGGCGAACAGGAAGTTGTTGCCCGTGTGGTTGGTGAAGGCGATGTAGAGGCGAGAATCGAAGGGGTTCCATTCCACGTCCTCGGGACGGTTCAGCTCCTTGATACCGATCTTGTGCTCGGCCGTGAACAAGCTCTGGCGAACGGTGTTGTCGTCGGGGAAACCACCGAGATCGTTCCAGGTCTGGCTCTTGAGGGCAGCGCCCACCTTGGTACCAGGCATGCCGAGTGCGGCGGCGTTGGGCGCGTCGTCGGCCACGTTGTCGACGCTCAAGCGGATCCACTTGCCCGAGCCCGGGGCCGTCGAGGTGGGCGTGGCTCCACCGTTGATCGTCTTGCCCGTGTTGTTGTCGAGGGCTGCAAAGTGGGCCACGTAGCTGTCGCCGGCCGCAAGGAGGTCGCGAATCTGCTTGCGGGTCATGCCTGCGACATAGTTGTCCTTCGACACCCACTTGTAGAGCCGGCCACCCCGGCGGTCGCTGGCCGCGTAGATGACGATCGGCTTGCCGGGAACGAGCTTCCACGTGTTGTCCGTGGCCACCGACGCGTTTTCCCAGCGGGCCCGACCAAAGCTGCCGAGCTTTTGATGTCCGTCTCCCATCTCGTCGTACGCCTTATCGGCGGACTTTCCGGGATCGAACTCGACGAGGTAGCCGTAGTAGTCACGGTTGTGCTTGCCCTTCGAGGCCCGCCCGAATTCGCTGCTTGCGGTGGGGGCGACGTTGAAGACGATGTTCTTCCCTGCATCGCAGACGCCGCCGGGGACGTAGGTGTTGTTGCCAGACCAGCAGTCCTCGAGGTCGCCGTAGTAGTCCTGCACGTTCTCTTCACCGCTCAGCACGGTGCCCCAGGGCGTGTGGCCACCTGAGCAGTTGTTGCCCGTTCCGGCAACCACGCCTGCAGGCAACGCCATCCCTGCGTCGTCCGTGTTCCCCGACGACAGCGTCATGCCGGTGACCTTGATGCGGGTATTGCTGGTCGCGTCGTAACGAACGTTCTGCGCAGCGCGGTCGAGAACCCAGGTTCCCGTGGCAGGGTCCTGCACCGCGCGCATCCAGGACGCGCCAATCTGCCGCTTGCCTGCCACGACGAACTTGTCGACCTCGGGTTGGGTCCAGTTGGCCCCGGCCGTCACGTCGAAGTCGAGAAGCCCGCGTTTGTTCATCCACCGCCCGAGCTTCGTGTACGAGCCCGAGGGAGGCGTGTTGACGCCCGCGATGTTGCCCGAAACGTACTCGTGGTTCACGAAGAACCACCCGGAGCTGCTGCTTCCACTGTAGAGGCCGCCCAGAGCGCCGTTCGGTGCGTCGCCGAAAAAGGCGATGAAGTCGTTGTTGTCACCAAACCGCGGCGTCACCTTCCCATCCTTCTCGGCAGCCGCGTCGTCCCAGGTCAGGGGTTCGAGCCAGCGCACGACGACGTTCGTTTGCAGGCCCTTGAGCGCGCGGACCGTGTCCGTGGAGGCCGGTGCCAACGGGAAGCCCGGCGCCGTGGCCGGGTCGGCCTTGTAGCGAGAGACGAGGCCCTTGACCATTTGGGGAATCGACTGTTCACCCTGCGCCACCACGGCGACCATGCCCGACAGCGAACCCAGGTCGACCAAGGAGTCGCTGTTGAGCGCGTTGGCGCCGGGAGTTCCTGCGGCGCCGGGAGTGCCCATCACGCCGACGGCGCCCGGCGTTCCTGCAGGGCCAGCGGGGCCTTGAGTGCCGGCGGGGCCGGCGGGACCTGCAGGGCCTGCCAGTCCGGGATCGCCCATCTGGCCTGGATCACCTTTGTCCCCCGCACACGCCGCCACGGCAAGTGCGGTCGTGAGGGCCATGGCGCGGCCACTCTGCGTCAGTCGAGATACTCGTCTCATTTCGCCTCCGGTTGGTTTCATTGCTGGGGCGCATTCTGGCGATCTTCCAGGCGGCGCACGGTGTCAGCTTTGAAACGACTCGATGACCGAAAATCGAACGACACGTGACAGGCACCCACACACGCCGGCGCTGAACGCGCCGGCCCTTGCTAGGCTGGCTGCCATGTCCGACAGGCTAGAACTCGAGGAGCGCATCGCCTACCAGGAGCGGTTGATTGCCGACCTCGACGAGGTGGTCCGCGTCTTCACCTTCCGCGTGGAAGCGCTGGAAAGAGAGGTCAAGCGGCTGAGGACCTCCGTGCTCGAGGGCGAGCCGCTCGCGGCGCCGCCCAACGAGCCCCCTCCCCACTACTGAGGACCCGGGCCTTTATGTCCCCCGCCGGCCGCCCTTCTCTCGGGTCATCTCGATCATCGTGCGGCGGAACCCAAGACGCAGAAATAGTTGCTGGGCCGAACGGTTGTTTTCGGCCGTCCACAAAATGATCCGCGGTACGTCCTGGGTCTCCAGCCAGGCCGCGGCGGCCTCGACCAAGGCGGCTCCAAGACCTTGTCCTTCAAAGGAAGGATCCACAACGACGTCGTGAATGAATCCGGCCTCCTCCCGCAGCTCCTTCCACGACTGTGGCTCCACGGAGGCGTAGACATATCCCGCCACCTCGACGCTTTCTCCTGCCGCCACCAGCACAGCGCCCCGGGCTCCGCCGAGCTGCGCCTCGAGGAAGCGGGCGTATCCCGCCTCGACGTCATCTCCTGGCTGGATGAAGCGGCGGGCGTCGAACGCATGATGACTTCGGACCAAACGGGCCCCGAGCCTCCCCAACGCCGGCAAATCGGCATAGGTGGCGGCACGAATGCGGAACATCGACATAGCGGCATTGTGACGCACCTCGAAGGCAGCGTCCCGGGGATTCGACGCCCTGAGGTCCACCGGCCACCGAGGACCAACCGGCGCCTGGAGCGGCCCCGCGACGCCGCGCAGGCAGCGGATCTCCCGGTGCCCCTAGGCCCAGACGCCTGGGCACACTAGACTCGCTGGAAGTCCCCACCATGCGAGAACCGGTCGACCTCAACGACAAGCCTCGGCGGCGGCTGAAGACGGGGCAGTTCTCCGATTTTCAACTCCGCCGGGTGCTCCGCCAATCGGCCGATCAAGTGCTCTCTCGGACGAGCGGCGCGCCCCTCATTCCAGGAAACGCCGTTCGTTTGCTGAAGGACGCCGAAGGCAACTTCCCGGTTTGGCTCGCCGCCATCGGAAGCGCTCAGAAGTCCATTTACTTCGAGAACTACATCTTCTCCGAAGACGACGTGGGCAACGCGTTCGCCGAGGCCCTCTGCAGCCGCGCCCGCGCCGGCGTGAAGGTGCGGGTCGTCCGGGATTGGCTGGGCAGCTGGCCCACGAGTTCCCGAAAGTTCTGGCGAAAGATGACCGAGGCGGGCGTGGAGCTCCGGGCCTTTAATCCGCCGCGCCTCGATAGCCCCTTCGGCTGGTTGAGCCGTGATCACCGCAAGATGGTGAGCGTGGATTCGAACGTGGCCTTCGTGTCGGGCCTGTGCATCAGCCAACGCTGGCAGGGAGATCCGCAGAAGGGAACTGAATCGTGGCGCGACACGGGGCTCGAGATTCGGGGCCCTGCCGTCATGGCCGTGGAAGACGCCTTCGCCGAGGTCTGGGGCACCATCGGCACGCCGATCCCCGAAGCCGAACGCCCGACGTCCGAGGATCACAGCCCTGCAGGTGACGTGGCGGTGCGCGTGTTGGCGGGGGCCCCGAACACCGCGGGGCTCTTCCGCATGGATCAGCTGGTGGCGGCGGCCGCGCGCCAAACACTGTGGCTGACGGATGCGTATTTCGTGGGCGTCGCACCTTATGTGCAAGCGCTCCGGGCCGCCGCGCGCGACGGTGTCGACGTGCGTCTGTTGGTGCCCAACACGACCGACTTGCCGCTCGTGCGGTCGCTGTCCCGGGCCGGGTACCGTCCCCTGCTCGAGGCCGGTGTCCGCATCTTCGAGTGGAACGGGCCCATGATCCACGCGAAGACGGCGGTGGCGGACCGTCGCTGGAGCCGCGTGGGCTCGTCGAACCTGAACATCGCCAGTTTTCTCGGCAACTACGAGCTGGACGTGGCGATCGACGACGAAGATGTGGCGCGTGCGATGGAGCAGATGTACCTGGAAGACCTGACCCGCTCGACCGAAGTGCTGCTGTCGTACAAGCGGTGGCGACGTGCCGTTCGGAAAGCCGTGCTGCACCCCGCAACGCCTCGCGAGCGCCGTCGGGGGAAGTCGCGGGCCAAAGGCTCCACGGCCGCGGCCGGAGCGATTCGCATCGCCAACGCCGTGGGTGCCGCGATTTCGAACCATCGCGTGCTCGGCGCCGCGGAGAGCCAGGTGCTGCTGTTGTCAGGACTCACCCTGTTGGCCCTGGCCGCGCTGGCCGTGATCTGGCCTTATGGTCTGGCCATCCCGGTCGCCGCGCTGGCGACCTGGGTGGGGGGGGCCCTCATCTGGCGCGCCTTCCGGCTGCGCGCCGAGCGCGCCCGCGAAAAGGATGCAGACCTCGAACCGGAGGACCGACGCGAAGAGTCGGCCCCCGCGAGTCCCCCAGCGGCCAACATGGGCGTAACGCAAAACCCGTCGCGAGAGCCGCAGTGACAGCCGGGCGCCGAAAAACGCACAACGCACCGGGCCGTTTTGTCAAGTCGCGGAGGCGTTTTTTTTAATTGGAGGCAGGTGCCAGGCCGGGGAAAAAGACGTACACTGGCTAAAATGCGCTCCGATATGGTCTCAGGTAGTTCAAGACTAGGCGTTGCAAGGTTCGGGGTCCCGAGCCTCCTGGCACTCCTTCTCGCCTGCGCGGGAACGCCGGCAACAGATCCCGACGACGAACCCAGCGAGGGGGGAACCTCGGGTCAGGCCGAAGGTGGTTCCGGCCAGGGTGGTTCCGGCCAGGGTGGTTCCGGCCAGGGTGGTTCCGGCCAGGGCGGCTCCGGTGAGGGCGGCTCCGGTGAGGGTGGCTCCGGTGAGGGTGGCTCCGGTGAGGGTGGCTCCGGTGAGGGTGGCTCCGGTGAGGGTGGCTCCGGCGAGCCCACGGCGGGCTCGGGTAGCGGCGGCGCCGCAGGGGGCAGCGGCGGCACACCGGCAAGCGCAGGGGGCACCGGCGGCACCACCCCAGGCACAGGCGGAAAGCCTCCCCCCCCCGTCAAGACGTGCACGACCAACCTGCTCTGCGACGACTTCGAGAAGACCGCCAAGGGGCAAACTCCCGAAGGTTTCAAGGTGGAGGAAAACGGTGGTACCAAGGTGCTCGTCGACGACACGCGAGCCTTCTCCGGAAGCAAGTCGGTCAAGATCAACGTGCCCGTGGCCGCAATGGGCGCCGAAGGCTCCTTCCGACTGGACCCTTTGCCTTCGCAACTTCCCGACGCCTACATGCGCATGATGGTTTACCTCGAGAGCAAGCCCGTCGGGACCAACAAGATGCACTGGACGTATCTGCGCGCCGTGGGGAGCTTGGTTGCCAAGACCCAAAACAAAATCGTGAGGGCGACCACAGGCATCGGCGGACATCCTCACGAGTGGCAAGAGACCCAAATTGGCCTCAAAAACGACCTCAGCTTCGCCGATTGCTGGAACCACACGAGCCAGGCCGTTCCCACCGGCAAGTGGGCCTGCGTGGAGTATCACCTCAAAGAACAGGGCGATTTGCACGAGGTGTGGGTGGATGGCACGAAGATAGGTCCGCTCAGCTACAGCAAGATTCCCGCCCATAACCGAACGGGTTGCCAAGACGATGAGACAGGCGAACAGTTGCTGGTGCCGACCACGACGGTCGTGACCTTTGGCTGGCGTCATGCTCACGGGCTTACGAGCCCCCTCAACATGTGGATCGACGACGTGGCCGTCGACAACAAGCGCATCGGCTGCCCTCAGAAGTAAGCCTGACCAGCGGCGCTCCGGCCGGGATCCGGAGCGCACGAGTCCGCGGCGGCCGGTGCTCACTGCATACGAAAGCCGCCGCAGACGTTGAGCGCTTGGCCGGTGATTCCCGACGCCGCGTCGGAGGCCAAATAGAGAACCGCGTCGGCCACTTCTTTCTCGCTCACCAGCCGCTTGAGCGGGGTTTGCGCGACCATGCCAGCAAGCACGTCGTCTTTCGAGCGCTGCTCGAGCTTGGCCCGGTTGGCCATCACGCCGCCAAAGCGCTCTCCGTCGACGAGGCCGGGCAGTACGGCGTTCACGCGAATCCCGTAGGGACCAAGTTCCGCCGCAAGCGAGTGAGAGAGGCCGAGTAGGCCCCATTTCGACGCTGCGTACGCCGTGCGATGCGCGAAGCCGATACGGCTCGCCACCGAGCCGATGTTGACGATGCAGCCCTGCCCCCGGTCAATCATGACCTTCGAGGCGTATTTGGCGCAGTAAAACGCGCCCGAGAGGTTGACTTCGAGGGTCTGGGTCCACTCCTCCAAACTTACGTCCCGCGCCAGTGCCGTAGGGCCACCGATTCCGGAATTGTTGACGAGCACGTCCAGCTGGCCCTGCGTCTTGCTGACGTCGGCGATGAGCTGCTCCACCTCTTCGGCTCTCGTGACGTCTAGCGCGACGGCCCGGGCACGCCCTCCTTGCGCCTTCACTTCGGCCGCCACCGACTCGAGCTTTTCCAAAGAGCGTGCCGCCACGATGACGAAGGCCCCCGCCTCACCGAAAGCCCGCGCGATCTGCCGGCCAATGCCATAGCCACCGCCCGTGATGAGAACCACTTTGTCTTTCATGTTCATGATGTCGCTCCGGTGGCCGATACGTAGATGCCGTAGCCCGCCACGCAGGCAATGAGCACGCAAGCCCCCCACAATAGAACGTCCGTCAAGCGCGAAGGGGCAAGGCGCGGGTCCAGTTTTTTGTGACGGATGTACACGATCGCCCCGGCCAAAATGGGAAGCATGATGGTTTGCCCGAGGGCACCCACCTTGACCATGGCCACGGGCATCTGAATGGCGAAGAACAGCCCCAGCTGAACGAGAGGCAGCAAGATGACGAACGCACGCCGCCAGCGCTCCCTGACCGCCGGCTGTTGCAGACGGCGCAGGCCCATGAGCGACAGCGCGTCGAGATACATGACGGTGTTGCCCGCCACGCTGACCAGCAACGTCGAGTAGAGCGCGAAAAACGCGCCCATCACGAACACGGCGAAGGCCCAGACGCCCAAGGTCTCCGTGTACATGCGTGACAACGTGGCGATCATGGACATGCCCTCGGGCCGTTCACCCAGCCGGTGCAACACCGAAGCGCCCAAGCTGTAGAAAGCCACCGTGATGAGGGTGTAGACCACCATCGAGAGAGCCGCGTCGGCATGCATGACGCGAATCCAGCCGCGGGCGCGCCGGTACCAGGCTTCAGAGCCATCGAACACGCCTGCATGACGGCCGTAGCCTTTATCGAGGCACCAGTAGGGATACTGCACGATCTCGGTCGTTCCGATGCCCGTGACGGCGAACACGCCCAACGCCAGGCCCACGTATTCGCGTGACAGCCGCGGCCGGAGCCCTCCCAGCACCTCGAGCGGCGCCATGTGGTAGTCCGTCGTCTGCAAAAACCCCACGCACACCACGGTGGCCAAGGTGAAGCTGACCACCAGGATGGTCGACAAGCGCTCGAGCAGCCCGTAGCTGCCCAGCACCAAGAGTGCGATGGTCAAGGCGACCAAAGCACCAGCCCACACCCTGGGGTCGATGCCGGGCACGAGCAAGGTGAGCACCTGGCCACAGCCCGCGATCATCGCCCCCTGTTGCAGGTTCGCGAGCACCAGCGTGGCGAAGAAACACCAGATGAACCAGGAAGCGCCCCAGCGCGGTCCGGGAACATCATCAATCAGCTGCAAGGTGGTGCGCCCCGTCTGAATGGCCTGGCGGCCGATGGTGATCTGAAGCGGCAGCTTCACCACGCAGCTCACCAGGACGAGCCACAGCACCGCGAAACCTGCCTGGGCGCCCAAGGCCGGCACCCCGATCACCTCCCCCGAGCCCACCACCGAGGCCGTGAGCACGAGGCCCGGGCCCCAGTGCCGGACCATGCCCGAGAACTTCCGGGGCGGCTCGAGAACCGTGGCATCCTTGCGATTCATCGAGAGGGCCCTTTCGTGTGTGTGGCGAAGAAGCTGAGCGTATCGGGGATGCGTTCAGACCAATAATCGAAATCGTGGCCTCCGGGGTGAACCTCGAAGGTATGAGGAATGCGCGTGACGCGAAGCTTGTCCGAAAGCGCCCGGTTCGCGGCCAGCAGCGGATCATCCCGGCCGCAGTCGAAACGCAAGGGAGGCAAACGAGGGCCGGCCGCCTCCAACCAGGGCCAAACGTCGGCGTCACGAGGATCGAGGGGCATTGGGGCGCAAGAGGCCGCGTCCAAAAACGGCGGCAGGTCCGAAAGCGCCGTGACGGACGAATGCGCGGCGACCGCGTTCCAGTGCCCCTCGTATTTGGCCGCCAGGCGCAAAGCCCCGAAGCCTCCCATGGAGTACCCGGCGATGAACCTCTCCGTGCCACGCACCTGCGGACAAATGAAGGCGCACAGGGACTCGAGCTCGTCCATGACCCACGCCTCGAAATCGGCATGTTCTTGCCGGAAGTACCCCGTGCTCGCTCCCGCGCCTCCGTCGCCGGGCATCGCCAAAACCATGGGCGGCAAGGCGCCACGGCCCATCGCCCGCGCCGCCGCCACGTGCACGCCCCCCCGTGTGGCCCAGTCCCAACACGATCCGTAGGCCCCGTGAAGCAGGATCACGAGGGGCAAAGGCCGCTCCGCATCGGGCACGAAAAAGCAGGCCTGGCCCCGCCCGCCGAGCGCGGTGGTTTCGACCGAAACGAACCGCAAGCCACTCGGATCCTGACCCAGAGTCGAGCTGCGCAACGTGGACGGCAAGATGGCCATGACGCTGGCTCAGCGGCTTTGGAGAAAGGGAACGCTCACGAGAGGCCGGCCGGCAGGGCAAGCCCGAACCTTCGCGCCAACGCCACGAGGCCCCCGAGCGTCTCGTCGTTGAGCGCAATGCCCTCGGCACGGTAATGCTGAGCAATGGCGGCTTCCACGCCACCGGGCGCGTAGATCCGATCCTGTCCCGTGGCGGGTCGGCTGGTCTCGATTTGCTGGACCACACCATCTACCCGCTCCTTGAACCGGGCGAGGTCCTCGAACGCTCCCACGTTGAGCGCCATGAAGAAGTGGCCATCCAGGCCCGCGGTGGGACCGTCCACCATGTTGCCAAGCTCCGTCCCGAGAGCCGCACCGGAGAGCAGCGAAGACAAGACCCCCATCATCAGGGCAAGGCCGGTCCCCTTGTACTGGCCAATGGGTTGCAGCAAGCCTTCGATGGCGGCGGCCGTGTCCGTGGTGGGAACGCCATCCCGATCGAAGGCCCAACCCTCCGGCAGGGGTTGTCGCTTCTGGTGGTACACGCGAATCTTTCCGTGGGAAGACGCCGAGAACGCCGCGTCCAGCACCAGCGGATGCTCGCGTCCCGCTGGCACACCGATCGAAAGCGGGTTGATGCCCAGAATCTTCGCGGTGCCCCCCCAGGGAGCCATGGTGGGCAAAGCGTTCGTGGTCGCAAACCCGACCATGTCGGATTCCACGGCCATGCGGGTGAAGTAGTCCATGGCGCCGCAGTGATTGCTGCCTCGTACCGCCACGACGCCCACACCGAGCGCACGAGCCTTCTCGATGGCCAGCCGCATGGCGAACGCGCCACCGATCGCCCCCATGCTGTTGTCGCCGTCGACGACCGCGATGGCACCCACGTCCTTCACGACGCGTGGCTTTCCGCGCGGATTGACGCCCTTGATCGTGACCTTATCGACGTACTCCGGCACGCGCAATGTACCGTGCGAGTGCACGCCATAGAGATCTGCGAAGACGAGCGAGTCGGACAGCGACGCCGCGTCCTCTGCGGACATGCCAGCGGCCGAGAAGATCTCCGTGACGAGCTTCCGAAGGGCGGCGAGCGGAACGCGGGTTTCACTTTCGATGCCGGGGTAAAGCGCCATGTGTCACTTAAGTAACCGAACTGCCGCCCAGATCCCATAGGATTGTCGTCCAGGATTCGTCGCAGGCGCGGGTGCCCCAACCTGGGCAGCTTGGGTTGAGGGGTGTCAACTGTTCAGGCATACGCCGAGACCGATGCTTGAGGGTCACATCGCGGGCCCCGAAGAGGTCGCTCCGCGTCATGAAACGGGGAGATGTTTCCCGACGGGGCGAGGAGGAAGCCTTGTGCGCCACTGTGGGCCGTGGCCGGCCCGCAGGGGTAGGACGGCGGGAGGTGCGGTAGAGAAACTCCGGACGCCACACGCAAATTTTGGTATTTTGCCGTGCCCACATCAAGGCGTGATCCAGCATGCGTCGCATTCCAGGCAACATAATCCTCGGTCTCACGTCTTTGTTCGCAGCTCTCCTAGTCGTTCCCCGGGATGCGTACTGCGACCCAGCCGAAATCTTGATTCGCCAGGGGGTGGAACTCCGTAGGCAAGGGGACAATGTCAAAGCTCTTGCGAAATTCGAGGCGGCGTATCGGATGTCACACACACCCAGGGCCTCGGCGCAGGTAGGCCTGTGTCAGCTTGCGCTTTCAAATTGGACATCCGCAGAGGAGTTTCTTGCAGTCGCGCTGGAAGCGCGTTCAGACGAATGGGTTTCTCGGTATCGTCAAACCCTGGAAGAGTCGCTGGACGAAGCTAGAAGACACTTGGCTGTTCTTGCTGTCGAGGGCACTCCGGCGGGTGCAAACGTGACTGCAGGTACGAAATACGCAGGCCAGCTCCCCTCTACTGGCAATCTTTACCTCCCGCCTGGCCTTCTGACCGTGCGAGTTTCACACGACGGCTTCAACGATGCTGTCCACGACGTCGAGTTGAGGACCGGCAGCCCCACTACGCTCGCCATCAATCTCGCGCCGAAGTCAGCGGAGGACGTGTCCGCTTCACCGACTCCTGAGAGCGGCGGCCCCCCCTCAACCCCGGAGTCGTCAGCAGACAATCGGAGCGATCGTTCGCACTACTGGTGGTGGGTGGGCGCGGCAGCTGTCGCCGGTGGGGTTGCGACTGCGTTCCTTTTGGCTGGAGGCAAGGAGTATCCGAATGTCGAACAGACCATTCCAGTTGGCCCCTAATCGGGATCCGCTCGCAGTGCATGGAATTGTCGTGCCTGTTTTCGCGCTCCTTCTGATGTGGTGGGCTGGATGCGTCTCGAAGGAATCCTGCCGCCCAAACACACTCTACTTGGAGATCGACTGTTCAAGTGTAGAGATTCCGGAGACTCAGCTATCACACTTCTTGCTGTCGGTTTGGCGAAATGAAGTTCTCAAGAGTTCCGATGTGCGGGTTCAAGCGACGTGCCCTCGTGTCCCAATCGAACTCGACTTTGCCGAATACCGCAAAGGGGAATCTGTAGAAGTCCGCATCACGCCCATCTCTATTCAGGGCAACGCCGGCAAGGCGGTGGTCCTGCGCCGACTGCTGGACGCTGGTTGTGCCAGGGCGGGACAGAGCGACTTCGTACCATCCAACCCTGACGGGTCCCCCGGTAACCCTCGTTTGGACAGTAGCGCCGTCGATACTGGAGACGCGAGAGGCCCCGTGGAGGATGACGCGTCTCAACCGACCTGCAGCGCAGGTGAATCCACATGCAGTGGAGACCGGACGCGACAGGCATGCGTCGATGGCGAGTGGGGCGCGGAAACCACCTGCAACGGTGTCTGCCGAAGCGGAACGTGCGTGGGCACCTGCGAGCCCGGCACGACCACATGCAGCGCCACTGGAGAACTCGTTCTGTGTGGAAGCGAAGGAGAAGCGACTCAGCCGCAGGTCTGCCCAGGAGGACGCGGGTGCGTCACAGAGACGACGAATCGGGCAGTGTGCCCGTCATGCCCGACTTCACCACAAGAGTGCGGAGGAAGCGTAGGGGTACGATGCGATGGTAGCAGTTCGACGGATTGTAGCCTGGCCAACGGGTGTTTGTCCCTGAACAAGGTCGTGCCATGCACACACGGCTGCAACACTGCAAACGGCCAATGCTTTCCCGAGTGCAGCCCCGGCATGCCGCCTCGGTGCAGCGTAGTTAACGGTACTCGAGAGGTATGCAACGCTTCGGGTAGATGGGAGCTACAACAGTGTTCCATCATGCAGGAAGGCACCGTCGTATCCTGTGTCTCTGGAAACTGCATTTCCGCGTGCGACGGCGTTCGAGGGTTCGTCAAGTGCGACAACGGTTCATGTCGAAAGGAATGTCCAACGTTTTCAATCATTCCCACGGCAGGCAATGCTTCCCCACTGGAGCACGTGGTGATTTCGGGCGACGGTCAAGTTCTGTTTGGGTACGGAAACGGACCGACTCTTCGCTGGTCCAAGACCGGCGCACTAGAAAAGCTGCCCAATTTCGACGAACAGGCCGACATACCCCGAGGGGCCAGCGCCGACGGCGCGGTACTCGCAAGCTTCTTCGGCCTTTGGATACGAGGGACAGGACTCGTAGACTGTCGCTGCGGTCCGGATTGTTTCTCGTGTCAGGGCATCCCTACTTACCTGAACCACATTTCGTCCGACGCTCTGCGGGTTCTCGGAAAAACAAATGAGGTTCCGCGGGTGTGGAACCGGGAGGAAGATTCCTTTCGAGAGCTCCCGGGCAGCGAGCTGGCCCGCTTGTCCGGAGACGGCCGGTACGCCGTCGGAACTCAATCAAATGGCAGTGCTATTCGCTGGGATTGGGCAGCCAACAAGGTCGAAGTTCTCTGGCCTGGTGGCGCTGCGACTTTAGCCAACAACGATGCCAGTGTTGTCTACGGATTCGGTGGTGTTGCCGGAGCTGAACTCATTCGATGGTCAGCTGCAAGTATCGAGAAACTGCCGGGAAACTGGTCTAATCTGGCAGGCTGCAGCGCCAGCGGTGACGTTTTGGTGGGTGATCTCGAAAGGGTTCCGTCACTGCTGGTGCGAGGTAGAGCCGCGATCTCGATCAAGGCAGCACTTGAGGGAGCGAACGTAACCTTACCTCCGGGGAAGGTTGCCTGGTTGGGAGGGGTGTCGCATGATGGGAAAGTCGTAGCGGGTCTTTTCGAAGACACCGCTGGAGCAAGCAGCATTTTTCGAGCTGTGCTTCCCTGAGCGCGTTGGGAAGAGCCCCCTTCGTCACGCGCGCGTCTTGAGCCAGTCGCGGACGGCGTCGCCGAACGCCTGAGCGTTCTTGGGTTGTAGCTCCTTCCACTCGCGACCGCACCACAGCCCATCGGCCCCGGCCTCGAGCGCTTTGTGGGCGGCATCGTAGGCTTGCTTGGGTTGAACGTCGCAGTCGTACCCGGGCATGTCGAAGCCGGGACGGACGTAGACCTTGGCTTTCCCCCCTACCGCCTGCACGGCGCGGAGGCTCTCGCGGTACACGTAGTCTGAGGTGAAGGCGGTATCATGTTTGCGGTGCTGCTCGAGCGTTGGCTCGACCTTGGGGTCATAGCCCAGCATGCTGAGATACATGGGGTAGGACAAAGACTCGGGTGCATCGCCAAACAAGATCTTCTGGTAGTTGCGCTCGAAGTGACCTTGCGAGCGGCGTCCCATGCTGTCGAAGTACACGGCCACGCTCAGCCAATCGGCATGCTGAGCCATGTCGGCATAGTCCCACGAAGCCCTCATGAAGAGGTCCCAGGTCATGCCATGGTCCACGTGCCATCCCACTTGAACCTTCGGGTTGAGTCGCTTGATCTGGGCATAGATGCGGCGGCGCTGCTCCTCGCGAGACTCCATCCACATGCGCTCCCACGCGAGCACTTCGGGGTATGTGGTCAGGACGCGCAGAAACGTAACGAAGTTTCCGTCCACGGGCCGGCGGCCTTCGCGGATCTGACGACCGAGCGCCTGAAGGGCTTCGAGCCCCGCCTTGGCCTTCTTGACATCGATGTGCTTGCGGCGGGCGATGGCCAGACAGTCAGGGCAAAAACAGGTCCCCGGCGCGTCTTTGCCGAGCGCGCCCAACAGCGGCGCAGCACGTTCCTGGCCGAACTTGAACCCATCGAGCTCCGGATGGCCGCGCACGAGATCCTCGACGACGGAACGCCAGTACCGAATGTACCCTGGCTTGTTGAAGCAAACCTGATTCGTCTTCTTTCCATGGAGGTCGACCTGCGCGAACGCCTCGAACCCCGGGATCGCGCCCGTGATGACGTAAGGCTCCAAAATGCGCGCATACACTTGCATCCCTCGCGGCTTCGCCTCCGCAAGCATCTCGTCGAGAATGTCGCGGTCCGCATAAAGCGCCTGTGGGTCTTTGCCCTGAAGAGCAGGGCTTGCGTAGTACTTGGGGTTGGTTTTGACCCAGACCTCCGTGAGCGGCCGACCGGCCTCATCCCGCTGTGGTGCGTGCTGGGGGCGGTACTGTCGGGATGTATGCGTATGCGTGAAGGTCATCACGGCGTTGATGCCCACGAGCGATTGCATTTCGTCCAGGGCCTTCGCGATCCCCGTTTCGTACATGTGCGCGGGCTCGACGAGCGTGCCCAGAAACAGGCGACCTGGCGGCGGCGGGGCAGCGTGGGTGCGGCGGGCGCCGAGCGAAAGGGTGGCAAGTCCCGCGACGGACTGTTTGAGCAGACTGCGGCGTCCCGCAACTTTCGGAAGCATTCTCCTATCCTACGAGCTGAGACCGGTCCGTCGAAGCCCCATTTGTGATCCCGCGCGCAGAATGAGAGCGCAATTGCCCGACGTTCATCGAAACGCCGAGGGGACTTGGCTGCAGATTGTGGCTGCGATCAACATTGGCTCGACGCTCTAGCGCGTGGGGGTGGGGTGGCCCGCCCTTCCATGTGCCGCCGAAGGCCGACGCCCTTCACACGTCCGTGCGCGCGACGAACGGCTTGACCGTCGAGCGGAGTCTTTCCCTAGAAGCCAGTGACAATACCACAGCCGACGCGTGTGGCTTCCCCGTGGGGAGCATCAGCGAGCCTCTCTACGACGATGGCGCGACCGCGAATGATGTGCGGGCTGCCGCTCGTGAGCGGATGCTGAAAAATCTTCTTCTGTTTGAGGGTTCCCTCTTCACCAACTGAGAAGGTTCCCAGATCACCCTGTTTCAAGGGCCAGCTATAATTGGGTTCTGAAATTAGCTGAGAATTCTCCGGCTGATACGGTTCGCCCACCCCGGCGCCCGTGACATTGTCGCAATCGGAAAACTCGTGGACAACCAACCGATACTTCCCAGCCTTCAACCTCGAAAGCTCCAATTCGAGCATGGCACGGTTGTCTTCCCCTTGCTCGAAATACGCGGTCCCCTCGATGTCCTGCCCAGGCAGAGATTTGAAAGTGGCTTCGCCGAACGTGCGGTCAAAGTGGAGGATTGCGCACGAGATCGTGTTACTTGGGGAAGACTTCTGGTCAGCGTTCCACTTGTGCAGGGTGAGCTTTCTTCCAGCAAGTCGAAACTCCTTCATTTTGACGCTTACGAAACGGCCTTTTCGGCTGTAGACAGCCTGCGCAGGCGCGCTGTAGGGGTGCCCATCGTGACCGATTCCAGCGTAGAGCCTATCCAGGCGCGCTACGCCGTCTCTGTCCGCCTTGAGTGGGCCCAGCAGCCAAACGACGGGCTGACCACCGATCTCTTTTATCTTTCGAGAGTCAGAGCAGGTATCCCCTTCGCGAGGACCGTAGAAGAACTCATCGGCACGGAGGAAGTAGATTCCGGGTTCGAGCCCCTGGATGGCGACGGTAACCCGTAGCCCTGCCGTCGTGTCCTGGAAATGCGCCAAACCCATAGCGCGCGCATCCCCTTCGGGCGCTAAGAAAGCTGATGTCCCGATTGGCTGCAAGGAATCCCGCTCACTCGAATTGCTCTGGCTCTTCTGCCCCTCATTCGGCAAGGATGAAAGGTCAGGGGCTTGCGTCCATTCCGGAGGTTCGACCGCGCGACCGGGCCCGAGAGCCGGGGTCATTCGCGGGGACCTGGTTGATGCCGGGTCGTTCAGAGACTTCTTGCAACCTTGAAGCGTCCAGGACCAACAACACGCGAGCGCTGCCACGGAAGCGACATTAAAGAAACACCGCAAGGCTTTACCACTCACTTTAGCCACCAGTGCGAAGACTCGTAGGGGTGCTTGAGAGGACCTACCAGCTTCGTCCCAGCGCACGCCGCGATTAGTTTGTCTTCCCAGCCATCTTTCTTCCAAATCGAGTGGACAGCAGATGAGCGGATGGGAGCAACGATGGCTGCGCCTTTCATCACCACGAAATCTACCGCTTTGCCGCGACCGTGGTCGGACGTTCCAGGCGCGGCGCTCGTGGGCTCGGGCGCCACTGCCTGCGTTCGAAGCGCCTCGGAAAAAATCCATACCGACTCTCCGTCATCTGGCTTGGCTGGGTAATCGTCTTCGGAAAGAGCCGATTTCATGTCCACCAACAGCTTGGCCCCCGCCTTCCCTACCGTGGTGTTCTTGCCCCACAGCCGAATTTGCCTTTCCAAGCTGCGCACCGGTGACAAGATTAGGTGGTAGTCGGGGTTCGCCTTCCTGAAGTTCGCCTGGACCTTTGCGGCCTCTTCGTAGAGCGACTTCGTAGGCTCGAGATTCTTCTGAATCTCTATCTCCTCGTCTGTCCACGACCAAACGGCCTCCAGATTGGCGCCGCGGCGCTTGCTCCGCAAGTACTTCCTCACGGCCAACAGCTGGGTTGGAAGCATTCTATCGGGGGCATGCCGCTTCATGAACGCAGCTATGCGCTCGATTGCGTCCAACACTTCCGACTGTCCACCCCGAAGCGTGCTCACAGCCGCCATCATGTACGCACGAACCTTTTCGTCGAGGTCAGTTTCCCCGACTGCAGATGCGCTTGGTACCGCCTTGTTCACAGCGTCACATTAACGCGAACAGGAACAACTTGGGTCAAAGAAAACACCTTCCCAGAGAGCACCGCCCACTCCGAGGCCCCCCCTCCAGGCCCTATTCAAGTGGTCGGCGGCGTTCATGCCGGTATGACCATCCGAATTTCGACCATTTGCAGAACCGCCTCCGCTCGCGAGCGCACCGGGACCTCCTCGCGCCTCGAACGCTTTGTCGGGGACCCGCGCGCCCTGCTAGACTCCCCGCATGGACACGTTGATTCGTTTGGGTGCGCTGGCGGCCACGGTGTTGCTGCTCGAGATGCTCCTGCCGGGTGTCCGGGTCGAGAGAAAGAGAACGGCGCTCATCGTAGCCGTCGTCTTCAGCCTGCTCAACGTCTTGGGCGGGTGGTTGATCGCGGCGCTCCTGGTTTTGCCAGCGCTGCTGTCCTTCGGGCTTCTTTTTTTGGTTTATCCCCTGCTCATCAACGTGGTTCTGCTGTGGGTCACGGACCTCTTGATCAAGGACTTTGAACTGAAAAGTGCGAAGCCCTTGTGGCTCTCGGCCGGCATCATCACCCTGGTCAACGGATTGGTGCACGCGATCCTGCGGCAGGTCTGAAGCCGCGTTCACTCTGCGGCGACAAACCTCGCCAGGGGAGCACCGTCGGCACCCCAGAGGGTCAAGCGCCCGCCCTCTAGATCGAAGCGGTCGCTGTGCGCGAGGGCACGGAGAAACGCCTCTTCATCAGGGCTGGACGCACAAACCATGAGCGAAACAACCAAGCCGTGGAAGTGCAGCTCACCATGGGTACCCCGTTCGTAACGTCCCTCGAAGGGGTTACAGCCCCCGAACCCACCCACCCGCTCGCTGTCGGCTTCGAGCAGAACCTGGACCGGTGGGCCTGCCGCCACAGCGGGGCCCACGGGGCGCTCGGCGAGCTCGACGAGGTTCCAGCGTTGGTCAGTGAGGGGACAGGTCCCTGAGGGTGCGGCGTCCGCGGGAAGAGTCAAACCGCCCGGCTCCGGCCAGGCCTCAGACGAGAGCCACAAACCTGCGGACGCCAACATGACCCCAAATACGACCCTCGCAGCCATCGCCTCCTCCGTGCCTCCGGCGGCCTTGACCGATGCACGAGCGGTGCCACGTGAGGGCTTGCTCAACCACCGGAGGTCTCGTCCTCTGGCGCCTCGGCAAAGCGGTCCATCAGGGCGGCAAGCCGAAGCTCCAATCTGGCAAGGTCGACGGGCTTGACCACATGGTCGTCGAAGCCCGCCGTCACGGCAGCACTGCGGTCTTTGGCTTGCCCATATCCGGTCACAGCCACGAGACGCATGTCACGCAGCGTGGGATCGGCGCGCAGCAAGCGCGCGAGTTCATAGCCGTCCATCACGGGCAAGCCGATGTCGAGCAGGCCCAGCTCGGGGCGAAAAGACTTCGCCAAGCTGAGCGCGGAGGGACCATCGTGAGCGACCTGCACCTCGTGTCCACTGAGGCCAAGGCCATCCGCGAGCATGGCCGCCGCGTCTTCGTTGTCATCGACCACGAGGACCCTGTAGTGCGCGCCCCGGCGCCCCCGTGTGAGGGAAAGGGGAGGCGCAACACCTCGTCCCTCGGCGGGCGCCGAAGGCAGAGTGACCACGAACGCGCTGCCCTGCCCAAGACCGGGGCTCGCCGCTTCGACGAAGCCCCCATGCAGGGACACGAGGGAGCGCACGATCGCCAAACCCAAGCCCAGGCCCCCTTCAGAGCGATCCAACGACTGCCTTTCTTGCACGAACAGGTCGAACACGCGGGGCAGGATATCGGGATGGATTCCTATGCCGGAATCCGCGACCGTGACGCACGCCCACTCGCCCCGGCGCTCCCCCGTCACCGTGATGTCGCCTCCGCTGGGCGTGTACTTGGCTGCGTTCGTGAGCAGGTTCGCGAACACTTGACCGAGGCGCATGCCGTCGCCATCGACGAACAAGCCGTGCGCGACCTCTACGGAAAGGCGATGAGCCCGCTGTTCGAGAAGTGGACTTGCGAGCTCGACCGCGCTCGCGACCACATCCGCCAAGTCCAACACCTTCCGTTCGAGCGAGATTTTTCCCCGGGTGATGCGCGAGACGTCGAGCAGATCGTCCACGAGCCGAACGACGTGCTTGACTTGCCTTTCGATGATCGCGCGCTCCTTCGAAAAGGCGTTGGGACTGCGCAGCCGCATCAGCTCGAGCGCAGTCAAGATGGGTGACAAAGGGTTACGCAGCTCGTGACCCAGCATCGCGAAGAACTCGTCCTTCGTTCGGCTGGCCGCCTCCGCCCGGTGGCGCGATTCGACCTGCGCCGTCACGTCCCGCTGCGTGCCCCATGCCCGAAGCAGTCGCCCGTTTTCCACGATGCCCACCAGCGCGTTCTCGAAGACGTGCGGACGACCGTCCTTGTCCACTTCGTGCGACTCGCCCCCCTCGAGGCGGTACCCCGCGCGGATGAACGTCGCCAGATATTCATGGTTCCGAGGGTCATCGGGCACGAGCAGGTCGCGCAGCCGTTTCCCGATGAGCGCCTCCGCACGATCGTATCCATACATGCGCGCCATGGCGTCGTTG
Source organism: Myxococcales bacterium (assembly GCA_022184915.1). Taxonomy (NCBI): domain Bacteria; kingdom Pseudomonadati; phylum Myxococcota; class Myxococcia; order Myxococcales; species Myxococcales bacterium. The sequence goes on along the minus strand of JAGTJU010000002.1, from coordinate 316,525 downwards.
CATTCGGCGAAGTAGCCCCGCGCGAAGATGAGTTCGATCTGTTCGCGTTCGGGGAGGGCGACAACGATGGGTTCGTCCACTTCGACCCGCCATATGCCCTCGGTACTTTGTGCGACGAATGCCCGGTAGCGGGCATCGCTCTCCTGCAGGGCCATCGCAAGAGCCTCGGCGTGTCGCCGCGCCTGCACCTGCGCGGTGACGTCCATCGCGAAGCTCACCACCGCGTCGACCTGTCCCTGGGCGTCGCGAAGAGGTTGATAGCTCAGGTTCAAGTAGAGCGATTCCCTGCGACCATCGGGATGGGTGAGCTCGAGCGGGACCTCTTTCCCCTCGAGGGGCATGCCCATCTCGTACGCCTCGTGCAGCATCGACAAGTTCGGCTGCCCTTTGCACTCGGGAAACGCCTCGTGCATCGTTCGGCCCAGGAGGGGGCGTCCGGCCAAGCCCTCGAACGCTGCGTTCACGAAGGTGAACACGTGCTCTGGCCCTGCGTGCACACTGACCGGAGCAGGGGCTTGCGTCAGGATGGTGGCCAGCCGCTGCCTTTGCGCGTCCAAAATGGCCGACCTGTTGGGCGAGGCGTCGGATCCCTCCCCTGGTTGGCTCTCCCCGGGGGGCCCCTCCGCAGACACGACTTTCGAACCCACCTAGAAGAGGTACCACGTACGACGGTCCCTTCGCAGGGGGCCGCGGCGGCTGCCACCTCGGACGTGTGTCAGGCACTCGCGCATTGGCCTGAGACTTGCTTTCGCACAGCAGAACCTCACCCCGAAAGAAAGCCCGGTGACCATGCAGAACGTCCTCGTCATCTCGAGCGGTCTCGTCGGATTGTCGGCGGCGGCGCTGACCACACGTTGGTTGCTGCGCAAGCCCCGCGGAGAGGGACTCGTCGTGGAGATTGGGCTCCTGATCCAGCAAGGCGCCATGGCGTTTTTACGCCGGGAATACTCCGTCTTGTCGCTCTTCGCGCTGGGGGTGGCGGCGCTGCTCGGGGCCCTCATCGACTACGATGTCTTGCAAAGCCCGGGGCTTGCGGAGGCCGCCCGTCGCAGCCCCGATGCGCCGCTTCCGCCAGGGCCCTGGCGGGCGCTGGCCTACCTCGCGGGCGCCGCAGCATCGGGCCTTGCGGGCTTCATCGGGATGAACGTCGCCGTCCAAGGCAACACACGCACCGCCAACGCCTGCGATCGCACCCTCAACGAAGGGCTTCGCGTGGCCTTTGCGACCGGCTCGGTGATGGGATTCGTGGTCGTGGGGTTTGGGCTTCTGGGTGTGACGGTTTTCTGGATGGTCTTCCAGCACACGGGTGTGCTGGCTAGCTTTGCGTTCGGTGCGTCCACCATTGCGCTCTTTGGCCGCGTGGGCGGGGGCATCTTCACCAAAGCGGCGGACGTGGGCGCGGATCTCGTGGGCAAGGTCGAGTCCGATCTGCCTGAAGACGACGCCCGCAACCCCGCCGTAATCGCGGACAACGTGGGCGACAACGTTGGTGATGTGGCGGGCATGGGTGCTGATCTGTTCGAGTCGTACGTGGGAAGCCTCGTCGCAGCTCTCACGCTGGTCGTACCGGGCGCCGTGGCACTGGGCCTCACCCGGGCTGCGGAGGCGAGCATCAGCGCCCAGCTGTGGCAGCAACGGCTCGCTTGGTTCCCGATGACCGTGGCGGCCATCGGCATCTTGGGTTCCGTTGCGGCGATCGGCGCCGTCCGGACGCGCCCCGAAGCGGGCATGAAGCAGCTCATGTGGGCGCTGCGGCGAAGCATCTTCCTGGCAGCGTTCCTTTGCCTGGGAGGCACGGCCCTCCTCGTCTTCGGGAGCCCGCTGCCCTGGCAGCTCTTCGCCGTGGTGGGGGTGGGTCTCGTGAGCGGTGAGGCGGTGGGGCTGGCAACCGAGTACTTCACGTCGTACGAGTACCGCCCCGTG